>NZ_CP173677.1:1065963-1401445 GCF_045055315.1 Allobrachymonas wangyanguii
CCGTGGCCTGCGCCTGTTCGTGGACACCATGCTCACAGTGCAGCCGCGTGAACTGCAGGATATTGCGCCGCAACTGGCGCTGGCGCCCGAACAGCCCAAGAAGGTGATTGCCAGCGCAGCCAACATGCTGTCCAGCCTGTCGCAATTCGTTGGCGTGGTGATGAGCCCGCGCCGTGGCTCGGTATTCCGCCATATCGAATTCCTGCGCCTGTCTGAAAAGCGCATCCTGGTAATCATCGTCTCGCCCGATGGCGATGTGCAGAACCGCGTGCTGTTCACCGAAACCGACTTTGACCAGAGCCAGCTGGTCGAGGCTTCCAACTACCTGAACGCGCATTACAGCGGCATGGCGATGGAGCAGGTCTGGGCGCGCCTCAAGACCGAAGTCGAAAGCCTGCGTGGCGAAATTGCCGGCCTGATGCAGGCCGCGATCCAGGCCAGCACCGAGGCCATGCAATCGGCCGCGGAGCAGGATGTGGTGATTGCGGGCGAACGCAACCTGCTGTCGGTCAGCGATTTTTCTTCCGACATGTCGCAGTTGCGTCGTGCCTTTGACCTGTTCGAGCAAAAGACGCTGCTGATGCGCCTGCTGGACGAATCGAGCCAGGCCGAGGGCGTGCATATCTATATCGGCGGCGAAAGCCAGGTGGTGCCGGTCGAGGAATTGTCGGTGGTGACGGCGCCGTACCATGTGGACGGCCAGGTGGTTGGCACGCTGGGCGTGATCGGCCCGATCCGCATGCCGTATGCGCGCATGGTCGAGGTGGTGGACATCACCGCGCGCCTGCTGGGTAATGCACTGAGCCCGCGCAGCTGAAAACCGACATTCTTCTGTCAAAAACCGGATGGTGCGGTGCAGAATAGGGCCTGCAGCGGGTGATTTCTTGCGCCAGATCAAGGAATCCTGCATTTTGCCCGCCGCGATAAATGGTTGAAATTTACAATCATTCCAGCGCAACCAGCACAAGGAAATCCGATGGCGACTTCCACTCTTGCCCGCACGGGTCCTGCAAGCGGCTTCAGCCGCTGGCATTGGCGCATCATGCTGGGGGGCTGCCTGGTCATGATGGGTGGTTCCATCGTCTTGTCGGGACTGTCCTTCATTCACCCCTACGTGATCCAGGAGCTGTTCCCGCAGCGCAACGGTGCCTTTCTCTGGTACTACACCTTCACGCTGCTCTCCATCGTGCTGTCGATGATGCTGCTGGGCAGGACGCTGTTCCCGAAGCTCGGTGCCAAGCGCATGATGTACTTGGGTACCAGCCTGGTGACCGTGGGCATGGTGCTGTTTGCCTCCAGCACGGAAGTGTGGCACTTTTATGTGGCGGGCATCGTGCTGGGCACCGGCTATGGCCTGAGCTTTCATCTGGTGCCCATCATCTGGGTCAACAACTGGTTTGTCGGCGGCAAGGGCACGGCGATTGGCATCGTGATGGGCGGTACCGGCGTGGGTGGCATGCTGTGGTCGCTGCTGGTGCCCATGGTCTCGTCCAGTGCCGGCTGGCGTGCAGCCATGCTGCTGGCCGCAGTCATCGTGTTCGTGATTCCGGTGCTGGCGACCTGGCTGCTGATGCGCGATACGCCGCAGGAAGTGGGCCTGCTGCCACACGGCTTTGACCCGGCGCTGAGCTCGCCTGATCCTGCCAGCCAGCCGGGTCAGCTCTACCACGAGGCGCTGCGTTCGCCCTGGCTGTGGCTGGTATACGCCATGGTCATCGTGATGGGCATGGTGCATGCCGGGGCGCAGGTGCTGGCGATCTACCTGCAGGGCACGTCGATCTATTCCGATCCCACGCTGCCGCTGAAAATGCAGCCGCCCGAGGAGACGGCTTTCTTCTCGATGCTGATGATTGTCTGGACGCTGGGTCTGCTGGCGTTCAAGCCGCTGCTGGGCTGGCTGAATGACCGCATCGGCATGCTCGTCACCATGCTGGTGTCGCTGGGCATGCAGGCGCTGACCTTTCTCTACCTGCCGTACATGGTGTATGGCAGCCCGGCGGTACTGATGTTCGTGGCCATGATCTTCATGGCGGCCGGCATGTCCAACGGTACCGTGCAGCCGCCGTTGCTGCTGTCGGGAACTGCGGGCCAGCGTGACTTTGGCAAGATCTGGTCGTTTTTTGGCACGGCCTACTTTATCGGCCTGGCGCTGGGCACACCGCTGTGGGGCCTGGTGCGCGACCTGAGCGGCAGCTTCCTGCCGGGATTCCGCGCGGCACCGGTGCTGCTGATGCTGGTGGGGCTGCTGTCCTGGTGGGGCATGAAGCAGGGCCACGCCGCGTATCTGCGTCGTGCCGGGCAGGAAGGGCGCTGATGGACAGGCAAACGAAAAACCCGTTGCAGCAGGACTGCAACGGGTTTCTGTATGGTGCGGCTGGCAGGATTCGAACCCACGACCCCTTGGTTCGTAGCCAAGTACTCTAATCCAACTGAGCTACAGCCGCTGAAAGATGAAATTGTATACCGGAATTTGCTGTCGTGACAAGTCGCAGGTAAAAAAATGACAAATTTCTGCAGGAGAGTGGCATGTCGGTGAATCGGTCGGGCTTGCGCGGCATGCCGGCGGGCATCTGGGTGCTGGGCCTGGTCAGCCTGCTGATGGATATTTCCTCGGAGATGATCCACAGCCTGCTGCCGCTGTTCATGGTCACGGTGCTGGCGACTTCCGCCACCACGGTCGGCATCATCGAAGGGCTGGCCGAGTCGACGGCGCTGATCGTGAAGGTGTTTTCCGGCGTGCTGAGCGACTGGCTGGGCAAGCGCAAGGGGCTGGCGGTGCTCGGATACGGGCTGGGCGCGCTGACCAAGCCGCTATTTGCCGTGGCCAGCAGCTCCGGGCTGGTGCTGACGGCGCGGCTGCTGGACCGGGTCGGCAAGGGCATACGCGGTGCGCCGCGCGATGCGCTGGTGGCGGACCTGACGCCGCCGGAAATCCGTGGTGCCGCCTTCGGCCTGCGGCAATCGCTTGATACCGTGGGCGCCTTCCTCGGGCCGCTGCTGGCGGTGGGTCTGATGCTGTTGTGGGCGAATGATTTCCGTGCCGTGTTCTGGGTGGCCGTGATTCCGGGTGTGCTGGCGGTGCTCTTGCTGCTGTTCGGCCTGCGCGAACCGGCCAGCCCGGTGCGCGAAAAGCGCGTCAATCCGATCCGGCGCGAGAACCTGCAACGTCTCGGCACAGCCTACTGGTGGGTGGTGGCGATTGGCGCGGTGTTCACGCTGGCACGTTTCAGCGAGGCCTTTCTGGTGCTGCGCGCCGAGCAGGGCGGCATGGCGCTGGCGCTGATCCCGCTGGTGATGGTGGCGATGAATGCGGTGTATTCGCTGTCGGCCTATCCGTTTGGCAAGCTGTCGGACCGGGTCAGCCGGCAGGGGCTGCTGGCAGTAGGCCTGATCGTGCTGATTGCGGCCGACCTGGTGCTGGCCAGCAGCGCGCACTGGGCAGTGGTGCTGGCGGGCGTGGCGCTGTGGGGCGTGCACCTGGGGATGACGCAAGGCTTGCTGGCGGCACTGGTGGCCGATACCGTGCCGGCAGATTTGCGCGGCACCGGCTATGGATTCTTCAATCTGGTGAGCGGCATCGCCATGCTGGTGGCGAGCGTGCTGGCTGGCATGCTGTGGGACCGACTGGGAGCGGCGTACACTTTTTATGCCGGGGCCGTGTTCAGCGTGCTGGCGCTGGGGATGCTCTGGTGGCATGGGCGGCGCATGCACTGAGCGATTCAGGTATCGGACAAACGAAAAACCCGTTGCAGCGAACTGCAACGGGTTTCTGTATGGTGCGGCTGGCAGGATTCGAACCCACGACCCCTTGGTTCGTAGCCAAGTACTCTAATCCAACTGAGCTACAGCCGCTGAAGACACGCATTGTAGCAGCATTCTTGCAGCCGGTTCAAGGAATTTTCAAAATTCTTGGCGAGCCCGGTCTGGATGTCGATATCCATATTTCTTAATTGTCTAAGTTGCGTGGAAAAAGTGACGCTCTGCGTCTTATGCTGATGCCCCAGAGCCAAGTCGGCTCGAAGCGGGTAGGGCGTCACGTGCCTGCCTTCCTGTGTAAACCATGATCATGAGGTGTCCAGTTGGATCTGCAATCATCCCGTTTCAGGAATGAAACACCCCCTTCGGGCCAGGCGCGCATGCGCCTGCTGCCTGCTGCTGCCGTGCTGGCA
Organism: Allobrachymonas wangyanguii; assembly: GCF_045055315.1. Taxonomy (GTDB): domain Bacteria; phylum Pseudomonadota; class Gammaproteobacteria; order Burkholderiales; family Burkholderiaceae_C; genus Brachymonas; species Brachymonas wangyanguii. The sequence continues at coordinate 1,070,133 of NZ_CP173677.1, forward strand.
GCCACCTTGACTACGGCTATGCCGGCGCTGGCCCAGCCGGCGCTGCAGGACATTGCGGTGGCGGCTGCCACCTGCTTCAACTGCCATGGCACGGATGGCCGCTCGAGTGGCTCGATCCCCTCGATTGCCAGCCAGCCCGAGCACTTCCTGCTGCAGCGCCTGCAGGATTTCAAGGCCGGCAGCGTCCCGCATGCGACCGTGATGACGCGCCTGATGAAGGGCTACAGCGATGCCGAGCTGCAGGGCCTGGCCAAGTATTTCTCGGAGGTGCCGCGATGAGCCAGCATGACAGCTCCTATTCCCGTCGGCAGATTCTGGGCGGCATGGCCGCTGGCGGCCTGTTGCTGGGGGCGCCTGCGCTGGTACGCGCGCAGCAGGCTTCGGCCCATGTGGTGGTGGTGGGTGGCGGCTTTGGCGGTGCCACGGCGGCGCGCTATCTGCGCCGCTACCAGCCGGACGTGAAAATCACCCTGGTGGAACCGGCGCAGCGTTTCTATACCTGCCCGTTCTCCAACCTGTACCTGGCTGGCCTGAAGGAGTGGGATAGCCTGGGCCACGGCTTTGATGGCTTGCGCCAACTCGGCATCGAGGTGGTGCATGCCAGTGCCGAGCAGGTCGATGCCAACGCGAAGACAGTGAAGCTGTCGAACGGCGCTACGCTGCGCTGGGACAAGCTGGTACTGTCGCCCGGCGTGGACATGCAGTGGAACAAGCTGCAGGGCTATGACGAGGCTGCCGCCCAACTGGCGCCGCACGCCTGGAAGGCCGGCGCGCAGACACAACTGCTCAAGCGCCAGCTGCAAGACATGAAGGATGGCGGCACCTTCGTCATGACGATTCCGGAAAACCCGTTCCGCTGCCCGCCCGGCCCGTATGAGCGTGCAGCCATGGTGGCGCACTACTTCAAGCAGCACAAGCCGAAATCCAAGATCCTGCTGCTGGATGCCAAGACGGCATTCTCCAAGCAGGCGCTCTTCATGCAGGGCTGGAAGGCCCTGTACGGCGACATGATCGAGTGGGTTGGCCAGGTGGATGACGGCGAGGTGGTGCGCGTGGACGCAGGCAAGCGCGAGGTGGAAACGGAGTTTGGCCAGATCCACCGTGCCGATGTGCTGAACGTAATTCCGCCGCAGAAGGCCGGCTTTATTGCCGAGCGAGCCGGTGTCACCAATGGCAGCGGCTGGGTGCCGGTCAACGGTGCCACGTTCGAATCCAGCCAGGTGAAGGACGTGTTCGTGGTGGGGGATGCGACGATTGCCGCACCCATGCCCAAGTCCGGCTTTGCCGCCAACACACAGGGCAAGCTGGTGGCCGCGGTGATCAGCGCGCAGCTGCGTGGCCAGCCGGTGCCACAGGCTTCGTATGCCAATACCTGCTACAGCCTGATCGGGCCGGATTACGGCATTTCCGTGGCTGGCGTCTACAAGGCCGAGGGCAGCAAGGTGATCGAGCTGCCGGATTCGGGTGGCGTGAGCCCGCTGGATGCCGATGCGCGTTTCCGCCGCATGGAGGCGCTGTACGGTGACGGCTGGTATCGCTCCATTACTGCTGATATCTGGGGCGCATAAAGCAGCACTGAAGGGGTAAATACCCGAGGTAGCGGTGATTCAAAATGCTACTCGGGTATCATCGGGGGCGACAAGCTTGCCAGCTGGCTTTGGCCAGTGGCCTTGTCGCCCCCTTTTTGCATTGACCTTCATTCTTTATATGAAACGCAGAACCTTCATGGCCGCGCCGTCGGCCGTGGCGCTGGGTGCGGCCGTCGGCTTGCCCCTGTCCGCCATTGCGGCACCTTCCGTCATCACTTCTGAAACCCGCCTGCTGCCGCGCCATGTGGGCGGCCCGCGCATCGTCATTTGTGGCGGTGGCTGGGGCGGCCTGACCACCGCACGCTACCTGCGCCAGTGGGTGCCGAATGCCGATGTAGTGGTGCTGGAACGCAACCCCACCTTCTGGTCCGGCCCGATGAGCAACAAGTGGCTGGTGGACATTGTCAATACCGACTTCGTGCACCACGACATGTCGCACCCTGCCAACAAGTACGGCTATCGCCTGATCCAGACCGAAGTCAACGGCTTTGACCGCAACAAGCGCATCGTGCGCACCGCGCATGGCCAGGTCGATTACGACTACCTGATCCTGTCTGGCGGTATCCGCGATGCCTTTGACGCCTGGTTTGGCGAGGACCGCGAAGCGGCGACCTATACCAGCGACCATTTCAACAGCGCCTATATCCCGAATGCGAAGATGCCGGCGCTCAAGGCCAAGCTGAAGAATTTCAAGGGCGGCACCATGGTGATGACGCTGCCGCCGCCGCCGCACCGCTGCCCGCCGTCGCCTTACGAGCGCGCCTGCCTGATGGCCTGGCACATCAAGAAGAACAAGATTCCCGGCAAGATCCTGATCCTGGATCCCAAGCCGAAGATCGGCCCGATTGGCGAAGGCTACCGCCAGGCGTTCGAGGAGTTGTATCCGGACATCATCGTGCACGTACCGAATGCCGGCGTGAAGAGCCTGGATCCGTACAAGAAGCGCATCGTCACCGCCGCTGGCGACTACGATTTTGACGATGCCATCCTGATGCCGCCGCACCAGGCCGCCGACATGGTCTGGCATGCTGGCCTGATTGCCAAGAATGAAGACGGCAAGCCGACCGGCTGGGCCGATATGGACCCGCGCTTCTTCACCGCGCGCAGCGATGACAAGGTCTACTTTGTCGGTGACCTGATGGGATCGATTTCGCCGCAGTTCGGCTACTACCCGAAGAGTGCGCACGTGGCCAACGCCATCGGCAAGATCGTGGCACGCAATATTTCCGAGCGCGTGGCTGGCAAGGAAGTGGTACCGGTCCTGCCCGACAACCTCTGTTTCATGATGGTGAACGGTGATCCGCAGGAAGAGATTGCGGTCAAATTCGACTACGAGGTGGACAAGGCCAGCGGCCATGTGCACCAGACGCAGATTGATATTGATGTCCGCACCACCGAGATGGTGAAGGAGGACTTTGCCTGGATCAAGGGACGCTTCGATGATTTCCTGTTCTGACCGTAGCCTGGCGATGCCCGCGCGTCGCCAGTTGATCAAGGGCGCTGCCGTGGGTGCCGGACTGGGCGTGATGTCGCCGGTGCTGCTGGCACAGAATGCCGATGCGCCGGTCAGCCCGGAAGTGACCAAACTGGTGAATGACTTCCTGAAGGGCGGCAAGCCGCTGGCCGATGGCCTGAAGCTGGACCTGCCGGTGCTGGGCGACAACCCGTCTTCCGTGCCGATCAAGGTGCGCGTGACGCTGCCAATTGACAGCAACAACTGGTGCGAGGAGCTGATCGTGATTGCCGAGAGCAATCCGGTGCCGCTGGCTACGCGCCTGTATTTCTTCCCGGCCATGGGCGCGGCAGAGGCGGCGATCCGCCTGCGCCTGATCGCCTCGCAGAACATCCGCGCGCTGGCACGCATGAACGATGGCCGTCTGCTGATGACACGCCAGTTCATTGAAGTGGCACCCGGCAGCTGCGGCCTGTAAGGAGGAACCAAGATGATCAGACCCCCCCGTATCTGGATCAGCAATGCGACGCCCAAGAAGGGCGAGAAGGTGCGCGTGCGCGCCCAGACCACGCACCGCATGGAGACCGGCTTGCGCTCGGACGACAGCGGCAAGACCATCCTGCGCAATATCGTCAACAAGTTCGAGGCCAGCCTGGGCGGACAGAAACTGTTTGTCTGGAACCCGGAGATTTCGGTGGCGATCGACCCCTATATCGAGTTCGTGTTCGTGGCCAGCAAGTCCGGCACGCTGAGCATGGTGTGGACCGATGATGCCGGCAAGACGCAGACGGCAGCGCGTGAGCTCAAGCTGAGCTGAGCTGAGTTGAGAGCACTGAAGACAAGAACGCCACAGGTTTGCGCCTGTGGCGTTTTTCATTGTCAGGGCGGAAATCTTCTAAGGGTTTTCCACGATTGAAAAATTCAACAATTAAATATTTTGACAATCCGGTTCTGCAGGGTTTCTGGCTTGAGTCTGCAACTGATTGTATTTGCTGGATTTTTTATCAGGAAGAAGAGGGCGGATAGACTGACAGGCTGAAGGAAAGCGCCCCATGGAAATCCTGCATGCCAGCCAAGGCTGAGCCCTGATTTGATTGGGCAGAACTGCATAATTGCGGGTTTTTACCGAGGAGACAAAATCCATGAGTACGCTCGCGATTGTCCTGTCACTGGTATTGCTGATGTTCCTGGCATACCGTGGCTACACCGTGCTGCTATTGGCCCCGATCATGGCGGCCCTGGCGGTGATCCTGTCTGGCGACGTCAGCCAGATGCTGCCGATCTATACCGAAACCTTCATGCGGGCGCTGGGCAACTACATGCTGGCGTTTTTCCCGATCTTCCTGCTGGGCGCGCTGTTTGGCCAGTTGATGGCGGATTCGGGCGCGGCCACGGCGATTGCCAAGTGGATCGAACGCACGCTGGGCAGCAAGCACGCCATCCTGACGGTGGTGCTGGCCTGCGGCATCCTGACCTATGGTGGCGTGTCGCTGTTCGTGGTGGCATTTGCCATTTACCCGATTGCCAAGTCGCTGTTCCGTGACGCCGATATCCCGAAGCGCCTGGTGGCACCGGCGATTGCGCTGGGTTCCTTCACCTTCACCATGACGGCACTGCCCGGCACGCCCTCGATTCAGAACGCGATCCCGATCAAGTTCTTTGGCACCAACACCTTCTCGGCGCCCGGTCTGGGCCTGATTGGCGGCCTGATCATGTTCTCGCTGGGCATGCTCTGGCTGCGTACGCGCGAGAACAAGGCGCGTGCCGCGGGCGAAGGCTATGGCAACCACAGCGACGAAGAAGTGGGCCTGCGTGGCATGGTGGGTGAAGCCGACATGAGCGGCGATGCCAACAAGACAATGCCGCTGCTGCTGGCGCTGTTGCCGCTGGTGCTGGTGATTGGCGTGAACGCGCTGTTCACCTACGGCATTTTCCCGGGCATGGAGTGGGGCTTCATCAAGGACCGCTTCCCGACCATGGACGCGACCAAGCAGACCGGCATGTGGGCACTGATCATTGCGCTGGTGGTGGCCATCGTGACGCTGCTGATCGTGAGTATTGGCCGCTGGGACAACCTGCAGGAAAGCATCAACAAGGGCGTGCTGGGCTCCATGCTGCCGATTTTCAACACCGCCTCTGAAGTGGGTTACGGTGCCGTGATTGCCAGCCTGGCCGGTTTTGCCATCATCCGCGATGCGGTGCTGAACGTGTCCAGCAACCCGCTGATTTCCGAAGCGGTGGCGATGAACGTGCTGGCCGGTATCACCGGTTCGTCTTCCGGCGGCCTGTCGATCGCGCTGCAGACGCTGGGCGCCGACTACCTGCGCATGGCGACCGAAGCCGGCATCAGTCCGGACCTGCTGCACCGCGTGGCCGTGATGTCGGCCGGTGTGTTCGACTCGCTGCCGCATTGCGGCGCCATCATCACGCTGCTGTCGATCTGCAAGCTGACGCACAAGGAGTCGTACCTGAACATTGCTGCCATGACGATCGTGATCCCGCTGATCGCGCTGTCGGTGGTGATTGCACTGGGCACGATGTTTGGCTCGTTCTGATGCTGCAGCCAAAGGCTGGCCCGCGGTACAATGTGCGATTGCACTGTGTGCGGCGGGCCGTTAGCTCAGTTGGTTAGAGCAGGGGACTCATAATCAGGTTGCCAGTGTAGGAAGATACAAGTTTTCGGGCCTTTAGCTCAGTTGGTTAGAGCAGTCGACTCATAATCGATTGGTCGCCGGTTCAAGTCCGGCAGGGCCCACCAACTCCTTGGTTTCCAAGGCTTTTTCTGGAAACCAGCCTTTACTGACCGCCCCGCCATCCAGCCCCACCAAGGGGGCGAGGATTGGCGGTGGTGCAGTCAGGGCCAGCCATCCCTAAAAGCCGGTGGTGCAGATGGGGGTGCAAACCCCCATCCCAGCCTGCGGGGTTAATGGGTAGTCGGGACCTCATCGGCCACCAGTTCCGTGAAGCATCGGGCATGGGAGCCTTGCAAACCCATCCGGGCGTATTCCCGGCTCCACTTCACAAGCTCCAACGCCTCGGCGATAAGCTGCTTTGTCACTACCGGCTGCCTGTGGTCATTCCCGATAGCGTACAGAGCCGCCACCCGCAACACCCGTTCGGCCAGCAAGGCTACCGCGTCCGGCTCATGGGTCGGAACATCAAAGCGGCAGTAGCCCAGCAGCGCCCGATACACCTTGGCCGCTTCTTCGTCGAGCTGCACCATAACTGCCTCGGGGCTGTTACGTTGCCCGGACAACTCGCGCAGCTTGGCAATCAGTGCGGGGGAAGGGTCTTCGCTCAATGCTGCATGGCGGGTTCGCTGATGCCGAGCCGCACCGACAAAAAGCAACTCCCCATAGAACGGGCTGCCTTCCATCCATCCGGGCAAGCGCTCCAGCATAGCTTGCGGGGTTGTTTCCGCCAGCAAGGTAACCGGTGCCTGCCGGTTGAAGCGTTGCGTTTTCGTATCGCGGATTGGCAGCGGATAGAAAACAGCATCTAACCCTGTCGTATTCGACTGCAATTCCAGCAGCACGTCTGACTGCTTGGGCTGGGGACGCTTCCCCTCTAGGCTAGGGTCTCGTGCCGCCAAGCTGTGATGGTTGGCGTTTGACAGAACCCAGAGCAGGCCGGGGTTCTTGGTTGCGTGTTTCCACAGGGTTTCCGGGGTCGTGAAGCCCGAGGCAATGGCCGGGTCCCCGACGACCTGAAACAGCCGCTCAACGGCGACCATGGTCAAGCCCTTGCCGGTGCCTACTTCCCCCAGCAGCATGACGCTTTGGGTTACGACGCTGGCCTCCGGCATCCCTTCGGGCTGGATGACATAGCGCCCAGCCGCGAAGGAGGACATAACAGCGATGGCGGCCCCGAGAGCCAGGTCATGGCTGGCGACGGGGGCGCTACTGTGCAGGTATTCGGCGATGTCGGAAACGATGCCGAGGTGCGGATTCTTTTTCATGTTTGCTTCTCCTTTACCAGCTATGGCCGACGCAGTAGGCCTTGGTGTCTAGTTTGAATTTCTCCCGCACTTGCTGCGGCGGTAGCTGTTGCAGTGCCCCGGCTTCGAGCAACGCCTTCAGGGTTTCGTCCAGAAGGCGGCGCTCGTCCTTAAATGGTTGAACCCGTTTCAACTTCGCGTACAGGTAGGAGTGCGGGATGACGCTGCCCGTCTGGAAGGCTTTGGGCGTCTTGTAGGTTTCGCGCTTCTCGGGAGGCATGGCGAGAAAGTCAGAAACCGCTGCACGAATGGCCGCTTCCGCCTTGGCACCATCGCCGCCGCCGACTTCGCCTTTATCGAAGCGGGATTGGACGGCATGGACGCTACGCCGGACAAACTCGATAGCCCAGCGGGCATGCTCAACAGTGACCAGCGGCTGATAGGGGTTACAGCCCACAGCAATAACAGAGGCGACCTTCAGCGCGTTGAGGTGCGCCCGGTTCCATAGCTGGACCTCGGCAGCGTTCCCGCCATTGATGTGGTCATCGCATTCCCTGTCAAAAGCATCCAGCAGGGCTTCGGCGTCAGCGGCGAGATGGACCTTTGCAAAGCTGCCGTTCTGCTCACCATGGACGGCGACCGTAACCAGATCGGCAAACCGCCTAACCAGTGTCGCGTCCGGCTTGCCGCCTGCGTAGCGATTGCGCGGCGGGCGGCCTCCGGTGTATTCGATCACCAGCAGGCGAGGCACCAAGCCGTCTTGGACCAAGGCGCTGTCGAGGCAGCCGAAGAAGACCTCCGGGGTAGATTCACCGATGATGGTCAGGCTGGGGGCACGAACTACGGCGGTGTTCTTCTCCTTGTCGCTGTATGCCTGCACCCCGACGAAGCCATCCGGCCCACTGCGCGAATACAGCGCCAGCAGTTCGCTATGCAGGGCTTGTTCTGCACCGGATGCCTTGGGCGTTGTGATGCGCTTGAGCGTATGGCCGAACTCGTCCAGCACCGAATAGAAGCAGGGGCGCTCCTCGAAGTGCTTGACCAAGGCTTGCCCGGATGCAAACGAAGTCGGGCCGATGAAGCGGCTGACGGTCGGAATGCTGGGGCTGATCTCTGACAGCAAGCGATTGATGCCTTGCTTGCCCCCTTCCTTCCCGATGCCGGTCTTCGCCAGCAGGATCAAGTAGAGGTTCAGGCCAGTCGGCAGGCCGCTGGTGTAATAGGTGCGACCGGCGACCCCGGCAACCAGCCCCAGCGCAGCAGCAAGAGCGACCTCCGGCACTGGGCGGATAGCCGAACTATAGATGTACTGGGCCAGCTCGCCGACCAAGCCCGGAGGGGGCGGTAACTCGCCGGTAACGGGGCCTTCCAGCCGAGGGGCAAGGCTATGGGAGGGGGCCGGGATGGGGGCTTGTGGCGCGGTTGCCACTTGGGCGGCTAGTTCCTCCATTGCCTCCAGATCGACCGGCATCGACCCATTCGCCCTGATCTTTCGAAGCGCCAGATCAATCCGGTAATCGGTGCCCCGGTGTTTGTCGCGCTTGCCGAGGGCGGACATTCGGAACAGGCGCTTTACCTGCTCATTGCTGGGCGAGTAGTAGGCGAAGATGGACAGCAGGGCGAAGTCGGCCTCGCTTTGGCTCTCGTAGCCCAGCGCCGCCCATTCTCCAGCACATAGCAGGTTGAACTTGTCCCCGTTGATGGCGCGCATCGCCATTTCCACAAGGCCGGCGTCGTCTTGCAGTTCCTCGCGCTCCTCCAGATCAACTTGCGGAGCGGGCTTCATCTCGCCATACAGCACGTCCAGCAGGTCTTGCCGGGCTGCAATCTCCAGCGGGTGCATTACATCGCCGGTGCAGATCATGTAGCGGGCGCTGGAATAGACCTCGACGCCATCCCGATGGACGCCAGCGGGCATCTTGCCGCGCACGACGATATGAACGCCGCGCCCGGATTGTGACCGCTCGGTGTAGCTGTCGAACTTCTCGACGATCTTGGCGAAGCGGGCCTTCTGCTCGTCGGTCGCCGGGCGCTCGGGTTTGTCGTCCAGGTCAATGATGGTGTAAGGGTCGGATTCAGCCAGCACGAAACCGACGCGCAAGCTGTGCCGGTCGGCATAGGCGCAGGCAACATCGAAGGCCGCCCATGTGGTCGAATCAGTGACAGAGGCAGCGCCCCCGGTCTTCGGGTCTAGCGGCTTCTTATCGGCGGCCGCGACTACCCATTGCGGAAGCTGTCGCAGCTCCAGCGGAATATTATTTATCATTTGAACCGCCCCGGGTTTGGAGGAGGCCCCAACTCTTGAGAAGATGGAGCCATGAACAAGTCCAACAAGTTTTCCCCGGAAGTGCGCGAGCGCGCTGTGCGCATGGTGCAGGAGCATCGAGCCGAGTACCCTTCGTTGTGGGCAGCTATCGAATCGATTGCGCCGAAGATTGGCTGTGTGCCGCAAACCCTGCACGATTGGGTCAAGAGAGCCGAGATCGACGCTGGCCTGCGTGCGGGTACCACGACCTCGGATGCGCGACGCATCAAGGAACTGGAGCGCGAAGTCAAGGAGCTGCGCCGTGCCAATGAGATCCTCAAAACTGCCAGTGCGTTTTTCGCGCAGGCGGAGCTCGACCGCCAGCTCAGGAAGTGAAGGCCTATATCGACCGCCACCGCGATGACTACGGGGTCGAGCCCATCTGCCGGGTGCTGCAGATGGCCCCGTCGTGTTACTGGCGCCATGCGGCCCGGCAACGCAACCCGCAACTGCGCAGCGCACGTGCCCAGCATGACGACCATTTGAAAGCCGACATCCAGCGCGTGTGGCATGCCAACTGGCAGGTCTATGGCGCCGACAAGGTCTGGCTGCAGATGAACCGCGAGGGCATCCGGGTGGCGCGGTGCACAGTCGAGCGGCTGATGCGTACCATGGGCTTGCAAGGGGCACGCAGAGGCAAGACGATGCGCACCACCACGCCGGACACATCAGTGCCGTGCCCGCTGGACCATGTCAACCGGCTGTTTAAGGCCAGCCGGCCCAACGAGCTGTGGGTGTCGGACTTCACGTACGTCAGCACCTGGCAGGGCTGGCTGTACGTGGCCTTCGTGGTGGATGTGTACGCCCGGCGCATCGTGGGCTGGCGTGTCAGCCGCAGCATGCACACGGACTTTGTGCTCGATGCGCTGGAACAGGCCCTGTATGAGCGCCAGCCAGCAGCGCATGCCTTGACGCACCACAGCGACAGGGGCAGCCAGTACGTCAGCATCCGTTACACCGAGCGGCTGGGCCTGGCAGGTATCCAGCCATCAGTGGGAAGCAAAGGCGACAGCTACGACAACGCGCTGGCCGAGACCATCAACGGGCTATACAAGGCCGAACTGATTCATCGCCGGGGCCCCTGGAAGACCAGGGAAGCCGTGGAACTGGCGACCCTGCAATGGGTGCACTGGTTCAACCACGTCCGACTGCTCACGCCGATCGGGGGTATCCCGCCGGCAGAAGCTGAGGCAAACTACTGGAGGCAACTTGCCGACAGCAACACCTTGGCAGAGGTGTCCACTTAAACCAACCAGCCTCCTCGAAACCCGGGGCGGTTCAATTTGAGCCGTCCCCACTAATTACTGATCTGCGGCTTGAGCAGCGCGCTTATCGGCCAGCCATTGCTCAACGACTTCGCGGGGCCAGCCGACACAGCGGGGGCCGTACTTCACCGGCTTCGGGAACAGGCCGACGCGCTGCCAGCGGTAAAGCGACTCTTGCGAAATGTTGAGCAGGACGGCTACTTCGGGGTAGCGGAGGATTGCGCTCTTGAGTTCGGGCGCGGAAGTGAGCGGGTGCATGGTGGTTCTCCAAGTTCAAGTAATCGGACGCCATTACTTTCACTACGGAGAGCACCGCTCTCTAAGGTTCGGCCTCTGGCTGGAGGCTCACGATCGGGCACCGCCCGGTGAATGAGGACATTATAGGGATGAAGGGAAATGAACTTCAAGTGAACAGGAGATGCCATTTGCTGGTATATCAATCACTTAGAGTAGTATCCGGGTCTCCATATAAGGGTGCCCGTATCCGGTCCAGTCATGGCCACAGGTGGGCCGGAGTCGCCGCCAAAGCGCCGGGGACCCCACCATTACCCCGGATGTACCCAGCCAAAAACCTAATGCCACCAAGGTGTTACCGCTGGTCTGGGGTACAGGGTACAAGGGGTACAGAAATACAGAGAGAGATACCCAGATTAGATGAATCTTCATAACCCCCTACCCTAAGTACCCCATGTACCCCTGTACCCCATATATTTAGTAACCCCTTATATTTATTAAAGAAATCAACTTTTTGATTAGGGGTCCATCTGGGGTAAAACGCGCATTCTTCTGTGCCCCCTCCTGTTCAATCGAGAACGCGACCAGTCAGAAGCGGCCTCTATACCGGGCAGCAGTCAAAGCCTTGGCATGAGAGGAAGACGGGCAGGCCCGCGAAGGCGGCACACACGCCGAGCCTTTGCCTTGGGAACTTTCGGCGGGCGCGAGTCGATTACTGATGCCGTCGCGGAGTATCAGCCTCAACGAGGGAGGGGAGCAGCACGACGGCGGGCGCGACCCAAAGCCCCCATGTGGTCATGCCGGATAACGGGCCAGCGAATACATAGTCACCGGGTCTAACAGGCGACCAGCGATTAGAAACAATGGCTTAGACCAACGCCCTGACTGGCGGTGGTGCCCGACGGGGTAAGCTGACCCCGGAAACCCCCTCGCCACCGCCTTTTTACCCTAGCCCCTCCCTACCCCATGCCCCATCCCGCGAAATGGCCCCAAAGCGCGGTTTCGGCCCGTTACCGGCAGGGATGGGGGCCTTGGCCGGGACTACGGAAGGGACTGGCGGGTAGGGATCGAAAAAGACCGAGCCCACCGCTTACGGCCCCATGACAATTCACCTACCAGCTTTCCCCGGAGCCGCCCTGTTGGAACACTGGTAAGCGCAATCAAAGCCTGCGCTTCGCTCCTAGCCCCGGATGGGTTCGCCTGTCCGGGGTCTTTTTTTGCCTGCAATGGCATCAATTTACCCGGAGCCCCACCGATTTTTACCGGTGAACATTCCGGCAGCCCTGAATTTTATTGGTTGCCAAGAATGAAAACGCCCCCATGGAAAATGACCGCCGAGCAGCTTGCACAGCAGCAATCTGCCGCCGCCGTCGATTCTGACAAGCCTGTCCTGCATCCAAGCGGAAAGCTTCAAGACCCGAAAAGTGGGAAGTTTCTGCCCGGCAACTCTGGCGGCGCAGGTCGTCCGAAGGGAAGCCGTAACAAGGTCACGATTGCTTGCGAGGAACTGCTGGAAGGCGAAGGCGAGAAGCTGACGCGCAAGGCCATTGACCTGGCCCTATCCGGCGACACCACGGCGCTGAAGATTTGCCTTGACCGGATCATGCCCGCCCGCAAGGGCCGCCCCCTTCCCAAGCTGGAACGCAAGGAAGGCGAGAACCCCGTCGAAACCCTGCTCCGCGCCGTTCTCGATGGGCACGTCACACCTGAAGAAGGCCGCGATGTGGTGGGCATGGTCGAAAGCGCCGCCCGCGTAGCTGCAACGCAAATTCTCGCGGATATGCGGCAGGAGCAAATCCAAGCCATTCAGAAAGCCAGCAACGCCGGAGCCATTCCGGGCGGAGTGATGCTGGTTCCTCTCGGCGGCTCTCTCGATGACTGGGAAGCCGCCGCGCTGGGCAAGCAGAACGACCTAAAGATCACTGTTCGTAACTAAGGAGCGAAGACATGAACACCCAAGCCAAGTACCTCGTCAAAGACCCCAACGCTACCAGCTTCCTCGACACCGCCCAGCTGGACAGCGGCCTGTCCGCCATCCTCGGGGACCCCAAAGCCATTGATGCACATGTCGCGCCAGACGTGCAGGGCGCGCATATCGTTCTCAAGGACGCGGCCAAGAAGATTGCTGCCCTCGTCAATGATCCCACCCGAACCGAGACGGCCAAGCATGACGCGGCCAAGCAGCTTGCCCAGAAGGTGACGACCCATCTGGAGAAGTCCAAGGCAGCGCTGGAAGCCCATGCCGAGAAGCTGAAAACGACCGCACTGGCACAGGCTGACTTGCACCTTGGCCCCCGGTCGGAAAGCGGCGTCCTGCATTCCGAGATTCGTAGCTGGGTGCGCGAGCAGGCGAAGGACCCCGGCAACATCCCGGCTATCCGTGCCGCCATGGCCGACAACGATGATGTTGCCGCCGTCCTCTGGCACTCCCCCTCGTTCCTCGTCGGGCTGGCCCCCAGCGTCCATGAAAACCTCCGGCTGGAAGCCCTCCAGTCGCGCAAGCCGGACCTCTATACCAGCCTGAGCAACAGCGTCGGCCTGTCGAAGCTGGCGGGCAAGTACGAAGCCGCCATCCGCAAGGTAGCAACCAGCTTCTACAACCCTGAACTGGCGGCGCAGGCGAGCAAGCGCGTCGAGATTTGACCGACCCGGCACCCCCTCCGGCACCCCACCGCTGGAGGGGCGAACCCCAAGCCGTTGAGTAACCAAGGCGACCCGTCGCGGGACCGCCTGATTAAAGATTAGGAGACCCAAAATGACCGCAGCCCAACAGGCCCTTTCCGCGCTGGCCGACTGGATTAAAGCCAGCAGCCAGAACTACCAGACCCGCCTTGCTACCGTTGAGCGCGGCCCGTTCGCCGCCCTCGTCCCGCTGGCCCTCGACCAAGCGCCCGCGCCGACCTTCGACCCCGAAGCCCTGCCCCTGTGGATACCCGAGGCACAGGCACCCGCCGACCTTCCGACCATCGACACTAGCGCCCCGGCCAGCCAAGACCGCAAGGCGCAGCGCCTCGGGCATATCGTCTGGATGGTGCAGGAAGGGCGCTTTCCGGGCGTCCAGCTTATCGACCTGACCGACCCCAGCGAAACGCTACAGGCGGCGCTTGACCGAGAGGCACCCGGCCTCGACCTCGACCAGACCGCCGCCGTCTTCCTGTCCCGCTGGTGAGACATGGTAGCGGCAAAGAACGATGGCCCCGATCTGCCACCGATAACGCCGGGGCTGATCCACACCCCGATAGAGGCACTGCATAACCTATTCGGGGTGGTGTTCTTTCAGGCGCTGAACGAGTGCGACCGCGACTGGGTAGAAAGCCCCGATTTCCTGCTGGTCGCTGAGTTTGCGAACATTGACGAGCATCTGGCGCTACGGGTGCGCCGAATGTTCCTTGCTGGGCAAATCAAGGCGGGCGCTTTCTCCGGGCTGGCCCCTGCCACCCCTTGGGAGAGGTCCCAGCGGCAGGAAACGGCCAACCCATCCCGGCCCGCTGAACCCCACCACATCGGCCCTGTCGCGTTGGTGCGCTCCATCGCAGCCGCCATGCTGGGAGCCAGTCACGGCGAAATGGTCCGGGCTTGCGTTACCGCTGGGATCAACTACAGCACCGCCGATGCTCAAGTCCGGAAGTATCGAAAGGCGCTTGCTGAGTCGAATAATTGATCGCCTCCCCGAGTGCCACCCCTGCGCCCTCGCTTGATTATTGAGTCATCGAGCAGGGGAACGGCCCCTGACGCCAACCAGCAAGGGGAACATCATGAAACTGTACGCCGCCAAGTCTTCCGCCATCCGCGCCGCCAAGGCTGCCGGTCTGGAGCAATACGAGATCGTTGAGATCGAAGGTCAATTCGGCTTCAAGGCAATCGAAGCCGAAGCCGCCAAGAAGCCCGCCGCCCCGATCGGCGCCGACTTCGAAGGTGATGCCCACGCCTACAGCTGCCCGCACTGCGGCATCGACCTGGAGAATGGGATCGGTGCCCACGGCCAGGAAGTGAATGGCCGGGAAATCAAGCACGACCAATTCGAATACGCCTGCCTGGCCTGTGATGGTGAGTTCGGTCCGGCGATCCCTGGCAAGGCTAAGAATACCCCGAAGGTCCCCGGTAAATCGATCAAGATGAAGAACCACTCGACCATCGAACTCCCAACCAAGCGCGTTTGGCACATCGCCGACTCGATGCCCGAGGCCAAGCGGAAGGATGTCATCGCCGCCTGCGTTGAAGAAGGCATCGCCTTCTTCACGGCGCGGACGCAGTACCAGAAATGGAAGCAAAATCAGGCGACCTGATTTCACATTAGATTGTCTCAAGCGAAAAGGCCCGGTCCCTCAAGGACTTGGGCCTTTGCTGTTTTCTGGGCGGTGCGATTGGAGGTAACCCCGGCCTTGTTACCTGCGATTTAAGGGGGTTTCGGGCCGGGGCTATAGGGTAGCGAGGGGAAGGCCCCGTTCGCGGGGTATAGCGCGGTTACGGGGGCCAGGGGCGGGAGGTTAGGCCGGGACTTCGGCCCCTTCCTCGGCGGGGGCTGGGACTTCGGCGGGCTTGGGGTCGGTCAGGCTGGCCACATGCTCGGCCCATGCCTCGATGGCCTGCCGCGCCTCGGCGTCATACATGTGCTGGTTATAGACCGATGCCGTCACGTCAGCGGCTGGCGGGGTATGCGCCAAGATGCGCTTGATGACCTCGGCACGAACGCCCAGCTTCGCCAGACCGGAAGCGCAGGTGCGGCGCAAGTCATGCAGCCGCCAGTCGGCGACCGGCTCTCCTAGTTCCTCGCTCATGTACTGGTCCAGCGTCTGCTTGGCCTTGCCCCAGCCGTTGATGGCTACCTTGCCGTTGGTAGTAAAGACAAAGGCGCACTTGTCGAAACGCGGACGGCCTTCGATGATGGCTTGCGCCTTCTTCGACAGTGGGGCGCGGTAGTCGCGGCCTGCCTTCATGCGCGAGGCCGGGAGGCTGGCCCATTCCCCGCTCACCTCATCCCAGCGCAACAGCCCCGCCTCGTCGCGGCGCATACCGGACAGCAGCAGGAGGCGGGTGCAGTCACCGAAGGCCCCGCCCATGCGCCCGGTTGCCTTCCAGAGCGCCTTAACCTCGTCGTCGGTCAGGATGCGGGTCCGGACTTGTGGCTTGTACCGCTGCGCAATCCCGACGACCGGATTGACCTCGACAATCTCCCGCTCCAGCAGCCAGTTAAACATCTTGGAGAGGTACGCCCGCAGATGGTTGGATTGCCCCGGCGTCTTGGCGGCTACCTTCTCCAGTAGATCAACAATGTCGCGGCGGCGAATGTCCTTGACCGGGCGATCCTTGAACTCGGGGATAGCCAGCCGGACAAAGGCGCTCTCGATTTGCTCCCATGACTTCAGCTTCGGCTTGCAGTACTTTTTGACGAAATCCTTGGCGCAAGCCTCGAAGCCGCTATACAGCCGTTCCCGTTCCTCGGCCTTCTTGTCTTCTACGGGGTCTTCGCCTCGCTGGACAGCGGCGCGGGCTTCCCGGGCGCGCTCCCTCGCCAGCTTCAATGTCACGCCCGGATAAACGCCCAGCGACAGGCGGCGCGGCATACCCTTGACCCGGTAAGTGAAGCTCCATGACTTGGTGCCGGATGGCAGCAGCCGGAGGACCAGCCCCGGCACTTCACCGTCATAAACGTCTTTGCGTGTTGCAGGCGTCGGCATCTTCTCGATAGCCGTCGCGGTAAGTTTGATGCTCCCCATAATCGTCCCCTCATGGTGGTTGGGTGGGTGGTGCGACTGGGGGCGATCTTTAATAAACCCCCATGAAGGGAAATTTTCAGGACGATTGGGGTAAAAGGCACCTTAAATCAATGGCTTATACATCACCATTGACGGGTTATAAAGCCTTACGAAATCCTATGGTTCCGGACTCATAATCCCTTGGTCGCTGGTTCAAGTCCAGCACGGCCTACCAATGAAAACAGGGACCTGGAAGCTTCGGCTTTCCAGGTCTTTTTTCTGGATGTGAGAATTTCCGCATCTGTAAGTTGATTGCTGGAAAATCCGAGAAGATCAGATTGCGCTCGATAGGCAAGACCCTCGCACTTGTCACCACCGACAGGCGGTGGTTGAGCGCTTATTGCTCATTGATTGCGCCAAGCTGGATATCGACCACTTTCCACGAGAACAGGCCTTCACGTTTCATGACGATATAGGGGTCTCCATCCTGTGCGTCTTTGGCCTTGACGATAACGCGACTGTAGCCGTCATAGTTGACGGCACCATTGAATGCCTTGGCTGACTTTGCGTCACTGGTGGCAGGGGCTGGTGCTGTCTGGACTGCTACTTCTTCTCGAGCATCTTTGCCTTGCACCATGTTGACAACGCCATTCGGTGAGGCCAGGGTACCTACCATGGAGTCAATCAAGCCCCCAGCCATTGCCATGGCAAGGCCGGAAAAAGGGTTGTCCTTCATCTCGGGGCTTGAAAGGCTATTCATCATGACACCTTGAATTTGCCCTTTCAGCGACTCCCGTAGCATCGGGAAGTCAACATAGTCAGACATCTTGTCTGCCTTGCCAGCCATGGCATCGTCCCTCAGGTTCTTCAGTGTCATCCATGGGGAGGCGTATGAATAGCCTGCAATGGCAGCGATGGCTACAGCAGCAGTTGCGATCAGGGCTTTGGGCTTGAGCGACATGTGTTCCTTGCGTAATCGTGTTGACTTGATCATAGTCGTGTTTTGTTACACTTACTAGCGATTCGACAGGCAGGCCAGACAGCGGGCGTTTCTATTGCCAGCACCACCATGCGCCGAACCGGCCTGCTGCACTGCGTGCTGGCCTATGGTTTCAATGCCATCGTGCTGGCGCTGATGATCAATATCGCATCCAGCCTGTTCTGAAGCCGGACCTTACAGCGCTTCCAGCCGCACCACCGCCCGATAGCCAATGGCATGTGCGTAACGCTGCAGCGTGCGCAGAGACGGCAGCTGCGATCCGCTTTCCAGCCGCGCCACCACGCTCTGGCTGGTGCCCATGCGCCGGGCCACTTCGGCCTGCGTCAGGCCAGAAGTGGCGCGCGCCGAGATCAGCTCTGTTGCCAGCGCGAATTCGTCGACTAGCGAATCGTAGACCGCAGGAAAAACAGGAACCTTGTCCGGCTCCGATGGGCGCATATCCTGAGTCATCCAACGATCTCCTTGCAAGCTGTCATGCAGGAATTATCGCATTTTCGATATATGGATTCCGGCCAGAATCTTACTGACCCTTGAGCTGCTGCACCGCCTTCAGCGTCAGCTCCACATGCTGGTACGGGTCCATGCCCTTGTGCACGAACTTGATGCGTCCGTCGGTGCCGATCACGTAGGAAATGCGGTTGGCCATGCCCGGCAGGATGGAGCCGGCGCGGTAGGCCTTGATCACGCGCGCCTGCGGATCGGACGCCACGGCAAACTGGTCCCGGCAGGCTTCGGTGGAGAATTTCTTCAGCGTCTCGATATTGTCATGCGATAGGCCAACCACGCTGGCGCCCAGCTGGCGGAACTGTGGCGTGGCTTCGGCAAAGGCATTGGCCTCGATCGTGCAGCCCTTGGTAAATGCCTTGGGATAGAAGTAGAGCACCACTGGCCCTTGGCGTAGCGACTGGGCCAGGTCAAAGGTAAACGGCTTGCCTGCCAGTGCAGCCTGGGTCTGGAAGGTGGGTGCGACATCGCCGGGCTGGAGCTGGGCGCGGGCCTGGGTGCTGAAGAGCAGGGCGGCGATGCCGGCGAGGGCAGTGAGGATTTTGCTGGAAGTTTTCATGAGCGCTCCGGGAGTGGCATGGTGGCATACAGCCTAACATGCGCCTGAGTGCTCGAGACAACTGGACTTAAGACACCGCCCCCTGCCGCACCACCATCACCTGGTCAATCCGGTAATTGTCCACGTCCATTACCTCAAACGTGTACTCGCCCCAGCTCACGCAATCGGTACGGCGCGGCACCCGGCGCAGCATGACCATCATGAAGCCGGCCAGGGTTTCGTAGTCGCCTTCGTGCGGCAGGTCGTCGTGGATGTGCAGGGCGCGCACCACGTCGCTGATCGGCGTGATGCCGTCAATCAGCCAGGACTGGTCGTCGCGGCGGATGATCAGGTCTTCCTCGTCCATCGAGACCAGATCGCCCATTACCGTGCTCATCACGTCGTTCAGCGTGAGCACGCCCACCACCAGGCTGTACTCGTTGACGACGACGGCAAAGTCCTCGTGTACCTGGCGGAACTGGTCCAGCACTTCGGCCAGTGTCAGCCGGTCTGGCACCACCAGTACCTTGTGCAGGAGTTCCGGGTCATGCAGGTCGATCACCTCGTTGCGCATGGCGCGCTGGAACAGGTCCTTGGCGTCCACATAGCCGATCACGCGGTCCAGCTCCTCGTCCATCACCGGGTAGGTGGAGAAGGGCTCGGCGGTGATGCGGGCGCGGATCATGGAATCGGGCTCGTCGATATCGAACCAGGCGATGCGGTCACGTGGCGTCATGGCGCTGGTGACGGTGATGCTGTCGAGCTCGAACACGTTCTCGATCACCTGCTGCTCGTTGCGCGCCAGCAGGCCGGACTGGGCACCGGCTTCGGCCAGCGCCAGGATATCGTCGGGGGTCACACGGTCATCGCGCTGGGTCGGCATGCCGAGCAGCCGCAGCAGCAGGTCGGCGGTCTTGCTGTAGAACCAGACAAGCGGGCTCAGCAGCGTGGTGATCAGCTGCATCGGCCGGATCAGGCGGATGGCAAGTTTTTCCGGCTCGTTCATGCCCATGCGCTTGGGCAGCAGGTCGGAAAACAGGATGAAGGCCGAGGTAACTAGTACAAACGAAGCGGCAAAACCGAAGCTGGCGGCCTGGGCCTCGTTCAGGAATCGGGAAAAGAGATCGCGGAATACCGGTGTCAGGCTGCCTTCACCGACGATGCCACCGAGGATGGCGATGGCGTTCTGGCCGACCTGCACCACGGTGAAATAGTCACCGGGCTGCTCCTGCGTGGCCATGACCACTTCTGCACGTTGTTCTCCGTCATCGGCCAGCTGCCGCAGGCGGACCCGGCGCGATGCGGCCAGGGACAGTTCCGCCATGGAAAAAAACGCTGATGCCAGGATCAGCGCGAGGAGCAGAAGGGCTTGCGATAGCGTCATACAGGTCCGGGTGGGTGGCACACCGGTGCGCGACCGTAAGGCAGGCTGATCAGGCCTGCAGGTTCGGCACCACGAGGCAAGGCTGCCAGCGTGGTGCCAGCAGCCTCAGGCCATCAGGCCTGTTGCTGCGGCTGCACCAGTTGTTGCAGCTCGCCGTTTTCGTACATCTCCATCATGATATCGGAGCCGCCGATGAATTCGCCGTTGACGTACAGCTGCGGAATCGTCGGCCAGCTGCTGTAGGTCTTGATGCCCTGGCGGATTTCGTCGTCTTCCAGCACGTTCACGGTGACCAGGTTGCGCGGATCAATACCAACCGCCTTCAGGATCTGGATCGCACGGCCGGAGAAACCGCACATGGGGAAGCTGGCGTTGCCTTTCATGAACAGCACGATGGGGCTGCTCTTGACCAGGGTGTCGATGCGTTGCTGGGTGTCGCTCATGGGTAATTTCCTGCGTAAAAAAAGATTCAAACAAGCTGCATCGTGTAGATGCCCGAGTACAATTATCGGATAAATCCAGTGCCCTGAAATCCGCAAGGGTGCTTAGATCGCACCCGTCCATTGGCCACCGGTGCAGCGTGCCACGCCAGACAAATCCAGGCGTGATTGCACCTGCACAAAGCCCTGCGCGCGCAGCAGTTGCTGCACGGCATCGGACTGGTCGTAGCCATGTTCCAGCAGCAGCCAGCCGCCGGCATGCAGGTGCTGCGGAGCCTGCGCGATGATCTGGCGGATATCGTCCAGCCCATCGATACCGCTGGTCAGCGCCTGCAGCGGTTCGTGTGTCAATGCGGCCAGATGCGGATCGTCGTTGCGGATATAGGGCGGGTTGCTGGCGATCAGGTGAAAGCGCATGTCGCCAAAGGCCTGCAGCCAGTTGCCGTGGGCAAAGCGGATCGGCAGCTGCAGCGTCTGTGCGTTGTGCTGCGCCACCTGCAAGGCGTCGGCGCTGGCGTCGCAAGCGTGCACCTGCGCCTGCGGTGCGTGGGCGGCCAGGGCGCAGGCAATGGCGCCGCTGCCGGTGCCCAGATCGGCCAGCAAGGGCTGTGGCGGCAGGCCGGGCAGCAGCTCCAGTGCCCAATCGACCAGGGTTTCGGTATCGGGGCGCGGATCGAGTACGCGTGCGTCCACCGCCAGTTGCAGGCCATAGAAGGCATGAAAACCGCGCAGGTAGGCGACAGGCTCGCCAGCCAGCCGGCGCTGTACCAGCTGCTGCCAGTGCGTCAATTGTTCCGTTGTCAGCTGCTGGTCGTCATGGGCCAGCAACCAGGCGCGATCGGCGTCATCCTTGCCGATGGCGTGCAGCAGCAGCAATTGCGCATCGATGCGCGGCAGGCCGTCACGCGCGGCCTGCTGCAACGCCTGGGCCAGTGTAGGGCGCGCATCGGTGCTCACTGGTTGACTTCCAGTTCGGCCAGCAGCTCGGCCTCGCGCGCATGGCACAGCGCCTGCAGCACTTCGGACAGGTCGCCCTCCATCACATAGGCCAGCTTGTACAGCGTCAGGTTGATGCGGTGGTCTGTCAGGCGGCCCTGCGGGAAGTTGTAGGTGCGGATGCGGTCGCTGCGGTCGCCGCTGCCGACCAGGCCCTTGCGCATGGCGGCCTCCCTGGTGGCGCGTTCGCTGCGTTCCTTTTCCTGGATGCGTGCCTGCAGCACCTGCAGCGCCTTGGCCTTGTTGCTGTGCTGGCTGCGGCCATCCTGGCATTCGGCGACGATGCCGGTGGGCAGGTGCACCACGCGTACGGCGGAATCGGTCTTGTTGACGTGCTGGCCGCCGGCACCACTGGCGCGGAAGGTGTCAATGCGCAGGTCGGCCGGGTTCAGCGTGATCGCCTGTGCCGGATCGGGTTCGGGCATCACGGCCACGGTGCAGGCGCTGGTGTGCACGCGCCCCTGTGATTCGGTCACCGGCACGCGTTGCACGCGGTGGCCGCCGGATTCGAACATCAGCGTGCCATACACGCCCAGGTGCGTATCGCTGTTGTCCGGCCCTTCCAGACGCAGCACGATTTCCTTGTAGCCGCCGAGTTCGGCCGGCGATTCGCTCATGGTCTCGACGCGCCAGCCCTGGCCTTCGGCGTAGCGCGTGTACATGCGCGCCAGGTCGCCGGCAAACAGCGCCGATTCGTCACCGCCGGTGCCGGCGCGGATTTCCACATAGGCCGGGCGATCGGCATCCGGGTCTTTCGGCAGCAGCAGGCGCTGCAGCTCGTCTTCCAGCGTGGCCAGCTCAGCCTGGCCGGACTGGATTTCCTCTTCGGCCATCTCGGCCATGTCGGCATCGTCCAGCAGCTCGCGTGCTGCCACGATATCGGATTCGACCTGCTGGTAGCGCTGCCAGCGGCCGGCGATCTGCGTGATCTGGTTGTGCTCGCGCGAGAGCGCCAGGAACTTGTCCATGTCCTGCATGATGTCCTCGCGGCTGAGCAGGAAGTTGAGTTCGTGCTGGCGTTCGGCGTAACGCTGCAGCTGGGTGCGGAGGAAAGGCTTCATGGCAGTCGGGCCGGCGGAAATCGGACAACAGGCCTGCACGGGCAGGCCTGGAAGGCGGGGCAGGGTGCAGCGGCGGGCGCTAGACCACTGGCGGGCCGTACTTGTTGCTGCCAGGCTCGCCCTTGCGCACCGTCAGGATCAGGATGATGATGCTGCCGATCAGGCTGAACACATGCAGCAGCTGCCACCAGCCGCTCAGGCCGGTATCGTGCAGGCGGCGCGCACCCACGGCATACATGGGCAGCGAAAACGCCAGCACCGCCACCGCCGACAGCAGGGTCAGCGCGTTGGTCTGCTCTTCGCTCAGCAGGATGGCCGCGGGCAGGGCGATGATGTAGTAGAACAGCAGGAACCAGAAGTACTCGGAGCGCGAGGCGCGGCCGGAGAAATCGGCGTACTTGCGCAGGCAGGTCTGGATCGCGCCGATAAAGCCCATGCGCTCGCCGCTGGCCTGCACGGCTTGCGGGGCAGGCTGGCTCCAGCCGCTCGGAGCCGGCGGTGGTGCGCTATCGGTCGCCAGTTGCACCTCGGTGGATTGCCACAGGCCGGGCACGTCACGTGCCGGCATCCATTCGGTCAGGCCGGTGTGCCAGACATGGTCGTCCACGCCAAAACGGCCGTCTCGGGCCTGTTCCTGCAGTTCGGCGCGGGTGTAGGGGCCGGATTTCTGCTGGTCGACGGCGAACCACCAGATGCGGTCCTGTGTTGTATCACTCATGCCTTGGGGGTATTCCTGTTGCTGCGGAGATAGAAACGGCGCACCGCATCGCTGGCGTGCACCTGGGTTGCCAGATCGGGCTGGCGTAGTTCGGTCATGGCACCGTGCAGCATCTTCTGCGTGATGCCGCGGCTAAGCGCCTCGAGCACGGCCTCGACATCATCGCCCTTGGCGATGCGCTTGCGTGCCTTGGCCAGTTCCAGCTCGCGCCACTGCTCGGTCTGGTCCTGCACCTCGCGGATCAGCGAGACCACGCCGTAGTGCGGATCGCGTTGCTGCAGCCAGTGCATGAAGTTGCGCACGCCTTCATCGATGATGGCTTCGGCCTGCGAGACGGCGGCCTGGCGCTGCGCCTGGCCGGTCTGCACCACGCTGGCCAGGTCGTCCACCGTGTAGAGATAGGCGTCGGACAGGGCCTTGACTTCGGGTTCGATATCGCGCGGCACTGCCAGGTCCACCATGAACATGGGGCGGTGGCGGCGCTTTTTCAGGGCACGCTCGACCGCGCCCAGGCCGATGATCGGCAGGGTGCTGGCGGTACAGCTGATGACGGCATCAAATTCGTGCAGGCGATCCGGGATGTCGGCCAGCTTCATCACGCTGCCGCCAAAACGGCTGGCCAGGGTTTCGCCGCGCTCCATAGTGCGGTTGGCGATCACGATCTGCTTCGGGTTGCGCGCGGCAAAGTGGGTGCTGGCAAGTTCGATCATCTCGCCGGCGCCGACAAACAGGATGCGGATCTTGCCGATGTCCTCGAATAGTTGCGAGGCCAGGCGCACGGCGGCGGCGGCCATGCTGATGCTGTGCGCGCCGATTTCGGTGCTGCTGCGCACCTGCTTGGCAACCGAAAAGCTGCGCTGGAACAGCTGGTTGAGCGTGGTGCCCAGGCTGCCGGCGGCTTCGGCGGCGCGTACCGCGTCCTTCATCTGGCCCAGGATCTGGGCCTCGCCCAGCACCATGGAATCGAGTCCGCTGGCGACGCGGAAGGCGTGGCGCGCGGCGGTATCGTTCTGCAAGGTGTAGGTGTACTGGCGCAAGGCATCGCTGCTGACGCCGCCGGCCTGGGCCAGCCAGTCCAGCGTGTGGGCGATATCGATGCGGTCACTGGCGCAATACACCTCGGTGCGGTTGCAGGTGGAAATGATGGCCGCTTCCGGATGCTGCGAAAAAGTCTGGCGCAGGCCGTGCAGGGCCGGCCCCATCTGCTCGACGGCAAATGCGAAACGGCCACGCAAATCCAGCGGCGCGGTATTGTGGTTGATGCCCAAGGCCCATACTGACATGGGCATGATTATAAAATCCCTGTTTGCTTCTGTCTGCACAGATCTACAACAGTCGCACAAGCTACTACACCATGGGATTTTTCGACCTGCTCAACCACCTGTTCAACCTGCTGCTGCCAGCCCTCTGGATGGCCACGCTGCTGCTGCTCTGGCACCGCCTGCTGGCGCGCCGCCATGCCATCACGCTGGGCTGGCGCCAGCAGTGGCTGCGCCTGTTCGTGGCCGGTGTGCTGGTGCTGCTGGTTGGCCTGGTGTTGCAGGGCGATGGCGCCATGACCACCTATATCGCGCTGGCCGTGGTCACCGGAGCCTATCAGGCCTGGCTGTTGCGCCGCTACCGTCCGGCCTTGCCTTCGCTGGATCCGGCCGCAACGGTGACACAGTACCCCGATCCCCGCTGAGCCCGGGGCAGCGGCTTTTTGCTTGCACATTTGTTGCAGTGCAGTATCCACAAAGATGTCTGGTGTAACCCCTTAGACTAAAATCCCTATTTGCGCCAGATTTACCCAGCGTCCCGCCCGCTCCAGGCGCGATGCGTCATGAGGCCCTGATCGCCATGAATGCACCCGTAATGCACAAGAATTTGCTGGCCGCCGCCGATGGCCGCCAGCGCATCCGCGAGATTCCCTACAACTACACCAGCTTCTCCGATGCCGAGATCGTGGAACGCCTGATGGGCTACCACGGCTGGGAACTGCTGAACGAGTTGCGCAGCGAGCGCGAGACTGGCCGTTCCGCCCGCATGCTGTACGAGGTGCTGGGCGACATGTGGGTGATCAAGCGCAACCCCTATGTGCAGGACGACCTGCTGGACAACCCCAAGCGCCGCGCCATGCTGATTGATGCCATGCGCCACCGCCTGGGCGAGATCGACAAGCGTCGCAGCAACGGTGGCAACAGCAAGGACGAGCGCCGCAATGCCGCCGTCGGCGAGTTGCTGGAACTGGCGCACGAGGCGGTCAACAGCTTCGATCGCTCCTTTGGCGTGACACTGGATCTGCGCCAGCAGGTGCAACGCCGCCTGGGCCGCCATACGCACAAGGACAACATCAAGTTTGACGGCCTGAGCCGCGTCAGCCATGTGACCGACGCCACCGACTGGCGCGTCGAGTATCCCTTTGTCGTGCTCACCCCCGACACCGAAGCCGAAATGGCCGAGCTGGTCAAGGGCTGTGTCGACCTGGGCCTGACCATCATTCCGCGTGGCGGCGGTACCGGCTATACCGGTGGCGCCATCCCGCTGACCTGGAAGAGTGCCGTCATCAACACCGAAAAGCTGGACCAGCTGACCGAAGTCGAGATGGTGCAGCTGCCCGGCATGGACCATCCGGTGCCGACGGTCTGGAGCGGCGCCGGCGTGGTGACGGTCCGCGTGGCCGAAGCCGCCGAGCGCGCCGGCCTGGTGTTTGCCGTGGACCCGACCTCGATCGAGGCTTCCTGCATTGGCGGCAACATCGCCATGAACGCCGGCGGCAAGAAGGCCGTGCTCTGGGGTACCGCGCTGGACAACCTGGCCAGCTGGCGCATGGTGACACCGAATGCCGAATGGCTGGAGGTGCACCGCATTGGTCACAACATGGGCAAGATCCACGACGCCGATATGGCCAGCTTCGAGCTGCGCTACTTTGCCGCTGACGGCAAGACGCCGCTGCGCACCGAACGCCTGGATATTCCGGGTGCCACCTTCCGCAAGGAAGGCCTGGGCAAGGACGTGACCGACAAGTTCCTCAGCGGCCTGCCGGGCATCCAGAAAGAGGGCTGTGACGGCCTGA
The DNA here is from genome assembly GCF_045055315.1 of Allobrachymonas wangyanguii. Lineage (GTDB taxonomy): Bacteria > Pseudomonadota > Gammaproteobacteria > Burkholderiales > Burkholderiaceae_C > Brachymonas > Brachymonas wangyanguii. The sequence goes on from NZ_CP173677.1 coordinate 1,096,308, forward strand.
TCACCAGCGCGCGCTGGGTCATGCACCGCATGCCCACGCACAGCCGCACCGTCTGCCTGGAGTTCTTCGGCAGTGCCAAGCTGGCCGTGCCCAGCATCGTCGAGATCCGCGACTTCATGTTTGAGGAGCAGAAGCGCACCGGCGTGATGCTGGCTGGCCTGGAGCACCTGGACGACCGCTACCTGAAGGCAGTCGGCTACGCCACCAAGAGCCAGCGTGGCTCCAGCGGCGAGATGGGCGGCAGCGGCCTGCCCAAGATGGTGCTGATCGGCGATATCGTCGGTGACGATCCGGACGCCGTGGCACGTGCCACCAGCGAAGTCGTGCGCATTGCCAACAGCCGCGCCGGCGAAGGCTTTATTGCCACCACGCCCGAAGCGGCGAAGAAATTCTGGGCCGACCGCAAGCGCACCGCGGCCATCAGCCGCCACACCAACGCCTTCAAGATCAACGAGGACGTGGTGATTCCGCTGCCGCGCATGGCCGAGTACACCGACGGCATCGAGCGTATCAACATCGAGCTGAGCCTGCGCAACAAGATCCAGCTGTGCGACGAGTTGCTGGCCTTTTTTGACCAGCCGGTGCTGCCGCTGGGCAAGTTCGATGCCGAAGCCGCCGCCATGGAAAGCGGTGATGTGCGCGACCTGCTGCCGCAGCGCGTGGCCAAGGCCAAGGCGCTGATTACCGAAGTGCGCGCGCAGTGGCAGGGCTGGTTCGACAATATCGATGCCCACTTCCTGGAACTGCAGGACCACTCCTTGCGCGCCAGCTGGAAGACCCAGCTGCGCAAGCCGTTCCAGTCGATTTTCCTGGGCGATGCTTACAAGCCGCTGCTGGAAGCGGTGGATGCAGTACACCAGCGCGTGCTCAAGGGCCGTGTCTGGGTGGCGCTGCACATGCACGCCGGTGACGGCAACGTGCACACCAACATCCCGGTCAACAGCGATGACTACGACATGCTGCAACTGGCCCATGGTGCGGTCAAGAACATCATGGCGCTGGCGCGCAGCCTGGACGGCGTGATTTCGGGCGAGCACGGTATCGGCATCACCAAGCTGGAATTCCTGACCGATGACGAGCTGGCGCCGTTTGCCGACTACAAGGCGCGCATCGATCCCGAAGGCCGCTTCAACAAGGGCAAGCTGCTGCGTCCGGTGGTGATGAGCGATTCCCAGCGTGCCGTCTATGCCGGCACCACGGCGCTGGCCGACTTGACCAATGCCTATACGCCGAGCTTTGGCCTGATGGGACACGAGTCCATCATCATGCAGCAGAGCGATATCGGCTCCATTGTCGACAGCGTGAAGGACTGCCTGCGCTGCGGCAAGTGCAAGCCGGTGTGCGCCACGCACGTACCGCGCGCCAACCTGCTGTACAGCCCGCGCAACAAGATCCTGGCAACCTCGCTGCTAGCCGAAGCCTTCCTCTACGAGGAGCAGACGCGCCGCGGCGTCAGCCTGCGCCACTGGAGCGAGTTCGAGGACGTGGCCGAGCACTGCACGGTCTGCCACAAGTGCTTTGCGCCGTGCCCGGTGGACATCGACTTTGGCGATGTTTCCATGAACATGCGCAACCTGCTGCGCAAGATGGACAAGCAGAGTTTCCGTCCCGGCAAGGCGCTGGCCATGACCATGCTCAACGCCACCGAGCCGACCAAGATCAACCTGATGCGCACCGCCATGGTGAACGTCGGCTTCAAGGCGCAGCGCGCCGCGGTCGATGTGTTCCGCGTGGCCAGCAAGCAGCAGACCGCGCACCCGCCGGCCAGCGTAGGCCAGGCGCCGCTGAAGGAACAGATCATTCACTTCGTCAACAAGAAGTTGCCGGGTGGCCTGCCGACCAAGACCGCGCGTGCGCTGCTGGATATCCAGGATCGTGCCTATGTGCCAGTGATCCGCAATCCGCAGAACAGCTCGGTCGATAGCGAGGCGGTGTTCTACTTCCCGGGCTGCGGCTCGGAGCGCCTGTTCAGCCAGGTCGGCCTGGCGACGCAGGCGATGCTGTGGCATGCCGGCGTGCAGACCGTGCTGCCGCCGGGCTATGTCTGCTGTGGCTACCCGCAGCGCGGCTCCGGCCAGTTCGACGTGGCCGAGAAGATGATCACCGACAACCGCGTGCTGTTCCACCGCGTGTCCACCACGCTCAACTACCTGGATATCAAGACCGTGGTGGTGAGCTGCGGCACCTGTTATGACCAGCTGCAGGACTACCAGTTCGAGAAGATCTTCCCGGGCTGCCGCATCATCGACATCCACGAATTCCTGCTGGAAAAGAACATCACGCTGCCGCGTCCGGAAGGCTATCTGTACCACGATCCCTGCCACACGCCGCTCAAGCTGCAGGATCCGATGAAGACGGTGAAGGGCCTGCTGGGCGATGCCGTGGTCAAGAGCGATCGTTGCTGTGGCGAATCCGGCACGCTGGGCGTGAGCCGTCCCGACATCTCGACCCAGGTGCGCTTCCGCAAGACCGAGGAAATTCGCAAGAACGCCGGCCAGCTGGCCGAGCTGCAGCAGGCCAATGGCCTGGCACCGTCGGAAGGCAAGCAGCCGGTGAAGATGCTGACCAGCTGCCCGAGCTGCTTCCAGGGCCTGAGCCGCTACAACGAGGACCTGCCGAACGGCCTGATGGAAACCGACTACATCGTGGTCGAGATGGCCAAGCAGATCCTGGGCGAGAACTGGATGAAGGAGTACGTGGATGCTGCCAACAGCGGCGGCATCGAGCGCGTGCTGGTGTAAGCTGGTTTTCAGACGTCCATGACGACACAGGCCTGGCGATTGCCAGGCCTGTTTTTTGTGCGTCAGATCAGGAAATATTCCTGATCAGGATGTTTGTCAGATTTTTTGGCCGATCCAGCGAGTGACATAGGCCGGCCCCTGGTGGCCAGGTCCTTCGTCGAGCACGGTTTCCGATTCGCTGGCCAGCAGCTCCTGCATGGCTGCGGCCAGGTCGTTGCGCAACAGTTCCAGCGTGTACAGCATGGCTTCGTTCTTCGGGCCACCGCTGTGGTAGTGCAGCTGGCGTGGATGGAAGGCTTCCAGGATCAGCAGGCCACCGGGCTTGAGTGCCTGCACCAGCTTGTGCATCACCGGCGTACGCAGCTCTGGCGGCAGGTGCAGATAGGTCAGCACCACGGCATCGGCGCTGGCTGGTTCCGGCTGCCAGTCGGCCAGGTCCGCCAGCACGGTTTGCAGCGGTACCTGGCGGCGGCGCGCCAGGTCATCGGCCTTGGCCAGGCCGACCGCCGAGTTGTCCAGCGATGTCACCTCGTGGCCTTGTTCCGCCAGCCAGACGCCGTTGCGGCCTTCGCCATCGCCGGGTACCAGCACGCGGGCGCCGGCCGGAATCCGGTGCGCCTGTTCCTTCAGAAAGGCGTTCGGCTGTTCGCCGTACTTGTAGCCCTCGGCATCGCTGTAGGCCTGGTCCCAATGGTTCATCTGTGTCTTCCCTTGCAAGAACGGCGCGTAGCCGCGTGAATCAATTAATTGTTTGGTGAAGTGATTCTAGATGCGGGATGAATCCGGCATGGCGTGCAGGGTCTAGCTGGATGGCAACAGCTCGATTTCCAGACCGCTGCGGCGCACCGTGACCTTGCCGGGCTTCAGGCGCAGCTGGCGTGCCTTGGCCAGGTCGGATTCGGTCAGCTGGTAGACGTTGTAATCGCTGAACAGCTGCTCGCCGAGCAGGCTGACCGCCTGGTTGATGCGCGGCTGGCTGCGGCCGGCGGGATCGCGCAGGTCGATGGTCTGTACGCGCAGGTCGGTGATGCGCACGCTGTTGTCCGTGGGTTCGTAGCGCAGGCCATAGCGCAGGTCCACCGGGCCGGACAGCGCTGGCGTGAGGCCGAATACCGAGGGCACATCGGCCTGTACCCGGGTGCCGATCTGGTTGCTGTCGGGGTGGAAGCTCAGGCGCGGGTTGCGCAGGGTGATCTCGGCACCGAGCAGGCGCTGCTGCATCGGGAAGCGCGCAGCCAGCTTGCGCTGCAGCATATCGCCATCAAGATCAATGTTGCGCAGCACCGAGGCGACCGAGCAGCCACTCAGGCTGAACAGGCCGAGGGCGGGAATCAGTTGCAGGCAGTGGCGGCGGGATACGGGAGCGGGCATGGCAGGGCAATGGTGTGGCGTACGATAATCCCCGAAGATAGCAGGTCGGGGCGCGCATGGCATGCGGCTTTGCGACAGGATGTGCCTGCAGCCGGAAAGGAACAACATCATGAAACAGGATTGTGTGCTGTGCAGCGAGGACGGTGGCCGTGTCGTCTGGCGCGGTCGTGACTGGCGGCTGGTGCACGCCGGCGAAGCGGCCAATGCGCCGTTCCCGGCGTTCTACCGCCTGATCTGGAATCGCCATGTGGCGGAGTGGAGCGATCTGTCGGCCTGTGAACGCCAGCAGGGCATGGAAGCGGTGACTCTGGTGGAGCAGCAGCTGCGCGACTACTTGCGCCCGACCAAGATCAACCTGGCCACGCTGGGCAATGTGGTGCCGCACCTGCACTGGCACGTGATTGCCCGTTTTGACTGGGACAGCCATTTCCCCGGGCCGGTCTGGGGTGGTGCGCAGCGGCCTTCGCCAGAAGCGCGCGTGGCTGCGGTCAAGACGCAACTGCCAGCGCTGGAGCAGGCGCTGGCAGCACGCCTGCAGCAGCAGTTTGGCTAAAACCGATCCCGATCACGCGATTAGCGTGATTTGGCGGTAGTTTTCTTGTCGTTAGCAGGTTTCTTGTCTGCTGCCTTCTTGTCAGCCGGTTGTTTTTTCTCGGCCGGCTTCTTTTCTGTGGCTGGCTTGTCTGCGGCTGCTTTTCGGTCAGCAGCGGGCTTGGCACGCGTCGGCTTGTCCTCGGCAGGGTCGGTGGCGCGCGCTGCCTTGCCGGTGTTGCGCTTGGCGGGCTCGGCCTTGGTCGACCTGGCGCTAGTGCGGCTATTGGCCTTGTTGTCGGTGGCATCGGCCTTGCTGTCGGTCTTGCCTGCAGCAGCCTTGCCCGTGGAGGCGCGCTTGTTGGCGCTGCTATCTTCCACCTTCACGGCACGCTGGCCCTTGGCCGGAGCAGCGTCTTCCTGCCTGCTGGTGCGCTTGCCCTTGGCGGATGCGGTTTCCTCGGACTTGCTGTTGGCGCGCTGGCGGCTGTCGCTGGTGGCGGCAGTACGCGTATTGCGCTTGGCCGGCGTGGTGGCTGCTTCCGGCTTGGCGTTGCGTGTGGCGCGTGCCTGCGGCTCTGCTGCACGGGTGCGGCGCTCGGCGGCGGCACGCTCTTCGGCCTGGCGGGTGCGGCGTTCAGCCGCAGCGCGTTCTTCGGCTTCCCGGGCACGACGTTCGGCGGCGCGCTCCTCGGCTTCCCGTGCGCGGCGTTCGGCAGCGGCTTCGGCCTGCTGTTGCTGGCGCAGCAACTGGCTGGCCTGCTGGCGCGGCAGCTGCACGGTCACTTCCTGGCCGGCGCCCAGGCGCGTGTTCGGGCTGGCGTTGTTCCAGCTGGCGACCGAGCTGACCGGCAGGCCGAAACGCTCGGCAAAGCTGGCAATCGTGTCGCCGACTTCGGCCTTGAGTGAGGTGGTCTGCAGCGCCACTTCGGGCAGGAAGCTGATGCTGCCGCTGCGCGCCACCAGCGGCGAAATCTCGTCGGCATGGTGATCCTGGCGCGGCACCAGCAGGGTGGAGCCGCTGCGCACGCGCATGCGTGAAGGGATGCGGTTGATGCTGCGCAGTTCCTCCTCATCGGCGCCGTGCTGGCGCGCCACTTCGGCCACGCTCATGTCGGCCGGCACGGTCCAGACGGTCCAGCTGGCCAGCTGTTCGTCACGCGCGTTGGCCAGATTCTGACGGAAGCGCGGCGCGCTCTGCCAGGGAAGCAGCAGCGTGGGTGTCAGCGAGGCAATCACCAGCGGGCGGTTCAGCGAGGGGTTAAGCGCGCGGAAATCATCGAGCGAGATGCCAGCCATGCGTGCCACGATGCTGGCGTCCATGTCGCGCGTGATGCGCACCTGGTCGAAGTACGGGTGGTTGGCGATGTTGGGCAGCGCGGTGTTGAAGGTGGCCGGATTGCGCACGATGTTCTTCAGCGCCTGGAGCTTGGGGACGTACTGGCGCGTTTCCTGCGGCATGGTCAGTTCGGAATAGCTGGTGCCACGGCCAGCCGCCTGGTTGCGGCGGATGGCGCGCTGTACATTGCCTTCGCCCCAGTTGTAGGCGGCCAGCGCCAGATGCCAGTCGCCAAACATGTTGTAGAGGCGCTGCAGGTAGTCGAGTGCGGCACGCGTGGACTGCACCACATCGCGCCGGTTGTCCAGGAACAGGTTCTGGTGCAGTTCGTACTGCCGGCCGGTGGCCGGCATGAATTGCCACATGCCGGCGGCCTTGGCGCTGCTCACGGCCAGCGGGTTGAACGAGCTTTCCACGTAGGGCAGCAGCGCGATCTCGGTCGGCATGTTGCGGCTTTCCAGCGCCTCGATCACGTGGTAGATGTACTTGTCGGAGCTGCCGATCAGGCGCTGGATCGAGGCCGGGTTGCGCGTGTACCAGGATTCACGATCACGCACGGTGGCGTTGTCCAGATCCGGCATGGCAAAGCCTTGGCGCAGGCGATCCCAGACGTTGTTGGGGTTGTTGAGGCCGAGGCTGGTGCGGCCACGATCCAGGTCAGGAACGCGCAGGCCGGAACCGGTGGAAGAGGTCTGGCTGGTAGAGGCGCAGCCAGCCAGCAGGACCAGCATCAGGGCAGCGCACAGGTATCGGAATGTCGGCATGAACAGTCGGTGTCGGGAAACCCGATGCAGCCGCGCAGGAAATCAGAAGCGGTTTTTCCATTCACGCAGGGCTGCCAGGGTGTCCACCGGGCCGGTACTGGCGGCACCTTGTGCCTGCGCGGCCTGCTGCAGGGCAGGCTCCCGGACCCGGAGGAAGGGGTTGATCTGGAGTTCCCGTCCGATGGTGGACGGGACGGTCGGCTTTCCCTCGGCACGCAGGGCCTCGCACTGGCGCAGGTAATCGGCCAGTTCGGCATTGTCGGGTTCGGCAGCCAGCGCAAAGCGCAGGTTGGACAGCGTGTACTCGTGCGCGCAGCACACCAGGGTGCGGGCGGGCAGGGCTGCCAGGCGATCAAGCGAGGCCAGCATCTGCGCTGGCGTGCCTTCGAACAGGCGGCCGCAGCCACCGGAGAACAGCGTGTCGCCACAGAACAGCAGCGGTGGCTGGCCGGGAACGGCATCGCTGGCATAGGCCACATGGCCGGCGGTATGACCGGGCACGTCGATCACGCGGAACGGGCTGCCGAGCAGGGTGATGTGGTCATCGCCCTGGACAAAATGGATCGCGGAAGCCGGGACGCTGGCGTGGGCGCCGGGCGCCACGCCGTCGGCCACGGGCAGGTACACTTGCGTGGCAGCGCTGCCGCAGGCCTGGTAGAGCGCGTCGAGCCCGCCGACATGGTCGGCGTGGTGGTGCGTGATCAGCACGGCGGCCAGTGCCAGCTGTTGCGCGCGCAGGGCATCAATGACCGGGGCGGCATCGCCCGGATCGACCACCACGGCGGCAGCGCCGTCGTGCAGGATCCAGATATAGTTGTCATTGAAAGCAGGTAGCGCCAGCAGGTGCATGAGGTTCAAAACAGGCTGATCAAGGGAAATGTCCTCCGAGATTATAGATTTTGCGCAATGGTTCCGCTCGCCAGCCGGAAGATATCTGCACGCCTGGGAACTGGAACACGGCGATCAGGTGGTGGCCGACTGCTTTGGCTACCACGCTTTGCAGATCGGCTGCGAGTATCTGCAGCTGCTGCGCAGCTCACGCATTCAGCACCGCTGGCTGGCTGGCGTGGAGGCCTGTTGGCAGGACGAACCGGCCACGGTGACGCCGCAGGAAGTGCAGGCCGCCGGTGTGCCGCAGCCGCAGCCCGACCTGATCCTGGACCCGACCGCCTTGCCGTTTGCCGAGAACAGCCTCGATCTGGTGGTGCTGCCGCATACGCTGGAAGCCAGCGCCGATCCGCATGCCACGCTGCGCGAGGTGGCGCGTGTGCTGGTGCCCGAGGGGCGGCTGATCGTTATCGGCTTCAACCCGACCAGCCTGTGGGGTGCGCAGCAGCACTACAGCATGCTGGCGCACCGCATGGGCGGACGGCTCGAGCCTTTCATTCCCGATGTGGATGACCTGATCGGGCATCGCCGGCTGCGCGACTGGCTGCGCCTGCTGAATCTGGAAGTGGAGGGCGGCCGCTTTGGCTGCTATCGGCCGGGCATGGACAGCGCACGCTGGTTCGAGCGGCTGGAATGGATAGAGCGCGCCGGCGACCGCTGGTGGCCGGTGCTGGGTGGGGTCTACCTGCTGACGGCAGTGAAGCGCGTGCGCGGCATGCGCATGCTGCAGCCGCGCTGGAAGGAAATCAAGCGCCAGCGCAGCCAGGTGCCGGTAGCGCAGCAGAGCGGGTCGTCGCGCCGGCGTGTATGATCCCGGACCTTCGGAAGCTTCGGGAGAATACAAGCATGCAACACGTCACCATCTACACCGATGGCGCCTGCAAGGGCAACCCGGGGCCGGGCGGCTGGGGTGTCTGGCTGCAGTCCGGATCGCACAGCAAGGAGCTGTTTGGTGGCGAGGCCGAGACCACCAACAACCGCATGGAACTGACCGCGGTGATCCGCGGCCTGGAGGCGCTCAAGCGGCCCTGTCAGGTCGATCTGTACCTGGACAGCCAGTACGTGCGCCAGGGCATTACCGAGTGGATCCACAACTGGAAGAAGAAGGGCTGGATCACGGCCAGCAAGCAGCCGGTGAAGAACGCCGAACTCTGGCAGCAGCTGGATGCGCTGGTGCATGGCGGCATCCATCGCATCAGCTGGCACTGGGTCAAGGGCCATGCCGGCGATCCCGGCAACGAAAAGGCCGATGCGCTGGCGAATCGCGGTGTGGAGCAGGTGCAGGGCCGATAAGGCCCGGGGGACTGTTCAGCGTCGCCAAACTGATGCAGAATACTGGAAATCCATACAGTAAATATTTTGCATTGCCATGCTGCGCGTCCTCTTCATCGATTTCAATGCCTACTTTGCCTCGGTAGAGCAGCAGCTGGACGCGTCCCTGCGCGGCGAGCCGGTGGTGGTGGCGCCGGTCATGGCCGAGAGCAGCTGCTGCATTGCCGCCAGTTACGAGGCACGCGGCTATGGCATCCGCACCGGCACCCGCATCAGCGAGGCGCGCCGGCTGTGCCCCAAGCTGATCGTGCGCGAGGCACGGCCAGAGCTGTATGTGCAGATGCACCACCGCGCCGTGGCCGTGGTCGACAGCCTGGTGCCGGTGCTGCGCGTGATGTCGATCGATGAAATGGCCTGCGAACTGACCGGCAGCTGGCGTGCGCCGGAGCGGGCGCAGTGGCTGGCGCAACAGATCAAGCAGCGCCTGCATGACGAACTTGGCGCGTGCCTCAAGGTCTCCATCGGCATCGCGCCGAATATCCTGCTGGCCAAGCAGGCCTCCAATATGCACAAGCCGGATGGCCTGACCGTGATCACGCGCGAGGAGCTGCCGCAGCGCCTGTTCGGGCTGGTGCTGCGCGATATCCATGGCATTGGCAAGCGGCTGGAGCGGCGCCTGCAGGCCTGCGGCATCCACACGGTGGAGCAACTCTGCGCCGCGCCGCGTGATCTGCTGCGTACCGCCTGGGGCGGCATCGAAGGCAGTGCCATGTACGACAAGCTGCGCGGCGAATGGCATCTGGCCCCTGAGGTGGAGGCGCGCTCCATCAGCCACTCGCACGTGCTGCCACCGGCGATGCGGCATCCGGAAGCGGCGCGTGCCGTGCTGCACCGGCTGTTGCAGAAGGCCGCCATGCGACTGCGCCGGCAGGGCTTTTATGCGCAGGCGCTGCAGGTCTGGGTGCAGGGCCATCTGGGCATGGCCTTGCCCGAAGCCACCACCGCCATGCGTGACCTGCATTTCCAGGAAACGCAGGACACGGCCATGTTGCTGCGCCTGCTCGATCTGGCTTGGGGCAACGGGCTGGCTGCGGTGGCGGTGCCGCAGCAGGTCGGGGTGCTGTTGCATGAACTGGTGCCGCACCAGCAGCACACGCCAGACCTGTTCGAGGATCCGGGCGAGTTGCCCGGTCTGACGCCGCGCGCCCGTGACGATCTGCTGCGCGCCGTGGATGCGCTCAACCAGCGCTTTGGCCGCAATGCGGTCTACTTTGCCACCTCGCACGAGGCCATCGAACACGCCCCGATGCGCATCGCCTTCAGCCGCATCCCAGACCTGGACTCCGAAGCCTGAGCGCGCGGTATCATGCGCACAGAGGCGGGCCTGCCCCGCATACAGGATTTTTTCATGACAACTGCATCCAGTACCCAGGCCAGCAAGACCGTGCTCGTGCTCAATGGCCCCAACCTCAACCTGCTGGGCTCGCGTGAGCCGGCGGTGTACGGCTCGTCCACGTTGGCCGATGTCGAGCAGCTGTGCCAGCAGGCCTGTACGCGCCACGGCTGGACACTCGATTTCCGCCAGAGCAACCATGAAGGCGATCTGGTGGATGCCATCCACGAGGCCGGTCGCCTGCATGCGCAGGGCCTGCTGGTCGGCGTGGTGCTGAATGCCGGGGCCTATACCCATACCAGCGTGGCCCTGCTCGATGCCATCAAGGGCACGGCGGTGCCGCTGGTCGAGCTGCACATCAGCAATGTGTTTGCGCGTGAGGCCTTCCGCCACCATTCCTATATTTCGCCGGCAGCCCGCGCCGTGATGTGCGGCTGGGGCGTGCAAGGCTATGCCATGGCCATCGATGGCCTGCAACACTGGCAGTAAACAGGGGAAATGCCATGGATAACTGTTCCGTCAAGCAAGCTGCCGACGAATTGCAGGGCCGCCATATTCTGCTCGGCCTGACCGGAGGCGTGGCTTGCTACAAGTCGGCCGAGCTGTGCCGCCAGCTGATCAAGGCCGGCGCCACGGTGCAGGTGATGATGACCGAGGCGGCCTGCCAGTTCATCACGCCGGTCACCATGCAGGCGCTGTCCGGCCATCCGGTGGTGCTGAGCCAGTGGGATGCGCGCACCGCCGACAACATGCCGCACATCCACCTCGGCCGTGATGCCGACCTGATCCTGCTGGCGCCATGCAGCGCCGATTTCATCGCGCGCCTGGTGCAGGGCCGTGCCGACGAACTGCTGAGTCTGACCTGCCTGGCGCGTCCGGCCGGCAAGCCGCTGCTGATTGCGCCGGCCATGAACCGCGAGATGTACGCGCATCCGGCCACGCAGCGCAATCTGGCGCAGGTGGCGGCTGATGGCGCCCAGGTGCTGGGTGTCGGCCATGGCGACCAGGCCTGTGGCGAAGTCGGCGATGGCCGCATGCTGGAGCCGGAGCAGCTGCTGCAGGCGGTGATTGCCCATTTCACGCCCAAGGTGCTGGCCGGCCAGCAGATCCTGATTACCGCCGGCCCGACCTTCGAGGCGATTGATCCGGTACGTGGCATCACCAACCATTCCAGCGGCAAGATGGGCTTTGCCATTGCGCGCGCGGCGCAGGAAGCCGGTGCCTCGGTCAAGCTGATCGCCGGCCCGGTGCACCTGCCCACGCCCGAGGGCGTGACGCGCATCGATGTGCAGAGCGCGCAGCAGATGCTGGATGCGGTGCGCCTGCATCTGCCCGAATACGGCATCTTCGTGGCCACCGCCGCCGTCGCCGACTGGCGCCCGGCAGAAGCCGCCGAGCACAAGATCAAGAAGGACGGCAGCGGCGAGGTGCCGGCGATGGCCTTTGTCGAGAACCCGGACATCCTGGCCACCGTGGCGCAGACACCGCAGGCCAGGGACGGTTCGCTGTTCTGCGTCGGCTTTGCTGCCGAAAGCCAGGATCTGGAGGCCAATGCCCAGGCCAAGCGCGAGCGCAAGCAGGTGCCACTGCTGGTCGGCAATATCGGCCCGGCCACTTTTGGCAAGGATGACAACGCCTTGCTGCTGGTCGATGCCGAAGGCATGACCGAACTGCCGCATGCCAGCAAGCGCGTGCTGGCGCAGCAGCTGGTGACCGAGATCGCACGGCGCCTGCCCGATACGCGCAGCGCCTGAATCTTGGCCCGCGTCGGCTTCAGCCGGCCTGCGCCAGCACCAGCAGCTGGCTGACCAGATCCGGCTGCGCCAGCAGGCGTGCACGTGCCTCCAGCGCACAGACGCGCCAGCGCGCCAGCCGCTCCGGCGTCAGTTCTGGCAACACTACTTCGCCGATGCTGTTCCAGGCATGGTGGAAATCGCGCCAGTCTGCCGGCGCCTGCAACCAGTCCAGAAAGGCATCGAGCTTGGCATGGTGGGCATTGTCGTCCTGCGGGTAGATGTGCCAGACAAAGGGTTGGCCAGCCCAGAGGGCGCGCACCAGTGAATCTTCACCGCGTACGGCATTGAAATCGCTGGCCCAGAGCACCGCGTCAAACCCGGCCTGGTCCAGCCAGGGCAGCGCCAGCAACTGGCTGCTGCCGTGCTGTACCGGCAAGCCATGGCCGGTCAGCTGTTCCAGTGCGGCGCGACCACGACCCTGGAATACCAGCCAGCTGTTCGGGCTGGCGCTGCCGGACAGCTGTTGCAGCAAGGCTGGCAGCGCGTCCGGCTCGTAACAGAACAGGCTCAACACCAGATCGCTGCCAGTCGCCACGCCCAGTTGCTGGCGCCAGCCGGCACGGTCAAAGTTCTGCTGGCGCTGCAGCAGGCCGGTTTCGCGCAGCAGCCCGCCAGTGCCGGGCACAAAACCCGGATAGACAAAACGCTTGCTGCATCCGGCGGCTGGCCCGCTCATTACCGGCGATTGCAGGCCGTGGCAGCGCAGCACATAGTCCTCGGCCGACAGGTATTCGAGGTTCAGCCAGAGGCCGCCGCTGGCGCCATGGCCCTGCGCCCACCAGGCCTGCACGCTGTCATCCAGTTCGCAGCCAAAGGCCTCGATCAGCACATCGCCTGCCTGGGCCGGCAGATCGGCCGCAGGCAGCGGGCTGACCCAGTGCCGTACGTCCACCGCGCTGTGTTCCGGTGCCATCCAGGTCAGCACCTCTGGCTGGTCGATCCACAAGCGTACGCGCTGGCCGCGGCTGGCCAGCTGGCTGGCGAGACGCCAGCAGACGCCGGCATCGCCGTAGTTGTCGATCACGGTGCAGAAGATGTCCCATTGCAAGGGCGGCAGGGCGGGCAGGGCAGTGGTATCAGGCATGCCCGCATTGTCCGTCATCCCGGTGCGGCAACCCTACAATGCAGGCATGAGCGCATCGCCCCAGGACCCCCAGCCCGCAGAATCCCCGACGCCCGCAGCCAGCAGCGGCCATGATCCCGCCGTGCTGGAGCAGGTCGCAGCGCTGCCGGCGCTGCCCGGTGTCTACCGCTATTTCGATGCCGACGACCAGGTGCTGTACGTCGGCAAGGCGATCCACCTGAAGCGGCGTGTCTCCAGCTATTTCCAGAAGGACCACGGCGGCACGCGCATCGGCTTCATGGTGGGCAAGATCCGCCGGCTCGAAGTCACGGTGGTGCGCTCCGAGGCCGAAGCGCTGATCCTGGAAAACAACCTGATCAAGACGCTCAAGCCCAAGTACAACATCCTGTTCCGGGATGACAAGAGCTATCCCTATCTGCGCTTCAGCGGCATCAGCCATAACAAGAACTTGCCGGACGACAAGCCGCAGCCCGGCGCGTTTCCGCGCATCTCCTATTACCGTGGCGCCACCGACAAGCACAACCGCTACTTCGGCCCGTACCCGAACGCCTGGGCGGTGAAGGAAAGCATCCAGCTGCTGCAGAAGGTATTCCGGCTGCGCACCTGCGAGGATTCGGTCTTCAGCAACCGCACGCGGCCCTGCCTGCTGTACCAGATCAAGCGCTGCACCGCACCCTGTGTCGGCCTGATCGATACGGCAGCCTATGCCGATGATGTCGCGCATGCCCAGGCCTTTCTCGATGGCTCGGCCGATGACGTGATGCGCCAGCTGCAGCAGCGCATGATGGATTACTCCGAGCGCATGGCGTACGAGCAGGCGGCGCAGGTGCGCGACCAGTTGTCGGCGCTGAGCGCCATCCTGCACCAGCAGGCGGTGGAATCCACCAGTGACAAGGACGTCGATATCCTGGCGGTCAAGGTGCTGGGCGGCAAGGCCTGTGTCAACCTGGCGATGGTGCGCGGTGGCCGCCATCTGGGCGACAAGCCGCATTTTCCGTCGCAGCTCGATGATGCGCGCAAGCTGGTCGAAGGCGAGGAGGGCGGCATCGAGGCCACGCACGAACAGCTGGAGCAGGCCGTACTCGAAGCCTTTGTCGCGCAGCACTACCTGGGTTCCGACATGCCGCCGGTGCTGGTGACCAGCGTGCCGCTGCAACCGGCGCTGGTCGCGGCGTTGTCGGCGCAGGCCGGCCGCAAGATCACGGCGGTGCACCAGCCGCGTGAACTGCGCCGCACCTGGCTGCAGATGGCCGAGCAGAACGCCGGCCTGCAACTGGCGCGCCTGCTGGCCGAAGAGGGCTCGCAGCGTGCGCGTACGCGGGCGCTGGCCGAAGCGCTCGGGCTGGAGCGCGAGGAGCTCGACAGCCTGCATATCGAGTGCTTCGATATCTCGCACACCGCTGGTGAGGCCAGCCAGGCTTCCTGCGTGGTGTTCCAGAACCACGCCATGCAGCCCTCGCGCTACCGCCGCTACGGCATCGAGGGCATCACGCCCGGTGACGATTACGCCGCCATGCGCCAGGTGCTGCAGCGCCGTTACGGCAAGTTGGCCGAGCAGATCCGTGCCTGGCAGGACGAGGCGGCCGAATCGGGTGAAGCGGCTGACAGCGACAAGGCTCCGCGCTGGCCCGACATCGTGCTGATCGATGGCGGCAAGGGCCAGGTCGGCGTGGCACGCGAGGTGTTCAGCGATCTCGGCATGGACCTGTCGCGCATCGTCGGCGTGGAAAAGGGCGAGGGCCGCAAGGTCGGCCTGGAAGAGCTGGTGTTTGCCGATGGCCGCGAGAAGATCTGGCTGGGCCAGGATTCGGCGGCACTGATGCTGGTGGCGCAGATCCGCGACGAGGCACACCGCTTTGCCATTACCGGCATGCGCGCCAAGCGCGCCCGCGTACGCACCGGCGGCAGCCGGCTGGAAGACATCCCCGGCATTGGCCCGAAACGGCGCGCGCGCCTGTTGCAGCGCTTTGGCGGAGTCGCCGGCGTGGCCAAGGCCTCCGAAGAGGATCTGGCCAGCGTCGAGGGTATTTCCACCGAGCTGGCGGCGCAGATCTACCGCGCATTGCACTGACAGCGCCGGGGCTGATGTTTCCATGCCACAATCGGCAGGATACCGTTTGCCCTGATACGCCATGTTCCTGACCATTCCCACCGCCCTGACCTGGACGCGCATTGCCGCCATTCCCCTGCTGATGGCGGTGTTCTACATGCCGTTGGCAGAGCAGACGCAGAACCTGGTGGCGGCGCTGATGTTCATCATCTTTGCCATGACGGACTGGTTTGACGGCTACCTGGCGCGCAAGCTCAACCAGACTTCGGCCTTTGGTGCCTTCCTGGATCCGGTGGCCGACAAGTTCCTGGTTTGTGCCAGCGTGCTGGTGCTGGTGCACCTGCAGCGTGCCGACGTGTTTGCCGCCCTCATCATCATTGGCCGTGAAATCGCCATTTCCGCCTTGCGCGAATGGATGGCGCAGATCGGTGCGTCGCGCAGCGTGGCGGTGCACATGATCGGCAAGATCAAGACCACGGTGCAGATGACGGCGATTCCCTTCCTGCTCTATAACGGCCAGCTGTTCGACCTGATCGATACCCGCTTCTGGGGCAACATCCTGCTCTGGCTGGCGGTGGTGCTGACGGTCTGGTCCATGGTCTACTACATGCGCAAGGCGATTCCGGAAATCCGCCAGCGTATCCGCTGATCCGGTAGCGCCATGAAAACGCACCGCATTGCCGTCATCGCCGGCGACGGCATCGGCCAGGAAGTCATGCCCGAAGGCCTGCGCGTGCTGCAGGTAGCGGCACAGCGCTTCGGCTTTGCCCTGCAGTGTGACCATTTCGACTTTGCCTGCTGGGACTACTACCGGCAGCACGGTCGCATGCTGCCGGAAGACTGGAAGCAGCAGATCGGCACGCACGACGCGATCTACTTCGGCGCTGTCGGCTGGCCAGACAAGATCCCCGACCATATCTCGCTATGGGAATCGCTGCTGCTGTTCCGCCGCGAGTTTGACCAGTACATCAACCTGCGTCCGGCGCGCCTGATGCCGGGCGTGACGGCACCGGTGGTGCGCCGCGACGGCAGCCCGCGCCAGCCCGGCGAGATCGACATGCTGATCGTGCGCGAGAACACCGAGGGGGAGTATTCCTCCATCGGTGGCCGCATGTTCGAGGGCACCGAGCGCGAGCTGGTGATGCAGGAAACCGTGATGACGCGCCTGGGCGTGGACCGCGTGCTGCGCTTCGCCTTCGAGCTGGCACAATCGCGCCCGCGCCAGCACCTGACCAGCGCCACCAAGTCCAACGGCATTGCCATCACCATGCCGTACTGGGACGAGCGCGTCGCGCTGATGGCGCGCCAATATCCGGATGTGGTGGTGGACAAGTTCCATATCGACATCCTCACCGCGCACTTTGTGCAGCGGCCGGACTACTTCGACGTGGTGGTAGCCAGCAACCTGTTTGGCGACATCCTGAGCGATCTCGGCCCGGCCTGTACCGGCACCATTGGCATCGCGCCCAGTGCCAACCTGAATCCGACGCGCCGTTTCCCTTCGCTGTTCGAGCCGGTGCATGGCTCGGCGCCGGATATTGCCGGCAAGGGCATCGCGAACCCGGTTGGCCAGATCTGGGCTGGTGCCATGATGCTGGACTTCCTGGGCCATCGCGACGCGCACGATGCCATCGTGCAGGCGATCGAGCAGGTGCTGGATCCGCAGCATGGCCTACCACGCACGCCGGACCTGCATGGCGGCCATGCGACGACGGTGGAGATGGGCAGGGCGGTAGCGCAGGTGCTGCAGGCGGGGTAAGCCCTGTGGACGCGACAGGGCATCCAGATATGCAGACATAAAAAAAGCACTTGGTGAAAATTCCAAGTGCTTTCTTCTGTGCCGCAGCAGATCGTTGTGGTGGTGGGTGCTGACGGGGTCGAACCGCCGACCTACGCCTTGTAAGGGCGCCGCTCTACCAACTGAGCTAAGCACCCCACGCCGATCAATTCAGGGCATCTTTCAGTCCCTTGCCAGGACGGAATTTCGGAATTCTAGCAGCTTTAATCGGGATTTCCTCGCCGGTCTGCGGATTTCTGCCTTTTCTTGCAGCGCGCTTGGCTACATCAAAGGTGCCAAAACCCACCAGGGTCACGCTGCCGCCCTTTTTTAGAGTGGTGGTGACAGCCCCCAAGGTGGCCTCGAGCGCACGGGCTGCGGCTGCCTTGGAGATCCCTGCCTGCTTGGCAATATGTTCGATCAACTCTGTCTTGTTCACTGAAGTCCCCCGATTGTTGCTTGTCTGGAGCGCATGTCTGGAGCCGGGACGGGTGCATGGACAGACCTGGGCATACATGCGTTACACCACCAGCGCACAATCGTCCTATCCGATTCATTGTAGCGAGCTTGTCCGGAACACTCCATGTAGCATTCGATGGAGTGTCGCGTTTCATCCTCAGGTCAATCGCTACATGCAGGGTTGATGGCGCCATCGTTTTCTTGACTTAATCTTCCGCTAAGCCTCCCTCTGCATCATCCCTCCCATGCCCCACCGGGCGAAGGAGTAGATGATGGGAATTCCCCTGCCAGGCAGGACAGACACAGAGGCGCCGCGCCAGCGGCTGAAGCCGGAAGCCCTGCGCCTGTTGCCAGCGGTTGACCCGCTGCAGCGTCACCGTATCGAGGCCTATGTGGCCGGGCGTTTTTTGCTCGAGCACGGTGCGCAGCTGACGCGTTTTCTGCCGATGCTGTATGGCCTGGTCGATGCCGCTGGTCAGTTGCAGGGCGCACTCGGCTTGCGCAGCGCCGCCGAAGACACGCTGTTCCTGGAACGCTACCTGCCACAGCGTGTCGATCGGATGATGGGCCGGCTGATCGGCCATGTGCCAGCGCGCAGCGAACTGGTCGAGGTCGGCAATCTGGCAGCCAATGGCCGTGGTTCGGCGCGCGCTGATCGTGCTGTTGACGCAGAAGCTGGAGTCACTGGGCCTGCGCTGGGTCACGTTTACCGGCACGACGGCACTGGTGAACAGTTTTCGTCGCCTGGGCATCGAGCCGCATGCGCTGGGACTGGCCGATCCGCTCTGTCTGGACGAGGAAGAACGGCAGGCCTGGGGCCACTATTACGATTGCGGCCCGCAGGTGATGGCGGTGTCGGTAGCGCAGGCGCGTGCCCAGCTGCAGCGTCTGCGCCTCTGGCCGGCGCAGGTCGTGGAGCGCAGCGATGTCCATTGAGAGCCTGTTGCTGGCCCTGTCCTGGGCCGCCAATCGCCCGGTGCTGCGTGGCAGTGATGCCAGCCTGAACGGCAAACAGCTGCTGCAGCAACTGGAACAGGCGCAGCAGATGTTGGCAAACCTGCGCGCCCGACGCGTGGCGCTGGCGCTGGACAACAGCGCCGCCTGGTGCCTGCACGACCTGGCGCTGGCCGCCAGTGGCCTGGTCTGTGTGCCGGTGCCCGGCTTTTTTTCGGCCGGCCGGCAGCGCCATGTGCTGGACAGTGCCGGTATCGATACGCTGATTGGCCATCAGCTGCAGCCTGGCGTACTGGAGCAGGCCGGCTTTGTGCCTGTGCACAGCGGGATCTACCAGCGCACGCTGCCGCAGAGCCAGGCGCTGCATGCAGGTACGGCCAAGATCACTTACACCTCCGGAACCACCGGGCAGCCCAAGGGGGTTTGCCTGTCGCTGGAAACCCAGCTGACCGTGGCCGACAGCCTGCGTCAGGCCACGGCCGGACTGCAGCTGCAGCGCCACCTGTGCCTGCTGCCACTGGCCACACTGCTGGAAAACATTGCTGGGGTCTACGCCCAGTGGCTGCAGGGTGCCGAGGTGATCGTGCCGTCCTTGGCGGAGATTGGCTGGTCGGGTGCGGCCGGGCTGGACGTTTCGCGCCTGCTGGCCTTGCTGCAGCGTGAGCAGCCGCACAGCGTGATTCTGCTGCCGCAACTGCTGCTGGCTCTGGTGCAGGCGGCAGAGCAGGGCTGGCAGCCGCCGTCCAGCCTGCGCATGCTGGCAGTGGGCGGTGGTTTTGTCAGCGTCCAGCTGTTGCAGCGGGCCGAACGCCTGGGGCTGCCGGTGTGGGAGGGCTATGGCCTGTCCGAATGCGCTTCCGTGGTCTGCCTGAACACGCCGCAGGCGCGCCGTATCGGCAGCGTTGGCCAGCCCTTGCCGCATGCCAGGGTCTGCCTGGCTGATGATGGCGAGTTGCTGGTGCAAGGCCCGCGCATGCTGGGTTACCTGGGGGAAGCGCCGTTGCAGGGCAACTGGCTGCACACCGGCGATCTGGCGCGCGAAGAGGATGGCTTCATCCTGCTGCAGGGTCGCAAGAAGCACATGTTCGTCACCGCCTATGGCCGCAATGTCCATCCCGAATGGGTCGAGGCCGAACTGACGCAGCAGCCGGCGATTGCCCAGGCCTGGCTGCATGGCGAGTCGCGCGCCAGCAATGTCGCCGTGCTGGTGCCGCGTGGCGCTGCCCGTGATGCCGATCTGCAGGCGGCCGTCGATGGCGTCAACGCCAGCTTGCCCGATTACGCCCGCGTGCACCAGTGGCTGCGCGCCGAGGCGCCGTTCAGCGCCGCGGCCGGCCTGTTGACCGATAACGGTCGCTTGCGCCGCACGGCCTTGTTGCAGCACTTTGCTCCCTCGCTATCGGCGCTGGATGCCGTTTCTTCCCCCACCCCTGTCTGAATCCTACTTCCGGAGATCTGTCATGACTTTTTTCCAGCAACTGCAGCAAGCCACACAGCAGGAGCGCCAGCAACTGCTGAGCGCGCCCATCATCACGCATGCCGTCCAGCAGGGCATTCCGCTGGCCAGCTACACCGCCTTCCTGGAGCAGGCCTACCACCATGTGAAGCACACCGTGCCGCTGCTGATGGCCTGCGGTGCGCGCCTGCCCGATCGCCTTGGCTGGCTGCGTGAAGCCATTGTCGATTACATCGCCGAGGAGTTCGGCCACGAAGAGTGGGTGCTGAATGCTCCCTCGCTATCGGCGCTGGATGCCGTTTCTTCCCCCACCCCTGTCTGAATCCTACTTCCGGAGATCTGTCATGACTTTTTTCCAGCAACTGCAGCAAGCCACACAGCAGGAGCGCCAGCAACTGCTGAGCGCGCCCATCATCACGCATGCCGTCCAGCAGGGCATTCCGCTGGCCAGCTACACCGCCTTCCTGGAGCAGGCCTACCACCATGTGAAGCACACCGTGCCGCTGCTGATGGCCTGCGGTGCGCGCCTGCCCGATCGCCTTGGCTGGCTGCGTGAAGCCATTGTCGATTACATCGCCGAGGAGTTCGGCCACGAAGAGTGGGTGCTGAATGACCTGACTGCCTGCGGTGTCGATGCCGATCGTGTACGCCATGGCCAGCCGGCACTGGCCACCGAGCTGATGGTCAGCTATGTCTATGACCGCATTGCACGCCACAACCCGGTCAGCTTCTTCGGCATGGTGCTGGTGCTGGAAGGCACCAGCACGCAGGTGGCGACGCAGGCGGCAGATCGCATCCAGCAGCAGCTGCATCTGCCCAATAGTGCCTTCAGTTATCTGACTTCCCATGGCAGTCTGGACATCTCCCACATGCAGGGCTTCGAGCTGCTGATGAATCAGCTGACCGAACCGGAGGACCAGCAGGCCGTGCTCCACACGGCGCGTGTGGTGTATCGCCTGTATGGCGACATGTTCCGCAGCCTGCCGCTGCCGCAGGAGGTGGCCGCATGAAGCTGCAGGATGCACGCGTCGTACTGACCGGTGCCACTGGCGGTATCGGCCAGGAATTGCTGGAGCAACTGCTGGCGGCCGGTGCCCAGGTGCTGATCGTGGGCCGGCGCCATTCGGCGCTGGATGCACTGGCGGCTGGGCGGCGTGCGCGCGTACGCACGGTCGAGGCCGATCTGGCCACGCGTTCGGGTCGCGATGCGGTCGAAGCCGCTGTGCGCGACTGGGGTGGTGCCAACGTCCTGCTGCACGCCTCCGGCCTGAACGAGCTGGCCAGCTTTGCCCATCAGGATGAAGAGAGCATCGAGGCCATGCTGACCGTGAACGTCACGGCCACCTTGCAGCTCACGCGGCGCTTGTTGCCGATGCTGCAACAGCAGCCGCAGGCCATGGTGCTGCTGATGGGATCGACGCTGGGCTCCATTGGTCATCCCGGATATGCCAGTTACTGCGCCAGCAAGTTTGCCCTGCGCGGCTTTGCCGAGGCGTTGCGGCGTGAACTGGCTGATACCGGCGTGCAGGTGCTCTACGTGGCACCGCGCGCCACCCGCACCAGCATGAACACGGCTGCGGCCGTGCGCATGAACGAGCAACTGGGCAGCGCCATGGATACGCCGCAGGCCGTTGCACGACAGGTGCTGCTGGCCATGCAGGGCACGCGCCACGAGTGCTATCTGGGCTGGCCGGAAAAGCTGTTCGTGCGCATCAACCAGATCCTGCCGGGCGTGGTCGATAGTGCCATGCGCAAGAAACTGCCGCAGATCCGGCAAAGCCTGGGCCAGTCACGTGCTGCGCCTTGATCGGTACGGCTGTTGACAGTCCTATACTGGCGGGCAGTTTCCCTTTTGTTGCTGCCCACCATGCGCCTGCTGCTTGTCGAAGATGATCCCGCCCTCGGTGAAGGTATCCGTGTCGCGCTCAAGCCCGAAGGCTATACCGTGGACTGGCTGCAGGACGGCCGCAGCGCGCTGCATGCACTGACGCACGAGACTTTCGACCTCGCCGTGCTCGATCTGGGCCTGCCCGACATGGACGGGCTGGAGGTGCTGCGCCGCCTGCGTGAACGCCAGCAGTCGGTGCCAGTGCTGGTGCTGACCGCGCGTGATGCCACCAGCGACCGCATCCAGGGGCTGGATGCCGGCGCCGATGATTACATGGTCAAGCCGTTTGAAGTTGGTGAACTCACCGCACGCCTGCGTGCGCTGCTGCGCCGCAGCTTTGGCCGGCCGCAGCCGGTGCTGGAGCATGGCGGTGTCCGGCTCGATCCGGTCAGCCAGGAAGTCAGCTGCCGTGGCGAAGTGGTCACGCTGCAGCGCAAGGAATTCTTGCTGCTGCACCAGCTGATGTCGCAGCCGGGCCGCGTCTTCACGCGTGACCGGCTGGAAGAGGTGCTCTACGGCTGGAGCGAAACCGCCGCCGAAAGCAATGCGCTCGAAGTGCATATCCACCACCTGCGCCGCAAGCTCTACCCGGAGCTAATCCGTACCGTGCGCGGCGTCGGCTACCGTATCGATCCGGCATGATGCGTTCGATCCGCAGCCGCGTGCTGGGCGCGCTCCTGATCCTGCTCATGGTTGCGCTCAGCAGCATGAGCTGGCTCAGCTATCGCGATGCCCGTGTCGAGATCGAGGAAGTGTTCGATGCCCAACTGACCCAGGTGGCACGCATGCTGGCGGTGCTGGCCGATCCGGCGATGACGCCGCAAGAGGGCATGCATCTGCAGCAGGCGCTGCAACAGGCCGCCGCCCTGGGCGAACAGTCGCCCGCCTTCCGCCATTACGTGCACGAATATGAAAGCAAGCTGTCTTTTGCCGCCTTCCGCGCCGATGGCAGCCTGATCCTGGCATCGCCCACCGCGCCCATGCAGCAGCTGGAGGATTTGTGCCAGTTGCGCGAGAGCGGGGCGCTGCACGCCAGTCCTGAAGCTACACCGACCGCGGGCGAACAGGCCTTGCTGCCGGGTCTGGTCCCCGGCTATTACCAGGTGCGCCATGGCGACTGGGATTGGCGCATCTATCTGCACCACGATCCGGCCCACGGTAGCTGGGTGCTGGTTGGCGATCGTGCCGATGTGCGCAGCGAACTGGCCACGCGCATCGCCAGCCGCAGCCTGTGGGTGGAGTTGCTCGGCATGCCCGTGCTGATGCTATTGGTCTGGCTGGTGGTCGGCTGGGGCCTGCGCCCGCTGGAGCAGCTGGCGCATTCGCTGCGCCAGCGTGATCCGCAGCAGCTGGAGCCGGTGCAGCTGCGTGCCGCGCCCAGCGAGCTGGAATCGGTCTTGCAATCGCTCAACGGACTGCTCGGGCAGGTCACGGATGCGCGCGAACGCGAACGCCGCTTCCTCTCCTACGCAGCGCACGAGCTGCGCACGCCGCTGGCGGTGCTGCACGTGCAGGCGCACAACGCCTTGCACGCGCCCGATCCGGCCGACCGCGAAGCCGCCATCTGCCAGATCGATCGCAACGTGGTGCGCGCCACCCACTTGTCGGAACAGCTGCTGCTGCTGGCGCGGCTGGAACCCGGCCTGGTGCGCATGCAGCGGGTGGCGCTGGATCTGGCCGCTTTCCTGCGCCAGGAGCTGGCCGAGCTGATCACGCTCAGCCTGCAGCGCGACCAGGAACTGACGCTGCAGGTACAACCGGGCGAACGTTTCGTCATCCACGCCGACGAGCAGGGCCTGCACAGCCTGGTCGAGAACCTGGTGGCGAATGCGATCCGCCATACGCCCGAAGGCGGGCAGATCCAGGTCGTGCTGGAACGGCAGGCCGATGGCATCTGGCTGCGCTTCCAGGACAGCGGCCCCGGCATTGCGCCGGAGCTGCGTGAGCGCGTGTTCGAGCACTTCTTCCGCCAGGGTGCCGGGCAGGGCGCCGGCCTGGGGCTGGCGATCGTGGCGCGCGTGGCCGAGCTGCACGGCTGGCAGCTGCAACTCGCCGACAGCCCGCTGGGTGGACTGGAAGTCGGCGTCTGTCTGCCGGAAGGCGAACCGGCTGCCGGCAGCCACGCAGCACATTGAAGTAAAATCTTCTGCTGAGTCTCCGGGCCGGTCTTCTCCTGCCCGTCTTCCCTGCCTGCCGGCGCCGCTGGCGTCGCTGCTTCTGCTGGCATCTGCCAGCCAACAGGATTCCCTTGCATGTTTGAATTCATTCGCAAGCACACCAAGTGGATGATGGTGCTGCTGTTTGCGCTCATCATTCCCTCGTTCGTGTTTTTCGGCATCGATAACTACCAGAGCATGAACAGTGCCGCCAACGCCACCGTCGCCGTGGTGGATGGCCAGAAAATCACCCAGGCCGAGTGGGACGAAGCCCACCGCCAGGAAGCCGACCGCCTGCGCGCCAGCCAGCCGGGCCTGGACAGCGCGCTGCTGGATTCACCCCAGGCCAAGTACGACACGCTGCAATCGATGGTGGAAGAACGCATGCTGTTTGCCGCCGCCAACAAGCTCAAGCTGTTCGTCAGCGACCAGCGTCTGGCGCGTGAACTGCTCAACGATCCGACCATTGCCAGCCTGCGCGGCCCCGATGGCAAGCTGGATGAAGAGCGCTACAAGCAGCTGCTGTCCACGCAGGGCCTGACGCCCGCCAGCTACGAAGCCATGGTGCGCACCCGCCTGTCGCAGCAGCAGGTGCTGGGCGGTGTCATCGCCGCTGGCGGCTGGATGCCCGAAAACAGCGCCAACCTGGTGCTGAATCCCTTCTTCGAACGCCGCGAAATCCAGCTGGCCGGTTTTGATCCGGCCAGGTACGCCAGCCAGGTGCCGGTGGACGATGCGGCCGTGCAGGCTTTCTACGATGCACACAAGGACCGCTTCCGCACCACCGAACAGGCGACCGTCGAATACGTGGTGCTGGACATGCCTGCCGTGGAACGCACCCTGACCGTGTCCGAGCAGGACATGCGCAGCTACTATGAGCAGAACCAGGAGCGTTTTGTCGATGCCGGCCAGCGCCGCGCCAGCCACATCCTGATCACGGTAGATGCCGCGGCCGACCAGGCCACGCGTGACGCCGCACGCAAGCGCGCCGAGGAGCTGCTGGCGCAGGTGCGCCAGGATCCGTCCAGGTTTGCCGAGCTGGCACGCGCCAACTCGCAAGACCCCGGCTCTGCCGCACAAGGTGGTGATCTGGGTTTCTTTGACCGCAACGCCATGGTCAAGCCCTTTGCCGATGCTGTTTTCGGCATGGAAAAAGGCCAGATCAGCGACATCGTGCAGACCGATTTTGGTTACCACATCATCCAGCTGACCGATGTGCAGGCTACCGCCCAGCAGGGCTTTGATGCGCACAAGGCGGAGATCGAGGCCGAGCTGAAGCAGCAACTGGCGCAGCAGAAGTATGGCGAACTGGCCGAGCGTCTCAGCGATGGCGTGTTCCGCAACCCGGCCGAGCTGAAGACGCTGGCGACCGAACTGGGCCTGCAGCTGCAGACCGCCAATCACGTGCAGCGTACGCCGGCTCCGGGCACCCAGGGCCCACTGGCCAACCGCAACTTCCTGCAGGCGCTGTTTGCTGCCGATTCCATCAGCAAGAAGCAGAATACCCAGACCATCGAGATTGGCAGCAACCAGCTGGTGGCCGGCCGACTGGTTGAATACCATGCTGCGGGCCAGCAGGCGCTGGCCGACATCAAGCCGGCCGTGACGCAGGCCTATGTGCAGGATCGCGCTGTTGCGCTGGCCAAGGCCGATGCCCAGGCCAAGCTGAAGGAATGGCAGGCCAATCCGGCTGCTGCCGGTGACATGGGCGAGACCGCTGTCATCTCGCGCGTGCAGCAGACCCTGGTGCCCCCGGTGGTCGATGCTGCCATGCGCGCCAATACCGGCAAGCTGCCGGCCTTTGAAGGCGTGGATCTGGGCCAGCAGGGCTACGCCATCGTGCGCGTGAACAAGGTGCTGCCGGCCGATCCGGCAACCGACGAGTTCAAGAAGCAGCAGCTACCGCAACTGTCCCGCGCGCTGAACGAGGCACAACTGATGGCCTACTTCGAGACGCTGAAGAAGCTGCTCAAGGTGGAGATCAAGGTGCCGAAGCCCGCGGCTGCGGCGGCAGTAGCCACTTCCTGAGGAATACCATGACCGAACGTATCAACCTGGGAAAATCCGCTCCCAAGCTCTACCAGGCGCTTGCCGAACTGGATCGACAGGCATCGGAGGCCGTTGCACAGGCTGGCATTACCGAAGGCTTTTCGCATCTGCTGCGCTTGCGTGCCTCGCAAGTCAACCAGTGCGCTTTCTGTATCCGCCTGCACACGCGTGACGCCCTGGGCAGTGGCGAGAGCAGCGACCGTCTGGCCGTACTGCCGGCCTGGCGCGAGACAGCGTATTTCACCCCGCAGGAGCGTGCTGCGCTGGAATTGGTAGAGGCGATCACCCTGGTGGCCGACGGGCAGGTGCCTGATGCGGTTTACACGCAGGCTGCGGCTGTGCTGTCCGACGCAGAAATTTCGGCAGTGGAGTGGCTGGCGATCGTGATCAACGCCTGGAACCGGGTGGCCATTAGCAGCCGCTATCCGGTCAAGGCCTGAGGCAGGCTGTCGCCGAGCAAGAAAGCTGGTCCTGGACCAGCTTTTTTCTTGCGCCTTCGCAAGGCATGATGGAAAAAGAAAAACCCTTGCAAGTCGTTGACCTGCAAGGGTTTTTAATTTGGGGTGGCTGATGGGGCTCGAACCCACGACAACAGGAATCACAATCCTGGACTCTACCAACTGAGCTACAGCCACCAGAGAAAGAGAAATTATAACCCTATTTTCTCGCCCATGCCAGCCTGCTGGGCAAAATACTTGATCGGTTGAAGATCAGCCCATCTTCAAGGAGCCAGCTGCTTGGAGCAGGAGTGGCTGGGGAGAGCAGCTACACTCAAGGGCTCTCTGGCACACATGGCTTGCGGGATATGGATCCGACAGGCTGTTTTGACGATATTCTGATGTGCCCAACAGCAGCAACATGACAACAAAGTACCGGTTTTTCCCACACGTCTCATTGGAGCGCAAGCAGCATCGTGGTTGGCAATGGCTGCTTGCCTGCATCGGCCTGATCCTGTTCCAGCCCATGACAGCCCACGCCGCCGACATCGCCTGCCGCGTCGTCGGTGTCGCTGACGGTGACACCCTCAACTGTCTCACCGCCAGCAAGCAGAACCTCCGCGTGCGCCTGCACCAGATTGATGCGCCGGAGCGTGGCCAGCCGTTCAGCAATGCCTCGCGCAAGGCGCTGGCCGATCTGGTAGCGGGCAAGCAGGTGCTGCTGCAATCAGCCGGTCAGGATCGCTATGGCCGGGTGCTGGCCACGGTGCAGGTGCAGGGCCTGAATGTCAACCAGCAACTGCTGCGCCAGGGCCATGCCTGGGCCTATCGGCAGTATCTGGTCGATCGTCGTTACCTGCAGCTGGAGGCGCAGGCGCGCAGCGAGACGCTGGGTCTGTGGAGCCAGCCCGGTGCGATTTATCCGGCCGATTACCGCAAGGGTATCCGCTCAGCCGCGCAAAACAGCATTGTGCTGGACGCGCCAGCACCGCGCACACGGCTGCTGCCGCTCATGGGCGCGGGGCAGGGCAGCCACTGTGGCAGCAAGCGCTTCTGCAACCAGATGAACAGCTGTGCCGAGGCGCGCTACTACCTGAACCAGTGCGGCATCACACGTCTGGATCGGGATGGCGACGGTATTCCCTGCGAAAACCTGTGTACCTCGCGCTGAGCGCGGCACCACCGTCATGCAGACAGTTCAGCAGCCGCCGGCAGCCACAGCTCGCCCACGCGCAGTGTCTGTGCCGCGCGCACGGCGCACAGCACCGCCAGTTGCACCGCTTCTGCCGCCATGGCTGACAGTGTGATCAGATCGGGCTGCTGCTGCGCCTGGGCGGTAGACAGGGCAAACAGGGTATCGCCATCGAGCATGGTGTGCACCGGACGGATGCAGCGCGCCAGGCCATCGTGGCCGGCTACTGTCAGCCGCTGCAGTTCGGTACGGGACAGCGCGGCATCGGTGGCGATGATGCCGATGGTGGTATTGGTGCCGGGCAGGGCAAAGCGCGGTGCATCGCCCTGCAGCAGGGCACGCTGGGTATCACGCAAGCGCAGCTGATCTGCCGCAGTACGGGCGCCGGCCAGCAGTTGTCCGGTATGCGGATCCAGCACATCGCCCACGGCATTGCAGGCCACCAGCGCGCCCACGGTCACGCCATGGAGCTGCACGCTGGCACTGCCGATGCCGCCTTTCATGGCGCAATTGCTGCCGAACAGCTTGCCCACGCTGGCACCAGCGCCGGCACCGACGTTGCCGCAGACCAACGGACTAACACTGGCGGCGGCACAGGCCGCAAAGCCGCCATCGGCATCGGGCCGGATCAGGGCATCACCGACCGGCAAGTCAAACAGCACGGCCGCCGGTACCAGCGGCAACGGGTGGCCAAAGCCGACATCCATGCCGATGCCTTGCTGCTCCAGCCAGCGCACCACGCCGCTGGCGGCATCCAGGCCCCAGGCGCTGCCGCCGCCCAGCATCACGGCATGCACCTTGTCCACCAGGTGGCCCGGGGCCAGCAGATCGGTTTCGCGCGTGCCAGGTGCCGCACCGCGGACATCGACGGCCGCTACCGCGCCCTGCGGCGCGATCACCACGCTGCAGCCGGTGGGCCGTTGCGGGGACGTCCAATGCCCGGCCAGCAGGCCCGGCACCTGCGTGATGCAACCGTAGGCAGGAGAGTCGCTCATGAAGACCTCAGATAGAGTTCGTCCGACCAGGTGGCCAGCCACTGCGGGCGGAAGGCGACAAAAATCGCCGACAGCAGCCCGGTCATGAAACCATCGCCCCAGGCAATCAGCCAGTGCGCGATGGTGGTGAGGGAAGGATCGATATTGGGCAGGTGGTAGCCGGCCCATTCACTGAGCAGGGCGGCGGCAAACACGCTGGCCACGGTGGTAAAAAAGCCGCGTCCCAGTGTATAGACAAAGATGTTCGGGCCCAGGTAGCGCCGCACCAGCGCGCCCAGCAGCATGGCAAAGGTGGCCGGCAGCACGCCGAGCCAGAAGGCGTCGGCCATCAGCTGGGCCACCGGGGCCGGTGCCAGCAGGCCGGAGATGATCGCAATCAGGCAGAACACCGGTATCGCCAGCGGCCAGCCCAGCGTCAGCAGGATGATGCCGGAAAAGGTCAGCGTCAGCTGCAGCGGCATGGTGTGCAGCCGCGGCATGGCCCAGACCCAGGGCACGATCACCAGGCTGGCCAGCAGTGGCGTCAGCAGTTCAGTGCGGCGCAGCATGCGCCAGGGGCGCAGGAACAGGGCGATGCCCAGTGCCAGCAGCAGCGGGATCCATTCCCAGGAGGCGTACATGGCCGATTGCCAGCGCGTGTCAGTGGCCGCAGCTGCTGGCGGCTTCAGCCGGTTCCGTGGCGACCAGATCGGTATCGGTATTGCCGCTGCAGCCGTGGATCTGGCCGCCGGGCATGGCTTCCGGATGGGCAATCTGGCCGGTCGCGGTGTCGTAGCCGATGCGCTTGAGGTAGTCGGACAGGGCGGCATCCATGGTGTCGGCGTGCTGCGGGAACCAGGTCGCCAGTTCGGCGTTCATCTTGCGCACTACGACGAAATGGCCCTTGAGGCCGTAATTGAGGCCTTCGCGCATCACGTCCAGCACCGCCTTGTGGTGCGTGGTGTGGCAGTTGCTGGCGGCGAAATTGGTATCGCGCATCCACTTGTCCTCGTTGTCGAAGTGGATCTGGGTATGGTCGATCAGGTCCTTCCAGCGCTGCAGCAGCTGCTCGTCAGTTGCTGCTTCCACGGCATTGCGCAGCTCCACAAATTCCACATGCGTCTGGTCCATCTGTTCGATGCCCAGTGCCAGATCGTCGCTCCATACCAGTGTGCTCACGCGCTTTCTCCTCTGAAAACGCCATTTTATCCAGCTGATCCCCTATCTGCCTGCGATTCCCTGTTCCCGGCAAGGATGCAGGGTGCTGGGCGCGGTACACTGTGAGTGAGCGGGTACTTGCCAGTGCCGCCTGAAATCGCAAACCGAGCAGGGCAGCGAGTTGCCCGACCACCAGAAAGGAGACCACCATGTTCAACCATATCCTCTTGCCTATCGATGGTTCCGATACCGCCAGCCTGGCCGTTGACAAGGCGATCGCCATGGGTCGCGCCTTCCCGGGCACCAAGATCACGGCTGTGTACGTGCTGGATCCGTATCCGTTTGCCAGCGCCGGCCCGGACTTCGCCTTTGGCCAGACGCAATACCTGTCTGCCGTGAACGAAGAAGCCGAGCGCGTGCTGAATGAAGTCAAGCAGCGCTTTGCCGACCAGGGCGTGACTGCCGAGGCCGTCACGGTCGACGCCTACGCGGTCTGGAAGGGCATCATCGACGTGGCAGACCAGGTCGGTGCCGACCTGATCATCATGGGTTCGCACGGCCGCAAGGGCGTGGAAAAGCTGATGTTGGGCAGCGTGGCGCAGCGCGTCGTGTCGCACGCATCGCGCTCCGTGCTGATTGTTCACAAGGGTGCGTAAAAATCGCCAAAACTTGTGTACAATGCGCAGCTTCTGACAGCAAACACAGTGCGCTGTCAGCGGCAAGCAAGGTTTCGGTGGCACGAAACAGACCGGAAAAAATTTCAAGAAATTTTCGGTGACTTGCAAAAACGCCAGAAATCGTCATATAATGACAGCTTCTGCGGGAATAGCTCAGTTGGTAGAGCGCAACCTTGCCAAGGTTGAGGTCGCGAGTTCGAGCCTCGTTTCCCGCTCCAGATACAAGCCCGGTGCACCATGTGCATCGGGCTTTTGTCTTTTCTGGATCTGTTGACGCAGCCTGATGCACTCGTCGTGCTCAGCCGGCCTTGCGCAAGGTCAGGTTGATGCGTTGCGCTCCCAGCAGCGGGTGCTCTCCGGGCTTGACCGGCAGCACGCCATGAAAGCGCAGGCGGTCCACGCCGCCCCAGACCACCACATCGCCATGAAACAGCGGCACACGCTGTACGGCGGCATCACGCTTCAGGCCGCCAAACTGGAAAATTGCCGGCAACCCGAGCGAGACCGAGACAATCGGCTGACGGTAGTCGCGCTCATGCCGGTCCTGGTGCAGGCCCATGCGCGCGCCAGGCAGGTAGCGGTTGATCAGGCAGGTGTCGGGCGCAAAATCGGCAAAGCCGGCTTCGGCAGCCGCCTGCTGGCCCAGCTGGAACAGCGTCTGCGGCATTGTTGGCCAGGGCTTGCCGCTGTGCGGGTCACGCGGGGCGTAGCGGTAGCCATGCGAGTCCGACACCCAACCCAGCTTGCCGCAACTGGATAGTGCCGCCGACATGCTGCGACCGCCGGCCGTTTGCATGATGCGGAACGGCGATTGCGCGGTCAGCTGTTGCAGCGTCTGCCACAAGGCTGGCAGGCCAGGCAGCACGTAGCCGCGCAACACGACGGCCTGCGCGCCCAGCGGTTCGCGCTGGCCGGCATCCGGGCGGTCATCGGCAAACAGATCCAGAGTGTGCATGGCAGGCCATTCTGGCATGGGCGGTTGCCGCCAGCAAGCGCCGTGGCTTCAGGGTGCCAGGCTGTGATACAGCTGTGACAGGCGGCTGGCCATGGCGCGATCCGACCATTCGGCGGCATAACGCACGGCGTCCTGGCTGAGCTGGAACAGGAGGCTGCGATCCAGCAGAACAGTTGCCAGCGCCTGGCCATAGGCGCGCGCTTCGGCCGGCGGTGCGACGGCGCCACGGCCAGGTGCCAGGATATCGATGGTGCCCATGGCGGCCAGCGCCACGGCCGGGGTGCCGGCCGCCATGGCTTCCAGCAGCACCAGGCCCTGGGTCTCGGTGGTCGAGGCAAAGGCAAACACATCGGCGGCGGCATAGCAGGATGGCAGCTCGTGTACCCGATCCATATAGCCGATGAACTGTACCGATGCCTGCAAGCCGCGCTGTGCCACCTCTTGCTGCAGCTCGGCGCGTGCCGGGCCTTCGCCGGCAATCACCAGCAGAAGATCCGGACAGGTTTCCAGCGCATGGGGCAGGGCGTCCAGCAGGAAATCGATATTCTTTTCATGCGCCACGCGGCCGACGAACAGCGCCATCGGGCGCTCCGCGGCAATGCCGTGCTGCTGCCGGAAACGGCTGCCGCAGCCATTGGCAAAATTGTCCAGCGGGATGCCGGTGGGCAGCACATGGATCGGCTTGGTGACGCCGTAGTCCAGCAGCCGCTGCTGCATGGCGCTGGACGGCACGACGACGGCATCGAGTGCGTTGCACTGGCGCCGCGAAAAGTTGCGTGCCTGCTGCTTCAGCCAGCCGGACGGTAGCATCGGTGCGTAGTGCTGCAGGTATTCCTCGAACAGCGTGTGGTAGGTGGCCATTACCGGCAGGCCGCGCTTGCGGGCTGCGCGCACACCGGCGTAGTGCGCCACGAATGGCGTCTGTATATGCACGAGATCGCAATCGGCAGCGGCCTGCAGGCAGGTCTGGCGCATGGCGCGCCATTTCAGCAGGCGGTCTTCCGGGTCACGTGGTACCGGCCGGCCGGCAACGCGCAGGATGTCCGGCGTACTGGCCTCGCCCTGGTAGGACGGCACCACCAGGCGCAGCTCCACGCCGAAGCTGCCCAGGGTGCGCCGGAAGGTATCGATGGAAGTGGAAACACCGTTGATGCGCGGAAAATACACATCAGACGTCATCAGGACGCGCATGGATGATCAGGCCTTGACCGCGCTTCCCATGTCTTCGGCCGGTACCTGGGCTGGAGTGCCCTGGTGCCAGGCGATCAGCTCCAGCGAACCGTCGTGGTCTTCCACGATGGCGGTGCAGGAATCGACCCAGTCGCCGCAGTTCACGTATTTCATGCCGTTGATCTCTCGGATCGTGGCCCAGTGGATGTGGCCGCAGATGATGCCTTCGACCTGATGGTCGCGGGCGTACTGTACGGCGCATTCCTCGAAGTCGAAGATGAAGTTGAGCGCCTTCTTGACCTTGCGCTTGGCGTAGCCGGCCAGCGACCAGTAGCCACTGATGCCGAGCTTGCGGCGCGCCCAGGACAGCCACATGTTCAGGCGTACCAGCGTGTTGTAGGCCTGGTCGCCCAGCTGGGCCACCCATTTGTGGTGCTGCGTCACCTGGTCAAACTGGTCGCCATGGATCAGCAGGTAGCGCTTGCCGTTGGCGGCCTGGTGGATCAGTTGGTGCACCACCTTGATCTCCAGAAACACGGTGCCGCAATAGTCGCGCAGCATCTCGTCATGGTTGCCCGGAATCAGGACCACGCGGGT
Source organism: Allobrachymonas wangyanguii (assembly GCF_045055315.1). Classification (GTDB taxonomy): domain Bacteria; phylum Pseudomonadota; class Gammaproteobacteria; order Burkholderiales; family Burkholderiaceae_C; genus Brachymonas; species Brachymonas wangyanguii. The sequence continues at coordinate 1,129,436 of NZ_CP173677.1, forward strand.
ATCGGTGCGGGCGCGCTGCAGCAGCTTCTGTACCACCTGGTTCTGAGCCTTGGACCAGTTCATGCTGCGGCTCATACTCCAGAAGTCGATCACATCCCCGATCAGGAAGATGTTGTCTGCCGTGTGTTCCTCCAGGAACTCCAGCAGTCGTTCCGCCTGGCACGCTTTCGTACCGAGGTGGATGTCAGAGAGAAAGATGGAGCGGACGTGTTTCATGACCGTTACGGTACGCCCCGCGCATGTAATCGGAATGACGTACGCATGTCATTCCCGTGACCCACCCGGAGCCGCCACAAGCTTGTCGGCCAGGGCTGTTGCAAGGCGGCCACTACAATGCCTGCAACACTGTTGCGAGTCTGCCCATGAAGTTCCTCCACGCCGCCGATATCCACCTCGACAGCCCCTTGTGCGGCCTGTCAGCCTACCCGGACGCTCCGGCGGAACGCCTGCGCACGGCTACGCGCTCGGCTTTCGTGCGATTGATCGATACGGCACTGGCCGAGCAGGTCGATTTCCTGGTCATTGCCGGTGATCTGTATGACGGTGGCTGGAAGGACTTCAACACCGGCCTGTTCTTTGTGCGCCAGATGGGGCGGCTGCAGCAGGCTGGCATCCCGGTCTATCTGCTGCATGGCAACCACGATGCTGATAGCGACATGACCAGCCGGCTGGTGTTGCCGGAGAACGTCCACGTTTTCAGCAGCCGCAAGGCACAGACTTTCCGTATCGATGCCTTGCGCGTGGCGCTGCATGGTCACAGTTTCCGCACGCGCGAGACGCTGGACAATCTGCTGCCTGGCTATCCCGATGCGGTGGCCGGCTGGTTGAATATCGGCGTGCTGCATACGGCGCTGGAGGGCTATAGCGCCCATGCGCGCTATGCGCCATGTTCACTGGCCGAACTGCAGGCGCGCGGCTACCAGTACTGGGCGCTTGGCCATGTGCACGAGCAGCAGCTGTGGGAATTGCCCGATTGCACCATCGCCTTTCCGGGCAACCTACAGGGCCGCCATGTGCGCGAAACCGGCGCGCGTGGTGCCTTGCTGGTGCATGCTGAAGAGGACCGCATTACCCGGGTGCAGCCGCTGGAACTGGATGTGCTGCGTTGGGCTGTGCTGGAGGTCTCCGTGGCGGAAGCGGATACCTTCGAGCAGGCCGTGCGTCTGGTCGGACAGTCCCTGCAGCAGCTGCTGGCGGCCTTGCCGGACGGGCATCCGGCGGCGGTGCGTGTGCGGCTGCAGGGCGCTACAGCGGCGCACGCTGCGTTGCTGGCGCGTCAGTCCCAGTTGCGCCAGGAGGTGATTGGGCAGGCGGTGGCACTGGATGCCGACCGGCTCTGGATCGAGAAGGTGCAACTGGCCAGTTCGCCGCTGGAGCGCCAGGCTCTGGACGATGCCGACTGGCAGGACACGCTGCAGGAGCTGGACCAGTTGATGCAGGTGGCGGCGCAGGACCCCGACTGGCTGAAACAGCGCGCCGACATGGTGCAGCAGGCGCTGGGCAAGGTACCGAATGAGGTGTTGCAACAGGAGCCTGATCTGGCTGCCCTGCTTGCCGATACCGCTGCAGCATTGCCCGCCTGGCTGACGCCATCGGCAGAGTTGCTGCAGGCACGCCTGCAGCAGGATGATGCAGGAGGGCAGAGCTGATGCGTATCCGCGAATTGAACCTGATCCGCTACGGCAAATTCACCGATCGCCAGATCCGGCTGCCGGAAGCGGCCTGCGACATCCATCTGGTGGTTGGTCCGAACGAAGCCGGCAAATCCACCTTGCGCAAGGCGATTGCCGATTGGCTCTACGGCATTCCGGCGCGTACACCGCTGGATTTTCTGCACCCCAAGCCGGATCTGCGGCTCGGCGGCGTCCTGCAGCGCGGCAGCGAGCAGCTGGCGTTTGACCGCATCAAGGCCAACAGCAAGACGCTGCGTGATCCGCAAGATGACCGCGTGATTGCCGATGCCGCATTGGCCGATTGGCTGGCCGGGCTGGACCTGCAGGCCTTCGAGCGCATGCAGGCGCTTGATCACGACACCCTGGTACAGGGCAGCGCCGACATGCTGAACGCATCCGGTCAGCTGGGGCAGCTGCTGTTCCAGTCGGCCGCCGGCCTGCAGCACCTGGGCCAGCTGGTGCAGGGCCTGCAGCAGGAGGCCGATACGCTGTGGGCGCCGCGCAAGTCCAGCAACCGCGTCTTCTACCAGGCGCAAGACGCCTTCAAGACCGCCACGCAAGTGCTCAAGGAGCACACGCTGCGCAGCAGCGACTGGAAGAAACAGCAGGGCGAGCTGCAGCAAACGCAGCAGCAACTGCAACAGGCACGCGAGCGCATGCAGCAGCTGGAGCAGCAGATCCAGCGCCTGCGCCGTATCCGGCAGGCCGCGCCGGCGCTGCAACTGCTGGATGAACAGCAGCAGGTGTTGGACGCACTGCTGGCGCAAGGCGTGGCACCGGACCTGCCCGGAGATGCCGCCAGCACCCTGCAGCAGGCACAACAGGACCAGGCCCTGCTCGATGCCGAGCAGCAACGTCTGCAACACAGCTGTGCGGAACTGGAGCGGCAGCTGGCCGGTATCGTGCTGCCACAGGCCTTGCTGCAGGCTGCCGAGCAGATCGAGGCGCTGCAGGACAACAGCAAGCGCTACCGTGACCACGCACGCGATCTGCCGCTGCGCCGCCAGGAATACCGGCAGCAGGAACAGCGCCTGCAGGAACTGGCCAGCGACCTGGGCTGGAGCGGCCTGAGCACCGAGGCGATTGCACAAAGCCTGCCCGGCATGCCGGTGCGATTGCGCCTGCAGCAACTGCTCAAGCGTGCCTCCGGCATCGCCAATGCGCTGACGGTGGCCAACAAGGCCTGCTCCCAGCTGCAGCAACGCCAGCAACAGGCGCAGCAGGAGCTGGACGCGTTGACGCTCCAGCCCGTCAGCGCCGAACTGCACGCAGCCATGCAACAGGCGCTGGCGCTGGGTGATGCCGTCACGCGCCAGCAGCAGCTGTCGCTGCGGCTGCAACAGCTGCAACAGCAGATCGACAACGCGCTGCAGGCGCTGCCACATGCTCCGGAATCGCCGCAAGCCCTGCGCAGCATGCTGCCGCCAACCCAGGTGCGCATCGAGCAGCTGCAACAGCAACAGCGGGATGATGTGCGCGAGCAGCGCCAGCTGGAACAGACCTTGCTTGGCCTGCAACAGGAGGTGGACAGCCGCCATCTGACGCTGGAGCAGCTGGTGCGCACGCACCAGCCGGTATCGCACGGGCAGGTGCAGGCGGCGCGTGATGCGCGTGATGCCCTCTGGCAGCAGTTGCTGCAAACGCCGAGCCAGCGGCTGTCCCAGGCCGACACCTATGCCGAATCGGTACGCACAGCCGATACGCTGGCCGATACCCGCATGGCCACGGCGCAGCACGAAGCTGATCGCCTGAGCCTGCAGCTGCAGCAGGAAAAACAGCAGCAGCTCATCCGTCAGCGCCAGCAGGAGTTGCAGGCACTGGCACAGCGTCAGGTGCAGCTGCAGCAGGACTGGCAGGCCTTGTGCCAGGCTGCCGGCATGCCGGCGCTGACGCTGGATCAGGCCAGCGCCTGGTTGCAGCAGCGGGAGCAGATCCTGAAACTGCTCACGGATCTGGAAGAACAGGAATTGCAGGCGCAGGTGCTGCAGCAATCCCTCGACAGCAGCCGCGCGCAACTGCAGCAGGCGCTTGGTGGAGAAGCGCAGGGCCTGTCCTTGCCGGCCTGCCTGCAACAGGCGCAGCAACGCAGTGCCGCCTGGGAGCGCAGCCAGGGGGAGCGCCAGCGTCTGCAGCGCGAGTTGCAGCAGCTGGCGGTGTCGCAACAGGCAACCGTGCTGGAGCAGGAGCAGGCCCGGACAGCCTGGGAAGACTGGCAGCAGCAGTGGCAAGCAGCCTGTACAGATGCCGGATACAAAGAATCCATTCCTGATCAGGATCAGATAGAGCGTTATCTGGACATATCCATGGATATGCAAAACCGGCTGCAAACCATGCAGCAGCTGGCCAGCGAGCGCATTGGCACCATGCAGGCTGACCTGGATGCCCTGGCGCAACAGGCGCAGGCGTTGCAGCCGTTGGCACCGGAGCTGTCCGGCCTGGCCGCCGATGGCATGGCACGCGAACTGTTCCAGCGCCTGCAGCAGGCGCGCGAGCAGCAGGCGGCGCAGCAGCGGCTGCAAGCCCAGTGCGCCGAACAGCATCGGCAGCTGGAACAGGTTCGGGTGCGCCAGTCACAGTTGCAGGCGCGTCTGCAACCGCTTTACGCCGCCGCCGGTGTGTCCGACATGACGCTGCTGGCACAGGTAGTGAGCCGCTTCACGGCGCAGCAGGCCCAGCGTCAACGCTGTGAACGTGATCGCGAAGAACTGCTGCGCCATGCCGGTGGCCTGAACCTGGAGCAGCTGCGGGCAGAAGTTGCCGCGCAGGAGCTGGACAGTCTGCCGTTGCACTTGCAGCAGGCGCAGGATGATTACGAGAACGTGCGCGGCCAGCTGTCGGAGCTGGGCCGGCAGGCGGGCACGCTGGAGGCCGGTCTGCAGAGCCATGCCGGACAGCAGGATGCCGCTGTGGCAGAGGCACGTCGCCAGGAGGCGATCACGGATATGGCCGAGGCCATGCGGGGCTGGCTGAAGCTGGAGCTGGCCGGCCAGCTGTTGCAGTGGGCCACCGGGCAGTACCGCGAGCGCCATCAGGGGCCGATGCTGCAGCGCGCTTCCGCCATGTTCCGCACGCTGACACTGGGTGCGTTCGAGCGCCTGATCGTGGAGCTGGACAAGAACAAGTCGGAGCTGCGCGGCGTGCGCGCCAACGGTCAGCAGGTGGAGGTGTCCGGCCTGAGCGAAGGCACGCGTGACCAGCTCTATCTGGCGCTGCGACTGGCCGCACTGGAACTGCAGCACGGGCCGTCCGCCCGGGTGCTGCCGCTGATTGCCGACGATGTGTTCATCAACTTTGACGATGCACGCACCGCCGCCGGCCTGCAGGTGCTGGGCGAGCTGTCACGCCAGCGCCAGGTGCTCTTCCTGACGCACCATGCGCATCTGGTGCCGCTGGCGCAGCAGGTGCTGGGCCAGCAGCTGAACGTGATCGAGCTGTAAGCCGGCTCAGGGCTGCACGACTTCGCCGTTTTCCTTGGTGAACGGGCCTTGCTGTGCTTGCGGCAGGATCTCCAGCACCTGTTCGCAGGGGCGGCACAGGCGCACGCCCTTGGCCGTGGCCACGATGGGGCGGTTCATCAGGATCGGGTGCTGTTCGACAAAGCCCAGCAGCTCGGCATCGCTCCACTTGGCGTTGCCCAGGTCCAGCTCCTGGTACACCGCTTCCTTCTCGCGCAGGATGTCGCGCACATGGGAGCCCATGCGCTGCAGCAGGGCCTGCAGCTCGGCAGCCGTCAGCGGCGTTTTCAGGTATTCGACGATGACTGGTTCTGCGCCGCTGTTGCGGATCAGGCCCAGGGTGTTGCGCGAACTGCTGCATCGGGGGTTGTGGTAGATGGTGATGTCGCTCATGGCAGGGCTCCTGTGTACGGATGGAGGAATGGGGCGATTGTCGCTGCAATGCGATGCCTGCGGGTTTGCACGGACTTGACTCTGCTGCGGCGCCCGGCATAATGAAACCATATACATCAGGAGTCGGGCATCTTGCCCGCACCAACCTGCCTCCCGGGGCAAGGTGGTATTGCCAAGCAGATGTGGCCAGCAATGGCAACCAAGCCGGAACAGAAAGCCCTCCGGCCTGTGGCCCGAGGGCTTTCTGCATGGTGTTTCCGGTATAGCGGGGCTGGCCTCCCGTCCGCCGTCTGGCGGGAAACGGCCCGGGTGATTTATCCCGACTTGCCACCCGTAGTCAGACCAAACGCTAAAAGGAGTTTTTCATGTCCGCACCCCGTTTTCATCCCGCCATTCCCGTACCCACCTTCGACTTCGAGCAGGAATCGCTCGCCTTGTTCGAGCGCCTGCGTCGCAGTGCCGCAGCACCGCAGGCACAACAGCCCTGGCAGGAGCTGCAGGGCGAGTGGCGTGATCCGCGCCATCTGAGCTGGGAGCGGCTGGCGGCCTGAGACTGGCCTGCGAGCCGCCAGGCAAGATGCCAAGGAAAAGCCCCGATGCTCTTGCAAGTCATCGGGGCTTTTGTATCTGGCGGAGAGAGAGGGATTCGAACCCTCGGTAGGCTATTAACCTACACACGCTTTCCAGGCGTGCGACTTAAACCGCTCATCCATCTCTCCGTGGAAACCGGGATTCTAGCACTACTTCTGCGCTGCGGCAAAGGTTGACGCAAAAAATTTGTGCCTCAGGCCTTGTCACCCTGTTGGGCCTGCACCACCTTCATGGCCGAGGCGATCAGCGAGGACATTTCCGTCATGTTGGACGGTACCACCAGCGTGGTGCGGGCTTCGGAGGCCAGCTTGCCATAGGCATCCACGGCACGCTCAGCCACCTTGAGCTGTACGGCCTGGTCGCCACCGGGCTGGCGGATGGCGGCGGCAATGCGCTCGATGGCGTCGGCAGTGGCATCGGCCACCGCCTGGATGGAAACGGCTTCGCCTTGGGCGGCGTTGATGGCAGCCTGCTTTTCACCCTCGGAGCGCGAGATGAAAGCGGCGCGCTCGCCTTCGGCCAGGTTGATCTGCTCCTGCTTCTTGCCTTCGGATGAGGCAATCAGGGCGCGTTTTTCGCGCTCGGCGGTGATTTGCGCCTGCATGGCGCGCAGGATTTCGGCCGGCGGCGTCAGGTCCTTGATCTCGTAGCGCAGCACCTTGACGCCCCAGTTCAGCGCCGCCTCGTCAATCGCATTGACCACCTGGGCGTTGATCATGTCGCGCTCTTCAAAGGTCTTGTCCAGTTCCAGCTTGCCGATCACGCTGCGCAGCGAGGTCTGCGCCAGCTGGGTGACCGCCACGATGTAGTTGCTGGAGCCATAGCTGGCACGCATCGCATCGGTGACCTGGAAATACAGGATGCCGTCCACCTGCAGCTGCGTGTTGTCGCGCGTGATGCAGACCTGGCTGGGTACGTCCAGCGGGATTTCCTTCAGGCTGTGCTTGTAGGCAACGCGGTCGATGAACGGGATCAGGAGGTTCAGGCCGGGGTTGAGCGTGGCATGGTATTTGCCCAGGCGCTCTACCACCCAGGCACTCTGCTGCGGCACCACCTTGACCGATTTGGCTATGAAAATGATGGCGACGACGAGCAGGATGATGGCGTATTCCATGAAAACTCCTTGTGGAAAATGCGAAAGGGGGCAGGGCGACTATAGCCCGGGCGTATGACGATCAGGCTTCCGGGCTGAGTACCAGCTGGCTGCCGCGGATATCGGTGACGGTATGGCGGCCGGTCACTGTCGGCTGCTGCGGGTTGGCCGCCACCGCCTGCCAGCGTGCACCACGGTACTGTACCTGGGTCGTGCCGTCCGGCAGCCAGGCCTCGACCATGACGGTGCTGCCGATATCCAGCTTGTTGCGCGTGGCACTGCGATCGGGATCGGCCGCCTGTTTGCGCCGCTTGCGCAGCAGGTACCAGCCGACGGTCAGCAAGGTACCGGACAGGGCGGCCACCACCAGCTGGGCCGGCAGCCCCAGTCCCAGATGCGCCATCAGCGCGCCTACCACGGCGGCCAGCGCCATCATCAGCAGGAAGAAGGTACCGCTCAGCAGCTCCGCGCCCAGCAGCAGGACGGCGGCAATCCACCACAGGGTTGAGGTTTCCATCGTGTTGCGTCCTCCGGTTGCAGCAGTGCACCTGCGGGCTGCAGGGGCATGCCCTATTGTCATATGGTTGTGACGACCTTGTTGGATCATCGGTGCAGCCACAGGTTCCCGCAACGTTGTCGCACTGCAGCATCAGTACGACAGCCTGGCGGGTTTTGACATTTTTCTGCACCTGTTTCGCTGTGCAGCCACTATGATGTCGGTTATTCGATACAGGCCGTTCTTGCGGCCTGTTTTGCCATGCCAAGGAGAACTCCCCCGTGAAATTCCGCTTCCCGATCGTGATCATCGACGAAGACTACCGCGCCGAAAACATTTCCGGCCTGGGTATCCGCGCCCTGGCCGAGGCCATCGAGAGTGAGGGCTTCGAGGTGGTAGGCGTGACCAGCTATGGTGACCTGACCCAGTTTGCCCAGCAGCAGAGCCGCGCCAGCGCCTTCATCCTGTCGATCGACGACGAGGAATTCACTGATGTCAACAGCGATAACGACGTCAGCCTGGCGGTCGAGAACCTGCGCAACTTCATCGAGGAAGTGCGCCGCAAGAACGAGGATGTGCCGATCTACGTCTACGGCGAAACCAAGACCAGCCGCCACCTGCCCAACGACATCCTACGCGAGTTGCACGGCTTCATCCACATGTTCGAGGACACGCCCGAATTCGTGGCCCGCCACATCATTCGCGAGGCCAAGGCCTATCTGGAATATATCCAGCCGCCGTTCTTCAAGGCGCTGCTGGACTATGCCGAAGATGGTTCCTACTCCTGGCACTGCCCCGGCCACTCCGGCGGTGTGGCTTTCCTGAAATCACCCATCGGCCAGATGTACCACCAGTTCTACGGCGAGAACATGCTGCGCGCCGACGTCTGCAACGCGGTCGAGGAACTGGGCCAGCTGCTGGACCACAACGGTGCCATTGGGGAATCCGAGCGAAATGCTGCGCGCATCTTCAATGCCGACCATTGCTTCTTTGTCACCAACGGCACCAGCACCAGCAACAAGATCGTCTGGCACCATACCGTGGCCGCCGGTGACGTGGTGGTGGTCGACCGCAACTGCCACAAGTCCAACCTGCACGCCATCATCATGACTGGCGCGATTCCGGTGTTCCTGAAGCCGACGCGCAACCACTTCGGCATCATCGGTCCGATTCCGCAAGAGGAATTCAGCCCCGAAGCGATCCGCGCCAAGATTGCAGCCAACCCGCTGCTCAAGGGCGTGGACCCGGATACGGTGAAGCCGCGCATCCTGACGCTGACGCAATCCACCTACGACGGTGTGCTCTACAACACCGAGACCATCAAGCAGATGGTGGACGGTTTTGTCGACAACCTGCACTTTGACGAGGCCTGGCTGCCGCACGCGGCCTTCCACCCGTTCTATGGCACCTTCCACGCCATGGGCCGCAAACGCAGCCGTCCGTCCAAGACCATGGTGTATTCCACGCAGTCCATCCACAAGCTGCTGGCCGGTATCAGCCAGGCCAGCCATGTGCTGGTGCAGGATTCGCAGGAGCGCAAGCTGGACAGCTACCTGTTCAACGAAGCCTACCTGATGCACACGTCGACCAGCCCGCAGTACAGCATCATCGCCAGTTGTGACGTGGCAGCTGCCATGATGGAGCCGCCGGGCGGCACCGCGCTGGTCGAGGAAAGTATTGCCGAGGCGCTGGACTTCCGTCGTGCCATGCGCAAGGTCGAGCAGGAATTCGGCAACGACTGGTGGTTCCAGGTCTGGGGTCCGGAAAGCTTTGCCGACGAGGGCATGGGCCGCGCCGACGACTGGATCATCCGCAGCGGCGAACCGGACGACCAGTCTTGGCACGGTTTTGGCGACCTGGCCGATGGCTTCAACATGCTGGACCCGATCAAGGCGACCATCGTCACGCCGGGCCTGCGCATGGACGGCACCTTTGACGAAACCGGCATTCCGGCCAGCATCGTCACCAAGTACCTGGCCGAGCATGGCGTGGTGGTCGAGAAGACCGGCCTGTACAGCTTCTTCATCATGTTCACCATCGGCATCACCAAGGGCCGCTGGAACACCATGCTGACTGAGCTGCAGCAGTTCAAGGATGATTACGACAAGAACCAGCCGATGTGGCGCGTCATGCCGGAGTTCTGCCAGTCGCACCGCCGCTACGAGCGCATGGGTCTGCGTGACCTGTGCCAGCACGTGCACACGCTGTACGCCGAGTACGACATTGCCCGTCTGACGACCGAGATGTACCTGTCCGAGCTGGCCCCGGCGATGACGCCGGCCGATGCCTACGCGCACATCGCGCGCCGCCGCACCGAGCGCGTCGAGATCGACCAGCTGGAAGGCCGTGTCACCGTTGGCCTGCTGACGCCGTACCCGCCGGGTATCCCGCTGCTGATCCCGGGCGAGGTGTTCAACCGCAAGATCGTCGACTACCTGAAGTTTGCGCGCGAGTTCGCCCGCAAGTGCCCGGGCTTCGAGACCGATATCCACGGCCTGGTCGAGCAGGTCGACGAGAACGGCGAGCGCCGCTTTTACGCCGATTGCGTGGCCGAAGGCGAACCCAAGCAGGCGCCGGCGCTGACCATGGATGACATGATCCAGACGCAGCACCATTCGCCGTTCTCCAGCAACTTCTGAGCGGGCAGGGCGCTGCGGCGCCCGTTCCCGGTAGCTGCCGGCTTAGCACATGAAAAAAGCGCCCTGACCAGACGGTCAGGGCGCTTTTCTGTTGTTCAGGCCAGGGCGATCAGGCCTTGTCGTAATCGGAACCCAGGCCAGCCGTCTGGCTGAAGCCGCAATCGACATAGCTGATCTCGGCCGTGACGCCGGAAGCCAGATCGGACAGCAGGAAGGCGCAGACGTTGCCGACTTCCTCGATCGTCACGTTGCGGCGCAGCGGGGCGTTGGCCGCCATGTAGGCCAGCAGCTTGCCGAAGTCCTTGATGCCGCTGGCAGCCAGCGTCTTGACCGGGCCGGCGCTGACGCCGTTGACACGGATGCAGCGGCCGTCTTCCATGCGGCCGAGCGATTCGGCCATGTAGCGCACGGAAGCTTCCAGGGCGGCCTTGGCCACGCCCATGGTGTTGTAGTTGGGGATGGTGCGCACTGCGCCCAGATAGGTCAGGGTCAGCACCGAAGACTTGTCATTCAGGTAGGGCAGGGCCGCCTTGGTCATGGCCGGGAAGCTGTAGGCGCTGATGTCCAGGGCGGTCTGGAAGTTATCGCGTGTCATGCCGTCCAGGAACTTGCCGGAGATGGCTTCACGCGGGGCAAAGCCGATGCTGTGTACAAAACCGTCGAACTTGGGCCAGGTCTGGCTCAGGTCGGCGAACAGCCGGGCCACGGATTCGTCACTGCCGACATCGCATTCAAATACCAGATTGCTGCCAAATTCGGCGGCAAATTCGGTGATGCGGTCCTTGAAGCGCTCGCCCACGTAGCTGAATGCCAGTTCGGCACCTTGCTCGTGGCAGGCCTTGGCGATGCCGTAGGCAATGGAGCGGTTGGAGAGGAGGCCGGTAATCAGCAGCTTCTTGCCGGTCAGAAAACCCATGGAGTGTGTCCTTTTTTGCTATTGTGGATGGCCGCGCGCGACAGCGGCAGGCCTTGTATGTCATTTTATCGCCAAGGGCTTGTCCCGTGCAGGCGGATCGTCTATAATACACGCTTATCACCATCAAGCATAAAAGCAATATGGGTCGGTTTTCAACCGCCCATTTTTTTTGTCCAAGCTGGTGGATCGCCTTGCAAGACGCTTGATTTTTTCATTGTAATCAACGGCTTGCAGCATTCAATCAATCACAGGGATCAGGATATACGCGTGGCATTGCAGGAATTGGTGGAACAAACCGTACAGGGCTTGGGGCTGGACCTCGTGGAAATCGAGCGCGCCGCCGGGGGCGTGTTGCGCATTACCATCGACTTGCCGTGGCTGCCCGAGCATGCCGAACTGCCCGAGCAGTTCGTCACCATCGAGGATTGCGAGCGTGTCTCGCGCCAGCTGCAATACGTGTTCGAGGTCGAGGCCGTGGATTACCACCGCCTGGAAGTCTCCTCGCCCGGCATTGACCGGCTGCTGCGCCACGCACTGGATTTCGAACGCTTCCTTGGCGAAGAGGTCGACATCACCCTGCTGGAACCCATTGGCGAGAACGAGGCCGGCATTGCTGCCAGCCGCAAGAAGTTCCGTGGCACGCTCGAAAAGACCGAAGCCGGCTGGCAGGTGGTCTGGAGCGATGCGCCGCCGGCCAAGCCCGGTGTGCGCGTGAGCAAGAAGCGTCCGCCGGCACCGCTGCAGGCGCTGGGCTTCACCCTGGACGAGATCCGCGAGGCCCGACTGGCCCCGGTGGTCGACTTCAAGGGCCGTCGCCGTGCCGTTCCCGATGCGGCCGAACCTGATTCCGAGTCCTGATACAGGCTCCAATATCCTAGCGAACAAGAAACGGAGAACCACACCATGAATCGCGAACTGCTGATGCTGGTCGAGGCCATTGCCCGCGAAAAGAACGTTGACCGTGATGTCGTCTTCGGCGCCATCGAGATGGCGCTGGCCCAGGCCACGCGCAAGTTGTATGAAGGCGAGGTGGATATCCGCGTCGCCATCGACCGTGAAACCGGTGAATACGACACCTTCCGCCGCTGGCTGGTGGTGCCGAACGAGGCCGGCCTGCAAAACCCCGACGCCGAAGAACTGCTGATGGATGCGCAGGAGCGCGTCGCTGACGTCGTCGAAGGCGATTTCATCGAGGAGCAGGTGGAATCGATGCCGATCGGCCGTATCGGTGCCATGACGGCCAAGCAGGTGGTGCTGCAGCGCATCCGCGACGCCGAGCGCGACATGCTGCTGCGCGACTTCCTGGATCGCGGCGAGAAGATCTTCAGCGGTACCGTCAAGCGCATGGACAAGGGCGACCTGATCGTCGAAAGCGGCCGTGTCGAAGGTCGCCTGCGCCGTAGCGAAACCATTCCCAAGGAAAACTTCCGCACCGGCGACCGCCTGCGTGCCATGATCATGGAAGTCGATACCACCCAGCGTGGTGCCCCCATCATGCTGTCGCGCTCCGCGCCGGCCTTCATGATGGAGCTGTTCCGCCAGGAAGTGCCTGAAATCGAGCAGGGCCTGCTGGAGATCAAGTCCTGCGCGCGTGATCCGGGTAGCCGTGCCAAGATCGCCGTGGTCGCGCACGACCAGCGCATTGACCCGATCGGTACCTGTGTCGGCGTGCGCGGCAGCCGCGTGACCGCCGTCACCAACGAACTGGCTGGCGAGCGTGTCGACATCGTGCTGTGGAGCGAGGATCCGGCCCAGTTCGTGATTGGCGCGCTGGCTCCGGCCAACGTGCAGTCCATCGTGGTCGATGAGGAAAAGCACGCCATGGACGTGGTCGTGGACGAGGAAAACCTGGCGGTGGCGATTGGCCGTGGCGGCCAGAACGTGCGCCTGGCCTCCGACCTGACCGGCTGGAAGATCAACATCATGGACGCTGCCGAGTCTGCCGAAAAGCAGGCCAGCGAGCAGCAGGAAATGCGCACCCTGTTCATGAGCAAGCTGGATGTGGACGAGGAAATCGCCGACATCCTGATCGAGGAAGGCTTTACCAGCCTGGAAGAAGTGGCTTACGTGCCGCTGCAGGAAATGCTGGAAATCGAGGCCTTCGACGAAGACACGGTGAACGAACTGCGTGCCCGTGCCAAGGATGCGCTGCTGACCATGGCCATCGCCCAGGAAGAAAGCGTGGATGACACCGCGCTCGACCTGCGTGACCTGGAAGGCATGACGCCGGAGCTGCTGGCCAAGCTGGCTGCAGCCGAAGTACATACGCGTGACGAGCTGGCCGACCTGGCGACCGATGAGCTCGTGGAGATTGCCGGCCTCGATGAAGAAGCTGCTACCGCGCTGATCATGAAGGCCCGCGAACACTGGTTCGACGAGGACCAGGGCTAAGGAAAGGGGTAAGAACACAATGACAAACACCACTGTTGCAGATTTTGCTGCCGAGCTGAACAAGAGCCCCGAGGCTCTGCTGTCCCAGCTCAACAGCGCTGGCGTGAACAAGTCCAGCGCCAGCGACTCCCTGACTGAAGCCGACAAGCGCATGCTGCTGGATTTCCTGCGCAGCAGCCACGGCAATACCGGCGAGCGCAAGAAGATCGTGCTCACGCGCCGTTCCACCAGCGAGATCAAGCAGGCCGATGCCACTGGCAAGGCCCGTACCATCCCGGTCGAAGTGCGCAAGAAGCGCACCCTGATCAAGCGTGAAGACATTGAAGCCAGCGTGACGCCGACCGAGCCGTCTGCCGACGAGCTGGAACTGCGCCGCCGCGAAGAAGAGGCGCTGCAGCAGGCTGAACTGCTGCGTCGCCAGGAAGAAGAGCTGGCCGAGAAGCGCCGCCAGCGCGAGGAAGAAGAAGCACGCCAGCGTGAAGCTGAGGAACGCGCCCGCCGCGAAGCGGAAGAGCGCGCCCGTGCCGAAGCCGAAGCACGTGCTGCCGCCGAGGCTGCCGCGGCCGAGGCTGCGCAGGATCCGGAAAAGGCGCGTGCCGAAGCCCGTGCCCGCGCCGAAGCCGAAGTCGCCGCAATCCAGCAGGCCCGCGCCGAGAGCGTCGAGCGTGCCGCTGCTGCGCGTGACGCTGCTGTCCAGCGCGAACGCGAGCAGGAGCAGGCCGCCCAGGCGGAGGAGCAGGCCCGTATTGATGCCGAGGCCGCCAAGGCGAAAGCCAAGGCCGATGCTGAAGCTGCCCGCAAGGCCCAGGCCGATGAAGAAGCCGCCCGTGCCCGCGATCTGGAAGAGCGCCGCCGCAAGGCCCTGGCCGAGGCGGAAGCCATCCGTGCCATGATGAACGCGCCGGCCAAGGTGCTGACGGCCAAGAAGCCGGAAGAGCCGAAGCCGACCAAGGGCACGCTGCACAAGCCGGCCGCTGGTGCCGACAAGGCTGCCGCCAAGCCGGCCGCCGCAGGTGCCGACAAGACGGCCGGTACCAAGGAAGTCAAGTCGGCCAAACTGTCCTCCAGCTGGGCTGGCGACGGCGAGAACAAGAAGCGCGGCGAAATCAAGACGCGCGGTGACACCACGGCCAACAGCCGCGGTGGCAACAACTGGCGCAGTGGTCCCAAGGGCCGTCGCGGCGATCGCCGTGGCCACCAGGAAGACCGCCAGCCGCAGGCACCGGTCGAGTTCAAGCAACTCGAGATCCATGTGCCTGAGACCATCACCGTGGGCGAACTGGCCCACAAGATGGCGATCAAAGCCTCCGAGGTGATCAAGGCCCTGATGAAGCTGGGCCAGATGGTGACCATCAACCAGTCGCTGGACCAGGACACCGCCATGATTCTGGTGGAAGAACTGGGCCACGTTGCTGTACAAGCAGCCCTGGACGATCCGGAAGCCTTCACCCAGGAAGAAGTGGAAGCACAAAGCGCAGAACTGCTGCCGCGTGCCCCGGTGGTGACCGTGATGGGCCACGTGGACCACGGCAAGACCTCGCTGCTGGACTACATCCGCCGCGCCAAGGTGGCGGTGGGCGAAGCCGGCGGCATCACGCAGCACATTGGTGCCTACCATGTGGAAACCGAGCGTGGCATCGTCACCTTCCTGGACACTCCGGGCCACGAGGCGTTTACCGCCATGCGTGCACGCGGTGCCCAGGCCACCGACATCGTGATCCTGGTCTGTGCCTCCGACGACGGCGTGATGCCGCAGACGCGCGAGGCTATCAAGCACGCGAAAGCGGCCGGTGTGCCGATCGTGGTGGCGCTGACCAAGGCCGACAAGCCTGAAGCCAACATCGAGCGCGTCAAGGGCGAGCTGGTGAACGAGGAAGTGGTGCCGGAAGAGTACGGCGGCGATTCCCCGTTCGTGCCGGTGTCCTCCAAGACCGGCATGGGTATCGACGAACTGCTGGAGCACGTGCTGCTGCAGGCCGAAGTACTGGAGCTGAAGGCGCCGGTGGACGCCATGGCCAAGGGCCTGGTGATCGAGGCCCAGCTGGACAAGGGCCGCGGCCCGGTGGCCACGGTGCTGGTGCAGTCCGGTACCATCAAGGCCGGCGACGTGGTGCTGGCAGGCCAGACCTGGGGTCGCGTGCGTGCCATGGTCGACGAGAACGGCAGGCCGACCAAGTCGGCTGGCCCGTCCATCCCGGTGGAAATCCAGGGCCTGACCGAAGTGCCGCAGGCTGGCGACGAATTCATGGTGCTGGCCGATGAGCGTCGTGCCCGTGAAATCGCCAACTACCGTTCCGGCAAGCTGCGCGATACCAAGCTGGCCAAGCAACAGGCGGCCAAGCTGGAAAACATGTTCGCCAACATGGAGGCGGGCGAGGTCAAGCACCTGCCCATCATCATCAAGGCCGACGTGCAGGGTTCGCAGGAAGCGCTGGCCGCATCGCTGCTCAAGCTGTCGACCGACGAGGTCAAGGTGCAGGTGGTGTACGCCGGTGTCGGTGGCATCAGCGAATCCGACATCAACCTGGCGATTGCCTCCAACGCCGTGGTCATGGGCTTCAACGTGCGTGCCGATGCCCAGGCGCGCAAGGCAGCCGAAGGCAACGGTATCGACATCCACTACTACAACATCATTTACGACGCCGTGGATGACGTGAAGGCAGCCATGGGCGGCATGCTGACGCCGGACAAGAAGGAAGAGATCATCGGTCATGCCGAGATTCGCACCGTGTTCGTGGCGTCCAAGATCGGTACCGTGGCGGGCTGTATGGTCACTTCCGGCTATGTCACGCGCAACGCCAACTTCCGCCTGCTGCGCGACAACGTGGTGATCTATACCGGCGAGCTGGACTCCCTGAAGCGCATGAAGGACGATGTGCGCGAGGTCAAGGAAGGCTTCGAGTGCGGTATCAAGCTCAAGAACTATAACGACATCAAGGAAGGCGACCAGCTCGAATTCTTCGAAGTCAAGGAAGTGGCCCGTACCCTGTAATCCCGCATGGCACAGAAGAAAGCCCCTACCAACCGCAGCTACAAGGTGGCCGACCAGATCCAGCGTGATCTGGCGGAACTGATCCAGCGCGAGCTGAAGGATCCGCGTGTCGGCATGGTCACCCTGCAGGGCGTGGAAGTCACGCCCGACTATGCCCACGCCAAGGTCTACTTCAGTGTGCTCACTGGCGACCCGGAACAGACCGAGGAAGCCCTGAACCACGCTGCCGGCCACCTGCGCAACGGCCTGTTCAAGCGACTGCACATCCACACCGTGCCGACGCTGCATTTCGTCTACGATCGTACCCAGGAACGTGCGGCGGACATGAATGCGCTGATCGCCAAGGCCGTGTCTTCGCGTTCCAAGAACGAGGATTGAGATGACGGCTGCTCCACGGAACAGGGTGCAGCGTCGCCCTGTCCACGGGGTGGTGCTGCTCGACAAGCCCATAGGACTCTCCAGCAACCAGGCCTTGCAGAAGGTCAAGTGGCTGCTGCGCGCCGAAAAAGCCGGCCATACCGGTACGCTGGATCCACTGGCGACCGGTGTGCTGCCGCTGTGCTTTGGCGCTGCCACCAAGTTCAGCCAGCTGCATCTGGATGCCGACAAGGCCTACGTGGCCACGCTGCGCCTGGGCCAGACCACGACCACCGGTGATACCGAGGGCGAGCTGCTGGACGAGCGCGAGGTACAGGCAGACGATGCGGCGGTAGCCGCCGTGCTGCAGCGTTTCCTGGGTGAGCAGGACCAGATGCCCCCCATGTATTCCGCCCTGAAAAAGGACGGCAAGCCGCTGTACGAATACGCCCGTGCCGGCATCACGGTAGAGCGCCCGGTGCGCCGCATCACGGTGTCGCGGCTGGAGCGCCTGCCGGTGCCGGACGAGATCCTGCAGCAGCATCCGGCTGGCAGCGTGATACGTATCCACGCCAGCGTCAGCAAGGGCAGCTACATCCGCACGCTGGCCGAGGACATCGGCAACGCGCTCGGCTGTGGCGCGCACCTGATCGGCCTGCGCCGGGTACAGACGGGCGTGTTCGACCTGACACAGTGCATCACGCTCGAGGCACTGGAGGCGATGCCGGCGGAACAGCGGCTGCAACTGCTGCAGCCGGTAGATATCCTGCTGCAGGGTCACAGCCCTGTCATGCTGGGCGCAGAAGATGCAGCACGCTTCCTGACTGGCTTGCGTCGCCGTGGCCCCTGGCCCGACATGCCGCTGGTGGCGGTGTATGGCCCGGCTCCGGATTGCCCGGCGCTGTTCAAGCCACCCGACCGGGTGCTGCTCGGCACGGCCCATGTACAGGCCGGCCACCTGATTCCGGTGCGGCTGCTGAGCCCGCTGGACATCCAGCAGACGCTGGCCCAGGCAAGTGATGCCGCCAGCTGACCATTTACAGACGATTTTTTACACCATTGCATTCCCATGAGCCAACAAATCCGCAATATCGCCATCATCGCCCACGTTGACCACGGCAAGACCACCATGGTCGACCAGCTGCTGCGCCACTCCGGTACCTTTGCCGAGCACGAAAAAGTGGTCGATTCCGTGATGGACAACAACGCCATCGAACGTGAGCGTGGCATCACCATCCTGGCCAAGAACTGTGCCGTGAGCTGGAAGGGCACCCACATCAACGTCGTCGACACCCCTGGTCACGCGGACTTCGGTGGTGAAGTCGAGCGCGCCCTGTCCATGGTGGACGGCGTGGTGCTGCTGATCGATGCCCAGGAAGGCCCGATGCCGCAGACCCGTTTCGTCACCAAGAAGGCGCTGGCACTGGGCCTGCGCCCGATCGTGGTGGTGAACAAGGTGGACAAGCCCGGTGCCGATCCGGACAAGGTGATCAACGCCGCCTTCGACCTGTTCGACAAGCTGGGCGCTACCGACGAGCAGCTGGACTTCCCGGTAGTCTACGCTTCCGGCATCAACGGCTGGTCCTCGCTGGAAGAGGGCGTGCCGGGCGAGCAGTGGGGCAAGGACATGTCGCCGCTGTTCGATACCATCCTGAGCCACGTCACGCCGCACGAAGGCGATGCCGATGCACCGCTGCAGCTGCAGGTCTCGGCGATTGACTACTCCACCTTCGTCGGCCGTATCGGCGTGGGTCGCATCAACTCCGGCCGCCTGCGTCCGGCGCAGGACGTGCTGGTGATGGAAGGTCCTGACGGCAAGCAGTACAAGGGCCGCATCAACCAGGTGCTGACTTTCCAGGGCCTGGACCGCGTGCAGGTCAAGGAAGCCGGTCCCGGCGACATCGTGCTGATCAACGGCATCGAGGACATCGGCATTGGCGTGACGATCACCGATCCGGACAACCCGGCTCCGGTCGAGATGCTGAAGGTGGACGAGCCGACGCTGACCATGAACTTCAGCGTCAACACCAGCCCGCTGGCTGGCCGCGAAGGCAAGTTCGTCACCAGCCGCCAGATCTGGGACCGCCTGCAGAAGGAACTGCAGAGCAACATGGCGCTGCGCGTCAAGGAAACCGGCGAGGACGGCGTGTTCGAAGTCTCCGGTCGTGGTGAACTGCACCTGACCATCCTGCTGGAAAACATGCGCCGCGAAGGCTACGAGCTGGCCGTGTCCAAGCCGCGCGTGGTGTTCCAGGAGATCGACGGCGAGAAGTGCGAGCCGATCGAGCTGGTGACGGCCGATATCGAGGAAGGCCACCAGGGCGGCGTGATGCAGGCACTGGGCGAGCGCAAGGGCGAACTGGTCAATATGGAGCCGGACGGCCGTGGCCGCGTGCGTCTGGAATACCGCATTCCGGCGCGTGGCCTGATCGGTTTCACCAACGAATTCCTGAACCTGACGCGTGGTTCCGGTCTGATCAGCAACATCTTTGACGGCTACGAGCCTTTCAAGGGCGAAATCGGCGGCCGCAAGAACGGCGTGCTGATTTCCATGGACGATGGCGAAATCTTCACCTACGCGCTGGGCAAGCTGGATGACCGCGGCCGCATGTTCGTCAAGGCCGGTGATCCGGTGTACGAGGGCATGATTGTCGGTATCCACAGCCGCGACAACGACCTGGTGGTGAACGCCACGCGTACCAAGCAGCTGACCAACTTCCGCGTGTCCGGCAAGGAAGATGCGATCAAGATCACGCCGCCGATCGACCTGACGCTGGAATACGGCGTGGAGTTCATCGAGGACGACGAGCTGGTCGAGATCACGCCCAAGAGCATCCGCCTGCGCAAGCGTCACCTGAAGGAACACGAGCGCAAGCGCGCCAGCCGCGAAACCGCCTGATGCGGTAAACCGGCATGTTGTTGCGTGCCGTCCTGCGACCACGGCTCAGCCACGGCTGGGCCGTTGTCGTCATGCTGCTGGTAACCCTGCTGTGGGCCACGGCCGGTGTCATGACGCGCCAGATCACGGATGCCAGCGGGGTCGAGGTGACGTTCTGGCGCAGCCTGCTGGCAGCGGGCTGCATTCTGCTGATCCTCCGGCTGACACGCGGCCCCGGCAGCCTGCGCCGCATTCCCTGGGATGAGCCGATGCTGTGGTTGTCCGGCTTGTGCTGGGCCGGCATGTTCACCGCCTTCATGATGGCGCTGAGCTTTACCACGGTGGCCAATGTGCTGGTGCTGTCGGCGCTCGGACCGGTGTTTACCGCCCTGGTCAGCCACTTCATCCTGAAAGAGCAACTGCCTCGCCGTACCCGCATCACGGTACTGGTGGCTGCCGCCGGCATTGTCTACATCTATGCCGCCCACCTGACGCTGGGCTACGACCGCAAGCTGATCGGCTCGCTGATTGCGCTGTTGGTGCCGGTGTGCAGCTGTGCGCAATGGACGCTGATGCACCGCGAACGCAAGCGGCTGGCCGCCTTGCGTCTGGAGCAGTCGCAGCGCGCCCATGCGGTGGCGATCAGCGAGCGCACCGAGGCCGTCAGCGCAGAGTTGCCGGGCGATAGCGTGGCGCAATTCCAGAATCCGGCGCTGGAGCTGGCACCCCCGCCGATCCAGGCGCGAGACATGGTGCCGGCGCTGGCGATTGGCGGTTTTCTGTCGGCGCTGGTCTGCCTGCCGTTTGCCTGGCCATTCCAGGCCTCCTGGCCCGATATGGGCTGGCTGGCGGCGCTCGGACTGTTCCAGCTGGCGATTCCGTGTGCGCTGGCGGTGATCGCTTCACGCGTATTGAGTGCGCCCGAGCTGTCGCTGCTGGCCTTGCTGGAGATTATTTTTGGCATACTTCTGACTTGGTGGGGTGCTGGAGAAGTCCCGGGCCCCAATGTGGTCATCGGTGGTAGCGTTGTGCTGCTGGCGCTGGCAATCAATGAAATTCTAGGATGGAGACAATCAGCATGAGTGCAAACTGGAAGTGGGCCACGCCCGATGTCCTGAGCGAGGTCCGTGGTGGCGTCGGCTTCATTACCCTGAACCGTTCCAAGGCGCTGAACGCGCTGAGCCTGGCGATGGTACGCAGCCTGTACGAGATCCTGCAGACCTGGCAGGCCGATCCGGCGATCCAGGCGGTGGCGATCCGCGGCAGCAACAAGGAGGGCGTGTTTGGTGCCTTCTGCGCCGGCGGTGATATCCGTTTCTTCCACGACCAGGCCGAGCGCGGCAACCCCGAGATCGAGGACTTCTTCACCGAAGAGTATGCACTCAACCACCTGACGCACTTCCTGGGCAAGCCCTATATCGCCTTCATGGACGGCATCGTCATGGGTGGCGGCATGGGCATCAGCCAGGGTGCGACCGACCGTATCCTGACCGAACGCACGCGCATGGCCATGCCCGAGACGCTGATCGGCCTGTTCCCGGACGTGGGCGGTGGCTACTTCCTGAGCCGTTGCCCTGGCCATAGCGGCGAATGGCTGGCACTGGCCGGCGACCACATCCTGGGCGCGGACGGCATCGCGATTGGCCTGGGTGACCATTACCTGGCCAGCAGCCGCCAGGCCGAGGTCTGGCAGGCGCTGGGTGAACAGCAGTTTGCCGATGGCGATGCCGTACGCAGCTGGCTGAAGCAGCAGATGGACGCCACGCCGGCCGAAACCGAGGCCTTTGCCGCTTCGCGCGCCGAAGCCGAAAAATATTTTGGTGCCGAGACTTTCAAGGCCATCGTGCAGCAACTCGAAGCCGATACCGGCAGCGAGTGGGCGCAGAAGTGCGCGGGCGCACTGCGCAAGCGTTCGCCGCTGCTGCTGCATGTGGTGTTCGAGCAGATCCGCCGCGGCCGCCACATGACGGTGGCAGAAGACCTGCGCATGGAGCGCGACCTGGTGCGCCATTGCTTCTTCCCGCAGCACATGGGCCGTACCATGGTCGGCAGCGAGATCATTGAAGGCGTGCGCGCGCTGGTGATCGACAAGGACAACAACCCGCAGTGGAACCCGCCGCGCATCGAGGACGTGACCGACGAGATGGTTGACGCGTTCTACGAGAGCCCCTGGCCGGCGTCCATGCACCCGCTGGCGTTCCTGAAGTAAATTCCGAGAGGTACCGGTCATGAGCAAGCAACTCAAGTACCTGCTCGACGAAGAGCAGATTCCACGCCACTGGTACAACATCCAGGCCGACCTGCCGCAGCCGCTGCCGCCGGTGCTGCATCCGGGCACAAAGCAACCGGTACAGGCCGCCGATCTGGAGCCGCTGTTCCCGATGGCGCTGATCGAACAGGAAATGACGACCGAGCGCGAGGTGGAGATCCCCGAGCCGGTACGCGACGTGCTGCGCCAGTGGCGTCCGGCGCCGCTGTTTCGCGCCCGCGCGCTGGAAAAGGCGCTGGGTACGCCGGCCAAGATCTTCTACAAGTACGAGGGCGTCAGCCCGGCCGGCAGTCACAAGCCCAACTCGGCGATTCCGCAGGCCTTCTACAACAAGCAGGCCGGCGTGCGCCGCGTGACGACCGAGACGGGTGCCGGGCAGTGGGGCACTTCGCTGGCCTATGCTGGTTCGCTGTTCGACCTGGATGTCGAGGTCTACCAGGTGCGCGTGAGCTACGACCAGAAGCCGTACCGTCGTGCCGTGATGGAAACCTATGGTGCGCGCTGCATTGCTTCACCTAGCACGCAGACCGAATACGGCCGCAAGGTGCTGGCCGAGCGTCCGGACCATCCGGGCAGCCTGGGCATCGCCATCAGCGAGGCGGTGGAAATCGCCGCGCAGAACGACGATACCAAGTACACGCTGGGCTCGGTGCTCAACCATGTGCTGCTGCACCAGAGCGTGATCGGCCTGGAAGCGATGCAGCAGATGGAAATGGCCGACTGCTGGCCGGACGTGGTGCTGAGCTGTACCGGTGGCGGCAGCAACTTTGCCGGCATTGCCTTCCCGTTCCTGGGCAGCGGCCTGCGCGGCGAGCGCCCGATGCCGCGTATCGTCGGTGTCGAGCCGAGCGCCTGCCCGTCGCTGACGCGCGGCAAGTATGCCTACGACTTTGGCGACACGGCGCAGATGACGCCCATCACCAAGATGCACACGCTGGGCAGCAGCTTCACGCCGCCGGGCTTCCATGCCGGTGGCCTGCGCTACCACGGCATGGCGCCGCTGGTCAGCCATGTCAAGGAATTGGGCCTGATGGAAGCCGTGGCCTATGGCCAGGGCGACTGCTTTGCCGCCGGCGTGCTGTTTGCGCGCCATGAGGGCATCGTGCCGGCGCCGGAATCGACCCATGCGATCCAGGGCGCGGTGCAGGAAGCGCTGCGCTGCAAGCACGAGGGCAAGGCCGAAGCCATCCTGTTCTGCCTGAGCGGCCACGGCCACTTTGACATGGCGGCTTACACGCGCTTCCTGGCGGGCGAGCTGAAGGATGATGTCTGTGACGAGGACGAGCTGGCGCGTGCGCTGGGGGACTTACCGCAGATTGACTGATCCGCTGTCGAAGCCGTAAAAAGCACAAGGCCAGGATGGTAACCATCCTGGCCTTGTCGCATGCAGGGCAGAGCAGGGCGCTCAGCGATGGCGACTCTTCATCGCCCGCTCCACCTCGCGCTTGCCCTCGCGCTCCCTGATGGTGTCGCGCTTGTCATGCTCGGCCTTGCCCTTGGCCAAGGCGATTTCGCATTTCACGCGGCCGTCCTTCCAGTGCAGGTTGATCGGCACCAGGGTATAGCCTTTCTGCTCCACCTTGCCGATCAGGCGCTGGATCTGGTCCTTGTGCAACAGCAGTTTCTTGATGCGGGCGGCATCGGCGCTGATGTGGGTGGAGGCGGTCTTGAGCGGGTTGATCTGGCAGCCGATCAGGAACAGCTCACCCTCGCGGATCACCACATAGCCGTCGGTCAGCTGCACCTTGCCTTCGCGGATCGCCTTCACTTCCCAGCCTTGCAGCACCATGCCGGCCTCGTACTTCTCCTCGAAGAAGTAGTTGAAGGCGGCTTTCTTGTTGTCGGCGATGCGGGCAGGGAGGGCTTTCTTGTTCTTGGTGGCCATGTGGAATGATGGGAAAACTTGCAGGGCGCATGCGCGCCAGTCAAAAGTATCAGATCATACGACCTTGAGCAAAGTTCCGCCATGCATACAATGGTCGAAAACAGCAATCCATGAAAAACGTACACAAATCCGTCCTCATCTGGTATAGCCCGGCCGAAATGTTCGACCTGGTGTCTGACGTCGAAAAATATCCGGAATTCATGCCCTGGTGCGATTTTGGCCGTGTGCTCGAGCGCACGCCCGATGGCATGGTGGCTGAAGTCGGCATCGCGCTGGCCGGCTTCAAGCAGAGCTTTGTCACGCGCAACCACCACATTCCGGACGAGCAGATCACGCTCGACCTGGTGCGCGGCCCGTTCTCGCAGCTCAAGGGCACCTGGCGCTTTGACAAGGTCGGCGATGGCAGCCAGCGCGCCTGCCGCATCCACTTCGACATGGAATATGGTTTCTCCAGCCGCGCCTTGGCGATGCTGGTCGGCCCGGTGTTTGACAAGATTGCCGGCAGCTTTGTCGATGCCTTCATCCAGCGCGCGCGCAAGGTCTATGGCTGATTCCGCCCTGATCCCGATCGAGCTGGCCTGGTCGCCAGCGCCGCGTACCGTGCAGTCGGAAGCCTTGCAGGTGACCGCAGGCACGACGCTGCTGCAAGCGGTGCAAGCCAGCGCCATGGCGCATCAGCCCGCCGTGCAGGCCTGGCTGCAGACGCAGGATGACTGCCTGGTTGCCAGCATCTGGGGCCGAAAGGCCACGCCGGACCAGCCGCTGCGCGCGCAGGATCGCATCGAGCTCAGCCGCCCGCTGCTGGTCGATCCCAAGGTGGCACGGCGCGAGCGTTTTGCCAAGCAGGGCGCTGGCGCTGCCGGCCTGTTTGCACGCCGCCGTGCCGGGGCCAAGCCCGGTTACTGATTCACTGTTTCACCCCACAGGAGCACCTCATGGCCCGATTCTCCATCGCCCCCGCCGCCCTGGCCCTGATTGCTGCCGTACTGGCTGGCTGTGCCGGTACCGCAGGCCATGCGCCTGCGCCCCAGGCCGCCGCTACCTGGAGCAAGCCTGGCGCCAGCAGCGCCCAGGTCGAGCAGGCGCTGCAATCCTGTGGCTATGTCGACCGCTTTGCCATTGGCCAGAAAGCCATCGGGGAACAGTTCGCCTGCATGGCCGAGCAGGGCTATGTGTTCAACCAGCCGCCGGTGCTGCTGAAGGAGCACTGCCAGGGCGCGAATATGCCCGCCGGCTGTGCGGTCTACTGGCATACACTGAATCGTCCCTGAGCCTTTTCCGCACTCGCCTGTTTGTGCGTTGCAACACGAACCGGGGTTTTCCGGGCCTGCCGGCTGACGGGGATCGCCGAAACCGTTAGAATCCTGCTTTTGGAGGAACCCCCCATGCGCCTGCTCGGCAAAGCTCTCACGTTCGACGACATTCTCCTGGTGCCCGCCTACTCCGAAGTCCTGCCCAAGGACACCTCGCTGCGCACCCAGTTCACCCGCAACATTCACCTGAACCTCCCGCTCGTGTCGGCCGCCATGGATACGGTCACCGAAGCCCGCCTGGCCATCGCCATGGCGCAAGAGGGCGGGATCGGCATCATCCACAAGAACATGACGGCCCAGGACCAGGCTGCACATGTCTCCAAGGTCAAGCGCCACGAAAGCGGCATCCTGCGCGATCCGGTGGTGATCACCCCCACCACCACCGTGCTGGAAGTCAAGCAGCTGTCCGAAGAGCTGGGCGTGTCCGGCTTCCCGGTGCTGGATGGCGGCAAGGTGGTCGGCATCGTCACCAACCGTGACATCCGCTTCGAGACCCGTCTGGACGTGCAGGTCAAGGACATCATGACCCCGCGCGAGCGTCTGGTCACGGCCCCGGAGGGCATTTCCCTGGCCGATGCCAAGGCCAAGCTGCATGAGCACAAGCTGGAGCGCCTGCTGCTGGTGAACGACGTCTTCGAACTGAAGGGCCTGATCCTAGTCAAGGACATCAACAAGCAGACCACTTTCCCGAATGCCGCGCGTGACGACAACGGTCGCCTGCTGGTCGGCGCGGCACTGGGCGTGGGCCCGGGCACCGAAGAGCGCATCGAGGCGCTGTCGGCTGCCGGCGTGGATGCCGTGGTGGTGGATACGGCCCACGGCCATAGCGCCGGCGTGATCGACCGCGTGCGCTGGGTCAAGCAGAATTACCCGCATATCCAGGTCATCGGCGGCAACATCGCCACCGGTGCCGCTGCCAAGGCGCTGGTCGAAGCTGGTGCGGACGCGGTCAAGGTCGGTATCGGCCCGGGCTCCATCTGTACCACCCGTATCGTCGCTGGCGTGGGCGTGCCGCAGATCATGGCGGTTGACAGCGTGGCAACTGCGCTGCGTGGCACGGGCGTGCCGCTGATCGCTGACGGCGGTATCCGCTTCAGCGGCGACATTGCAAAGGCGATTGCTGCCGGTGCCAACACCGTGATGATGGGCGGCATGTTCGCCGGTACCGAAGAGGCACCGGGCGAAGTGATCCTGTTCCAGGGCCGTAGCTACAAGAGCTACCGCGGCATGGGCTCGATTGGTGCCATGCAGCAGGGCAGCGCCGACCGCTACTTCCAGGAAGCCAGCAGCGGCAACCCCAATACCGACAAGCTGGTGCCGGAAGGTATCGAAGGCCGCGTGCCCTACAAGGGCTCGGTGCTGAGCATCATTTACCAGATGGCCGGTGGCCTGCGTGCCTCCATGGGCTACTGCGGCTGCGCCACCATCGATGAGATGCGCGAGAAGGCCGAGTTCGTGGAAATTACCGCAGCCGGCATCCGCGAATCGCACGTGCACGACGTGCAGATCACCAAGGAAGCGCCGAACTACCGCGCTGACTGATGGCCTGACGGCTGGTCTTCGGGCTGAGACACCTCCTTGAGGGTGGCCTCAGCCCTTTTCATTTTCTGACGGGACATCCCCATGCAACACGACAAGATCCTCATTCTCGATTTCGGCTCCCAGGTTACCCAGCTGATCGCGCGACGCGTGCGCGAGGCGCATGTGTATTGCGAGGTGCATCCCTGTGACGTGAGCAGCGACTGGGTGCGCGAGTTCGCTGCCGATGGCAAGCTGAAAGGCGTGATCCTGTCGGGCAGCCATGCCAGCGCCTACGAAGAGACGACCGACAAGGCGCCCGATGCCGTGTTCGAGCTGGGCGTGCCGGTGCTGGGCATCTGCTATGGCATGCAGACCATGGCGCTGCAGCTGGGCGGCAAGGTGGAAAGCGGCCACCAGCGCGAGTTTGGTTACGCCGAAGTGCGCGCCCACGGCCACACGCGCCTGCTGAAGGATATTGCCGATTTCACCACGCCGGAAGGCCATGGCATGCTGAAAGTCTGGATGAGCCACGGCGACAAGGTCGCCGAGCTGCCAGCCGGCTTCAAGCTGATGGCCTCCACGCCGAGCTGCCCGATTGCCGGCATGGCCGACGAGGAGCGTGGTTACTACGCCGTACAGTTCCACCCCGAAGTCACGCACACGGTGCAGGGCAGGGCGATGCTGGACCGCTTCGTGCTGGATATCTGCCAGGCGAATCCGGGCTGGGTCATGCGCGACCATATCGAGGAAGCCGTGCAGGCGATTCGCGAGCAGGTCGGTGACGAGGAAGTGATCCTGGGCTTGTCCGGAGGTGTCGATTCCTCCGTGGCGGCGGCGCTGATCCACCGCGCCATTGGCGACCAGCTGACCTGCGTGTTTGTGGACCACGGCCTGTTGCGCCTGAACGAAGGCGACATGGTAATGGACATGTTCGAGGGCAAGCTGCATGCCAAGGTGGTGCGCGTGGATGCCAGCGACCTGTTCCTGGGTGAACTGGCTGGCGTGACCGACCCCGAGCAGAAGCGCAAGATCATTGGCCGCCTGTTCGTGGACGTGTTCAAGGCCGAGGCCGAGAAGCTGAAAGCCAGCGGTGGTGGCCACAAGGGTGCGACCTTCCTGGCGCAGGGCACGATCTACCCGGACGTGATCGAATCCGGTGGTGCCAAGAGCAAGAAGGCGGTGGTCATCAAGAGCCACCACAACGTGGGCGGCCTGCCGGAACAGCTGGGCCTGAAGCTGCTGGAGCCGCTGCGCGATCTATTCAAGGATGAAGTGCGCGAGCTGGGCGTGGCCCTGGGCCTGCCGCACGACATGGTGTATCGCCATCCCTTCCCCGGCCCCGGCCTGGGTGTGCGCATCCTGGGCGAGGTCAAGCGTGAATACGCCGACCTGCTGCGCCGCGCCGATGCGATCTTCATCGAGGAGCTGCGCTCCACCGTCGAGCCCAACAGCGGCAAGAGCTGGTACGACCTGACATCGCAAGCCTTTACCGTATTCCTGCCGGTCAAGAGCGTGGGCGTGATGGGCGATGGCCGCACTTACGACTATGTGGTGGCGCTGCGTGCGGTGCAGACCAGCGACTTCATGACGGCGGATTGGGCGGAGCTGCCTTATAGCTTGTTGAAGCGGGTGAGTGGCAGGATTATTAATGAAGTGCGCGGGATTAATCGCGTGACTTATGATGTTAGCTCTAAGCCGCCGGCTACGATTGAGTGGGAATGATCCCGCGTCTGGCAGGGGTTGGCAAGACGAGGCATCAAGGCAAACCTAACTCATTGTCAGATATGAATTTTATTCCTTGGCGTCTGGCAAGTTCTGGCAACTGATGGCATCGCGAAGCACCGTTTTTTTATGGCATGGCAGATGGTACGATGAGCGACTGATGCCATGTTGAGGGCGCGATACCATGAAGCCATCGGAAGATGGTTCATGGTACTGAAATCATCTAACTTGTTGATTTAGATTGATTTTCACGCCAAGAAAAAGGGTGTTCCCAGCATGGTATAGGACAAAGGAGCCTTGCCAAGACCATGCTGACCGATACCAAGCTGCGCAACCTCAAGCCGAAGGACAAGCTCTACAAGGTGAATGACCGTGACGGCCTCTATGTAGCCGTCACGGCCGCCGGAGCGATCTCGTTCCGCTACAACTACTCGATCCACGGTAGGCAGGAGACCATCACCTTCGGCCGCTACGGTGTCGGCGGCATCACCCTGGCGGAAGCCCGCGAGCGGTTGGGCGAGGCCAAGAAGATGGTCGCGGCCGGGAAGTCACCGGCCAAGGAGAAGGCGCGGGATAAGGCCCGCGTCAAGGACGCGGAGACGTTCGGTGCCTGGGCGGAAAAGTGGCTGCGCGGCTACCAGATGGCCGACTCCACCCGCGACATGCGCCGCTCAGTCTACGAGCGCGACTTGAAGCCGAAATTCGGCAATCAGAAGCTGGTGGAGATTACCCACGAGGACTTGCGGGCACTGACCGATGCCATCGTGGAGCGCGGCGCGCCGGCAACGGCAGTGCATGTCCGCGAGGTGGTGATGCAGGTCTATCGCTGGGCCATCGAGCGTGGCCAGAGGGTCGAGAACCCGGCGGAGCTGGTGCGCCCAACGTCCATCGCCAAATTCGAGCCGCGCGACCGTGCGCTGACGCCCGACGAGATCGGCCTGATGTACCAGTACATGGAGCGCATCGGCACAGCGCCATCCATTCGGGCGGCGGCCAAGCTGCTGTTGTTGACGATGGTGCGCAAGAGCGAGCTGACCAACGCGACCTGGAGCGAGATCAATTTCAGCGACGCGCTTTGGACGATCCCGAGGGAGCGGATGAAGCGGCGCAATCCGCACTTGGTGTTTCTGTCCCGCCAGGCGCTGGACATCTTCATTGCCCTGAAAACCTTCGCCGGTGGATCGGACTACGTGCTGCCGTCGCGGTACGACTCGGACCTACCCATGAGCAGCGCCACGCTCAACCAGGTGCTGACGCTGACGTATCGGCTGGCGCAGAAGGAGGGAAAGCCGCTCGCCAAGTTCGGGCCGCATGACTTGCGGCGCACGGCCAGCACGTTGTTGCACGAGGCCGGCTACAACACGGACTGGATCGAGAAGTGCCTGGCGCACGAGCAGAGAGGCGTCAGGGCCGTCTACAACAAGGCCGAGTACCGCGAGCAGCGGACGGCGATGTTGCAGGACTGGGCGGACATGATCGACGAATGGACGCTCAAGCGGCCGAAGGCGTAAGTAGGCGGCGCCTCCAGAACAGCGACCTTGGCCTCGGCTGTCATTGACACTTGAGGGGCGCGGCGTTTTAGCGGCTAAAAAGCGGTGGCTGCGACCGGCGAGGTGAAGCCGGGCCGCATGGCCTGCGTGCCCGATGACTTGCGCGCCTCGATCCATTCCTCGATTTCTGCCAAGTCCCAGGCGACGTTTCGGTTGGTGAGTGCGATCCGACGCGGGAACGCAACCTGACCGCTGACGCTCGCCAGCTCGAACGGCTCCAGTCAGCAGCGCAGGGTGCAACCGGCCAGATGCAGGCCATCGGCTTCGCCAATCAGCTCGCCGCCAACCAGGCAAACCAGCTCCTACAAATCCGTGGCCTGCTGATCGCGCAGCAGAACGCCGCGACGGCCAGGATGCAGGCGCAGGCCGACCTAGATGCGCAACAGCAGGCCGCCGGCGCGACTTCCCGGGAGTCCAGGATCGAGCGCACGGCCAGCCCGAAGAACTGGCTCGAACTGACCCGCTGACGGAGGCCCTGCACCATGAAGAAAACGATGCTCTTTCATGGTGCTGCGCAAGGCCGACATTGGCGAGTTCTTCGCCGAATTCATCAGGTTCATCCTGTTCTTCGGCTTCTTCCTCTGGCTGTTGCGCTATGGCCCGACCTTCGCCAACTCGATCATCCAGTCATTGGCCCGGCTTGGTGAGCAGGCGTCCGGGGTGGCGTCGGTGACACCCTCGGACATCGTGGATATTGGCTTCATGATCTTGAAGCAGGCATTCAGGAACTCGTCGATCTGGTCGCCCGTGGATAGTTTTATCGGTGTGGCCTTGAGCGTCGGCATCCTGATCCTGCTTGCAGTTGTTGCGGTGAATATGTTGCTGCTGCTCGTCTCGGCCTGGCTGCTGATGTACGCCGGCATCTTCTTCCTTGGCTTCGGCGGCTCGCGCTGGACTTCGGACATGGCGATCAACTACTACAAGACCGTGCTGGGCGTGGGCGTGCAAATCATGACGATGGTGCTCCTGGTAGGCATCGGGAGCGACCTGCTTTCCAGCTTCTACGCCAGGATGAACACCGGCACCCTGAACTTTGAAGAGCTGGGCGTGATGCTGGTTTTCTGCGTGGCGTTGCTGATGCTGGTCAACCGTGTGCCGCCACTGATCGCCGGCATCATTTCTGGCACGGGCAGTGCCCGCCGAATCAATGGCTTCTCGCCATCACATTCGGGCTCCATTTGGGCTGATATAAGGGTAAACTTGGCCAAACTTTGGAAGACTTCGCCGTGCGACACCAAGCGAGCCGCCTGACGTGAACCAACCCGATACCGAAATTCTCACGCTGGACGAAGTGGCGGTCTACCTCAAGGCAGGGAAGAAGACCGTGTACCGGCTGGCCCAGCAGGGGGAGATACCGGGATTCAAGCTGGGCGGCACCTGGCGGTTTCGTCGCAGCGAGTTGGATCGCTGGATTGCCGCGCAGATAGCCGAGAAAACGCAGGACAAGACATGAGCACCCCGCACAACAGCAACAGCCAGGCGGCCTCGCTCAGAGGGAGGGCTACCCGCCCATGAACGCCGTAGAAATCGAACAAGCCATCACAGACCTTGCGGAGCAGCCCTTTGACCCCGCAGAGTTCCCCTACGCCTTCCTTGAAGCCTTTGGCAACAAGGCGACGACCATCAAGCGCCTGCGCGCGGGGGCGTCGAACAAGTCCGACCTCGGCGGTGTTCTCCAGACCAGCAACATCCACATCCTGACCTGCGACGCTGGGCGGGTGACGCAGACGCTGGCCGCTCTCAAGGTCAGCCCGGCGACGGCCAAGGCCAAGGCGAAGTTCATCCTCGCAACCGACGGCACGGACTTCGAGGCCGAAGACCTGACCAGCGGCGAGACCGTCGCCTGTGCCTTCAAGGACTTCCCAGATCACTTCGGCTTCTTCCTGCCGCTGGCGGGCATCAGCACCGTTCGCCAGATCAGCGAGAACGCCTTCGACATCCGGGCCACGAGCCGCCTGAATCGCCTGTACGTCGAACTGCTGAAAGACAACCCTGAATGGGGCACGGCGGAGCGTCGGCACGACATGAACAAGCTCATGGCGCGGCTGATTTTCTGCTTCTTCGCCGAGGACACCGACATCTTCGTCGGCAAGGGGCGCTTCACCGAAACCATCGCTCAGATGAGCGCCAAAGACTCGTCCAACACGCATGACGTCATCGCCACGCTGTTTCGCACGATGAACACCAAGCGCGAGGACCGGGCCGCAGCCAAGGTTCCCCGATGGGCCGAAGACTTCCCCTACGTCAACGGGCAGTTGTTCTCCGGCAGCGACGACGTGCCGCGATTCAGCAAGATCGCCCGGTCCTACCTGCTGCACGTCGGCGGGTTGGACTGGACCAAGATCAACCCGGACATCTTCGGCTCGATGATCCAGGCTGTCACCGAGGACGAGGAGCGTGGCGAGCTGGGGATGCACTACACCAGTGTTCCCAACATCCTGAAGGTGCTGAACCCGCTGTTTCTCGACGACCTGCGTGCAAAGCTGGAAGAGGCGGGCGACAACCCGCGCACCTTGCACAACCTGCGCAAGCGCATCGCCAAGATTAGAGTTTTCGACCCGGCTTGCGGTTCGGGAAACTTCCTGGTGATCGCCTACAAGGAGATGCGCGCCATCGAGGCAGAGATCAACAAGCGGCGTGGCGAACCAGATCGTGCGTCCGACATCCCGCTTACCAACTTTCGTGGGATCGAACTGCGTGATTTCCCGGCGGAGATTGCCCGCCTTGCTCTGGTCATCGCCGAGTATCAGTGCGATGTGCTGTACCGGGGCCAGAGGCTGGCGTTGGCCGAGTTTCTGCCCTTGCGCAACGAGAACTGGATCACGTGTCACAACGCACTTCGGATTGACTGGTTGAGCGTATGCCCTCCGACGGGTACCGGCGTGAAGTTGCAGGCGGACGACCTGTTCGAGTCGCCGCTGGAGCAAGCCGAGATCGACTTTCAGAACGAAGGCGGCGAGACGTACATCTGTGGCAACCCGCCATACCTAGGTGAACCGCCCCGGGTTTCGAGGAGGCTGGTTGGTTTAAGTGGACACCTCTGCCAAGGTGTTGCTGTCGGCAAGTTGCCTCCAGTAGTTTGCCTCAGCTTCTGCCGGCGGGATACCCCCGATCGGCGTGAGCAGTCGGACGTGGTTGAACCAGTGCACCCATTGCAGGGTCGCCAGTTCCACGGCTTCCCTGGTCTTCCAGGGGCCCCGGCGATGAATCAGTTCGGCCTTGTATAGCCCGTTGATGGTCTCGGCCAGCGCGTTGTCGTAGCTGTCGCCTTTGCTTCCCACTGATGGCTGGATACCTGCCAGGCCCAGCCGCTCGGTGTAACGGATGCTGACGTACTGGCTGCCCCTGTCGCTGTGGTGCGTCAAGGCATGCGCTGCTGGCTGGCGCTCATACAGGGCCTGTTCCAGCGCATCGAGCACAAAGTCCGTGTGCATGCTGCGGCTGACACGCCAGCCCACGATGCGCCGGGCGTACACATCCACCACGAAGGCCACGTACAGCCAGCCCTGCCAGGTGCTGACGTACGTGAAGTCCGACACCCACAGCTCGTTGGGCCGGCTGGCCTTAAACAGCCGGTTGACATGGTCCAGCGGGCACGGCACTGATGTGTCCGGCGTGGTGGTGCGCATCGTCTTGCCTCTGCGTGCCCCTTGCAAGCCCATGGTACGCATCAGCCGCTCGACTGTGCACCGCGCCACCCGGATGCCCTCGCGGTTCATCTGCAGCCAGACCTTGTCGGCGCCATAGACCTGCCAGTTGGCATGCCACACGCGCTGGATGTCGGCTTTCAAATGGTCGTCATGCTGGGCACGTGCGCTGCGCAGTTGCGGGTTGCGTTGCCGGGCCGCATGGCGCCAGTAACACGACGGGGCCATCTGCAGCACCCGGCAGATGGGCTCGACCCCGTAGTCATCGCGGTGGCGGTCGATATAGGCCTTCACTTCCTGAGCTGGCGGTCGAGCTCCGCCTGCGCGAAAAACGCACTGGCAGTTTTGAGGATCTCATTGGCACGGCGCAGCTCCTTGACTTCGCGCTCCAGTTCCTTGATGCGTCGCGCATCCGAGGTCGTGGTACCCGCACGCAGGCCAGCGTCGATCTCGGCTCTCTTGACCCAATCGTGCAGGGTTTGCGGCACACAGCCAATCTTCGGCGCAATCGATTCGATAGCTGCCCACAACGAAGGGTACTCGGCTCGATGCTCCTGCACCATGCGCACAGCGCGCTCGCGCACTTCCGGGGAAAACTTGTTGGACTTGTTCATGGCTCCATCTTCTCAAGAGTTGGGGCCTCCTCCAAACCCGGGGCGGTTCAATACCCTGATTGGCGGCATGTGGTCGGTGGCCGTGACCGATTTCGTGCAGATGATCGTACTGATCGTCGGTCTGCTGCTGCTGGCCTATTTCGCCAGCGACATGGCAGGCGGCCTGGAGCCGGTGCTGGAGTTGGCTTCCAGCAGGGATCTGCTGCGCTTCTGGCCCGAGCCGACCTATGGCGAAATGCTGGCCTTTTTTGCTGCGGCCATCACCATGATGCTGGGCTCGATTCCGCAGCAGGACGTGTTCCAGCGCGTGATGTCGGCGCGTGACGTGCGTGCCGCCACCATCGGTCCGGTGATTGGCGGCAGCATGTACATCCTGTTTGCCTTCGTGCCGATTTTCCTGGTGGCGACGGCACTGATCGTCATGCCCGAACAGGCCGAGGCGCTGATTGCCGACGATCCGCAGAAGGTGCTGCCAACGCTGGTGATGGAGAAGATGCCGTTTGCGATGCAGGTGGTGTTCTTTGGCGCGCTGCTGTCGGCGATCAAGTCCTGTGCCTCGGCCACGCTGCTGGCGCCCACGACTACCTTCGTTGAAAACATCTTGCGCCATTTCGTGCAGATGGATGACCGCGCTACGCTCAAGGCGATGCGCTGGGCGGTGCTGGGCTTCTCCGCCATCGTGCTGGCCTACGCGATTGCGATGGAAGGCACCTCGATCTACGAGATGGTGTCCGGTGCCTACCAGGTGCCGCTGGTGGGGGCCTTCATCCCGCTGACCTTTGGCCTGTACTGGAAGCGGGCCACCAGCCAGGGCGGTATCGCCGCCTGCGTGCTGGGTGTCGGCGTCTGGCTGCTGTTCATGTTCATGCCGGGCTGGGATGCCGCGTTCCCGCAGCAACTGGCCGGTGTGCTGGCGTCGCTGTTCGGCATGCTGGCGGGCTCGCTGCTGCCGCAGTGGGTGCCGAATATGCAGGGCCACGTGCCGCACTTTGAAGGTACGCCGCCGCAGGAAGGCCGCCTGATTGCCTGAGTACACTGCTGCGCTGCGGGAGTAGTGCGGCAGTTTTCGCCCCAGACTTTATAATCGGGAATGGCTTGCCTGCGCCGCAGGCTCCGCTTTTTCCGTATCTGATAGTTCCATGCCGATTTATGCCTATGGCTGCCAAGCGTGCGGCCACACTTTTGATGTGCTCCAGAAGATCAGCGATGCCCCGCTGACCACCTGTCCCCAGTGTTCCGCCGAGTCCCTGCAGAAACAGGTAACCGCCGCCGGTTTCCAGCTCAAGGGTTCCGGCTGGTATGTGACTGATTTCCGCGGTGGCAGCAGCGCCAGTGCCGGCTCCAAGCCGGCGGCCGATAGCCCGGCTGCGGCAACTCCCGGCGCCAGCAGCACCTCATCTTCTTCTACCGACTGAACGCCGGCCGGCGTTCCGTCTCCAACACACAAACCAAGCATGTGCCCGTTGCAACGGGCCAGAAAGACTGAAAAATGGCAATGCGTTCGATGTACTGCGGTCAGGTGACCGAGGCCCAGCTGGGCGAAACCGTGACCCTGTGTGGCTGGGTCAACCGCCGTCGTGACCATGGTGGCGTGATCTTCATCGACCTGCGTGACCGCGAGGGTTATGTGCAGGTGGTGTGCGATCCGGACCGTCCCGAGATGTTCCAGGTGGCGGAAGACATCCGCAACGAGTTCTGCGTGCAGATCAAGGGTCTGGTGCGCGCGCGTCCCG
Organism: Allobrachymonas wangyanguii; assembly: GCF_045055315.1. Classification (GTDB taxonomy): domain Bacteria; phylum Pseudomonadota; class Gammaproteobacteria; order Burkholderiales; family Burkholderiaceae_C; genus Brachymonas; species Brachymonas wangyanguii. Next base: position 1,165,564 of record NZ_CP173677.1, read on the forward strand.
AAGGCACGACCAACGACAACATTGCCTCCGGCAAGATCGAGGTGCTGTGCCACGAGCTGAACGTGCTGAATGCTTCTGTCACGCCGCCGTTCCAGCTGGACGACGACAACCTGAGCGAGACCACGCGCCTGACGCATCGTGTGCTGGACCTGCGCCGCCCCTACATGCAGCGCAACCTGATGCTGCGCTACAAGGTGGCGATGGAAGTGCGCAAGTTCCTGGATGCCAATGGCTTCATCGACATCGAGACGCCGATGCTGACCAAGAGCACGCCCGAAGGCGCGCGTGACTACCTGGTGCCGAGCCGTGTGCACGATGGCCATTTCTTTGCGCTGCCGCAGTCGCCGCAGCTGTTCAAGCAGCTGCTGATGGTGGCCGGTTACGACCGCTACTACCAGATCACCAAGTGCTTCCGTGACGAAGACCTGCGCGCCGACCGCCAGCCCGAATTCACGCAGATCGACATCGAGACGTCTTTCCTGGGTGAAGAAGAGATCCGCGCGCTGTTCCAGGACATGATCAAGACGGTGTTCCGCAACACCATGGATGTGGATCTGGGCGAATTCCCCGTGATGCAGTTCTCCGAAGCGATGCACCGCTTTGGTTCCGACAAGCCGGACCTGCGCGTCAAGCTGGAATTCACCGAGCTGACCGATGTCATGGCCGATGTGGATTTCAAGGTGTTCAGCACGCCTGCTACCATGGGCGGTGGCCGCGTGGTGGCGCTGCGCGTACCGAACGGCAACCAGTTGACCCGTGGCGAGATCGACGGCTACACCGAGTTCGTCAAGATCTACGGCGCCAAGGGCCTGGCCTGGATCAAGGTCAACGAGAAGGCCAAGGGCCGCGAAGGCCTGCAGAGCCCGATCGTGAAGAACCTGCACGATGCCGCGCTGCAGGCGATCCTGGAGCGTACCGGTGCCAATGATGGCGACCTGATCTTTTTTGGTGCCGACAAGGCCAAGGTGGTGAACGACGCCATCGGCGCGCTGCGCCTGAAGATCGGCCACAGTGATTTCGGCAAGAACAACGGCCTGTTCGACGACCGCTGGGCACCGCTGTGGGTGGTGGACTTCCCGATGTTCGAATACGACGAGGAAGATGACCGCTGGAACGCCATGCACCATCCCTTCACTTCGCCGAAGGATGGCCATGAAGACTACATGGACAGCGATCCGTCCAAGTGCGTGGCCAAGGCCTACGACATGGTGCTGAACGGCTGGGAGCTGGGTGGCGGCTCGGTGCGTATCCATCGTGCCGAGGTGCAGAGCAAGGTGTTCAACGCGCTCAAGATCGGTCCGGAAGAAGCCCAGCTCAAGTTCGGCTTCCTGCTGGATGCGCTGCAGTACGGCGCACCGCCGCACGGTGGCCTGGCTTTCGGTCTGGACCGCCTGATCACGCTGATGACGCGTGCCGAATCGATCCGTGACGTGATCGCCTTCCCGAAGACGCAGCGCGCCCAGTGTCTGCTAACGCAGGCACCGAGCTCGGTGGACGAGAAGCAGCTGCGCGAGCTGCACATCCGCCTGCGCAACCCGGTCTCCACCGAGGCGCGCCAGGGCTGATCCAGCGCCGTCATGACGCCGCCGATTCCGACCGACCTGCCACGCGAGCAAGTGCTGCGCGTGGCCACCTACAACATCCACAAGGGTGTGCAGGGCATGGGTCCGATGAGTCGGCTCGAAATCCACAACCTGCAGCAGGCCATCCGTCAGCTCGACGCCGATGTGGTCTGCCTGCAGGAGGTGCGCAAGCTGAACCGCCAGTGGGAACGCAAGTTCAACGACTGGCCGCGCCAGAGCCAGGCCGACTTCCTGGCCGACACGCATTACCAGGCCGTGTATGTCACCAATGCCACCACCAAGCACGGCGAGCACGGCAATGCGTTGCTGACGCGCGGCGAGGTGGCACGGCACCAGCACGAGGATATGTCGGACCACCGTTTCGAGCAGCGTGGCTTGCTGCACAGCGAGATCACGGTGCGCGGCCGCTGCATCCACGTGATCGTGGTGCATCTGGGGCTGATTGCCGCCAGCCGCGTGCGCCAGGTGCAGCAGCTGATCGACTTCGTGCTGCGCGAGATTCCCGAAGACGAGCCGCTGGTGATTGCCGGTGACTTCAACGACTGGGGCAAGCGCCTGACGCGTTTCATGGACCAGGCCGGCCTGTTGTGCGAGCATGGTCTGCCGGCGTACCGTACCTACCCGTCCACGCTGCCGCTGACCCAGCTCGATTTCATCTATTACCGTGGCCTGCAGATGCTGCGCCAGTTCGTGCCGCAGAAGGCCACGCTGGAATCGACCACGGGTCTGCGTTCCTGGGCGCGGCTGTCGGATCACCTGCCACTGGTGGCCGATTTCGTGCTCGAATAATAAATTTCAGCTGCCATCCGTCAGGGCTTGCCGGAATGCCGGCAGCCGGGGCAGGGTGGTGGTATGCTGCACTTTTGCCATTCTGTTGCGATTATCCTGAATCCATGACCACTCCCCAGCCTCCCCAAGACGAAGGGACACCGGTATCGGTGAAGATCCGCGAGCGCCTGCTGGCGGCTCGCAAGCGTTTCCACGCCAACGACAATATTGCCGACTACCTGCAGCCGGGCGAGCTGGAGCAGCTGCTGGACGAAGTCGAGCAGAAGATGCAGGGCGTGCTTGACAGCATGGTGATCGATACCGCCAACGACCACAACACCGACAACACGGCGCGGCGCGTGGCCAAGATGTACCTGAAGGAAGTCTTTGCCGGCCGTTACGTCAAGCCGCCGGTGCTGACCGAATTTCCCAACGCCGAGCACCTGAACGAGCTGATGATCGTCGGCCCGATCACGGTGCGCAGCGCCTGCTCGCACCACCTGGTGCCGGTGATCGGCAAGCTGTGGATTGGCGTGATGCCGAACGAGCACACCAACGTGATCGGCCTGTCCAAGTATGCGCGCCTGGCCGAGTGGGTCATGAGCCGCCCGCAGATCCAGGAGGAGGCAGTCATCCAGCTGGCCGACCTGATCCAGAAGAAGACCCATCCTGATGGCCTGGCGCTGGTGATGCAGGCCAGCCACTACTGCATGGCCTGGCGTGGCGTGAAGGACATGGACAGCAAGATGCTGAACTCGGTAATGCGTGGCGTGTTCCTGAAGGATCCCAACCTGCGCCGAGAATTCCTGTCGCTGATTCCGTTCAAGGACTGATTGTTTTCTGATTTTCCGGGAGAGAGACCATGCTGGTCAGATTGTTGTATGTAAGCCGTGCCACCCAGTCCACCACCGAGAGCCTGGAGGTGATCCTGCAGCGCGCGCGCCGGCACAATGCCGAGCATGGCATTACCGGCATCCTGTGCTACAGCAACAATATCTTCATGCAGCTGCTGGAAGGCAGCCGCGAGGAAGTCAACCGCCTGTACACCGAGATCCAGCGCAGCGTGCACCACACCGATGTGCAGCTGCTGCATTACGATGAAATCACCGAGCGCCAGTACCCGGGCTGGACCATGGGCCTGGTCGATATCGGCGAGCTCAACACCTCTGTCATCCTGAAATATTCCGAAGGTGCGGATTTCAATCCGTATGCCAACTCCGGCTGGATGTCGCTGGCGATACTGGAGGAGCTGGCCGCCACGGCCCAGGTGGTGGGACGCGGCTGAGGCCGGTTCGTCCCGATCCGGGCAGCCATCAAAAAAGCGCCGTACCCGTCAGGGTCGGCGCTTTTGCTTGGGCGCAGGGACTCTCAGCCCGACGACTTGCCGTTGCGCAGCAGGCTGTCGGTCACCATGCCCCAGAGCGAGGATAGGCGCATGCGGCGGATTTCGCGGTTCACGCTGTTGCGTGCCATGTTGCGCGTGCGGTTCCAGCGCCAGGGGCGCAGCACGACCACGGCCGCGCCTACCGCAGCAGCAATCGCCAGCACCTGCAGCGGCTTGCGCTTGGCGTAGCGCTCCAGTAGCGGCGTACCTACGGTGAGGGCGAGCTTGGCCGGATGACGCGCCCACCAGGCCTGCAACAGTTGCTGGCCGGCGGCCAGCGCTGCGCCGGCAATCGGACCCAGATCGCGTTCCTGCAGCATGGCCAGTGGATTGCTGGTCGAGTTTGCCTGACGCGCCGCACGACGCTGACGGGAAGCAGGAGCCGGCTCTGCTGCTGCATCGGGCTGCGGCGACCTGGCTGCCATGGCGGCGACAGGGCGGGGCTGGGCAGGGGGGGCCGCAGGCTCGGGTTCTGCCGGTGGCGCAGGCGGTGCGGATTCCGGCAGCGTGGCAGCGGTCTTGGGCAGGGAGGCATTCCAGGCCTTTTCCAGCTCCAGCAGGCGCTGCAGGTCGGGATCATCTTCGATCGAGACCGGGCGGTTCAGGCTGCGGCGCAGCTTGTAGCGTGACAGCGCCAGGCGCAGTTGTGGCGGCAGCGTATCGATGAACTGGAGTTGTTGCGGGGCTTTATCGGTCACGGCGTTCTCCTGCGGCTTGCAGCAGTTCCACATCGGCAGTGAACTGGCGCTTGACTTCGGCCACTTCCATCTGGATGACGGGTTTGCGCGTCATGGACCAGCCGATCACGGCCAGCAGCAGGAACAGGCAGGGCACGACGGCGAGAATCCAGTGGAAACTGCCTTGCAGCAGCCCCAGCATCAGGGCGGTACCACCCAGGATCAGGAACAGCAGCATGCCGATGGCCAGTAGAACCCATCCGATCAGGACATGGACCAGATTGGATGCGGCACCACGGGTTTCCTGCTTGAACAGGTCCAGATAATTGTGCAGGTGATCGATGATCAGTTCCGGACGCTTGATCATCACCTTGAGCAGAGGGTGAAGCATAGGGGCAGCGGGGGTGGGGTTCCGGAAGCGCACCAGCCTGGTGTGGCTGGCGCAAGAAAAAGACCGCAGGTGCAACGTACAGGGCATGAGCCCAGTACCGCAGGCTGCGGTCTGGTGGACTGGCCAGATTGCCGGGAAGTGCTCAGGCCATCAGGAGACGGACTGGCAGGTCACGGCAGTCAGCAAGCCAGATCAGTCGCGACCACGCAGCATCAGCAGGACGGCAGCCGTCAGGGCACCCACGCCTGCGGCGATGGCGACCGACTTCAGCGGCTGTTCTTCCACATAGTGGCTGGTGACGTCAGCAGCGTGCTGAACCTGGCGCTTGGCGCGGTCACGCGTTTCGCCGGCCTTTTCCATGCCGACGCGGGCGTACTCGTGGGCACGCTGGTTCAGCTGGTCGATGGCCTCACCTGCGCGCGAACGGGCAGCTGTCAGGCGCTCGCTCGCGTTCTCCAGCACGTTGCTGGCAGTACGCAGGGTCTTGTCAGCAGCTTCCTGGGTGGTGCTTGCAGCATCGTCGATCAGCTTGTCGGCAGAGGTTTGCAGGTTGTTTTCCATCGAAATCTCCTTAAGTGAGGGAAATGGGGTTGTCTGTATGTATATGGTACCTGCATCCGGGAGTTCAAGCGTAGTCGGGCCGTGACAAGACGTGTAGGACTATGCCGGACGCTCCTCCTGCGGCAGCTGCGCCGAGATGCGCGTGCCTTCGCCCGGTGCGGAATCGATCTTGATGCTGCCGCCCTGGGTATCCACGCGGTAGCTCATGCCGGACAGACCGTGTGAGCCCGCAGGCAGCTGCTGGTTCGGATCAAAGCCTGCGCCATTGTCTTCCACCAGAATGCGCGCCATGGAGCCTTCGTCCGTCAGCGTGATGCGGACTTCGCTGGCCTTGGCGTATTTGCTGATGTTGGTCAGCGCTTCCTGGATCAGGCGGTAGACCGTCAGCGCCTTGTCCTTGTTCAGCGTGACGTAATCGAAATGCGTCACCACCTTCAGGCCGCTCTTCTCGGCATACTCGCGCGCCTGGATCTCCAGTGCCGGCACCAGGCCCAGGTTGCTGAGGGCGGAAGGTGACAGGTCCTCGATGATGCGGCGCTTGAGCGCGATGCCCTGGTTCAGCGTGTCGGTCAGGTGTTGGATGCGGCCTAGCAGCTCGCTGCTGTCGGGCAGCTGGCCTATGCGTGATTTCAGGCGTGCCACGTCCAGCTTGGCCGCGGTCAGCAGGGCGCCCAGTTCGTCATGCAGCTCGCGCGACAGGCGGGTACGCTCGTTCTCGCGTACCTGTTGCAGGTTGGCGGCCAGCATGCGCAGACTGGTGGTGCGCTCCTGCACCATCTGGTCCAGCTTGTTGCGTTCGTCGGCCAGCTGCTGGCGGACACTGGCCTCAAAGTCCTGGTGCTTGTAGGTTTCGCGCCAGAGCAGCAGGAACAGCACGATCACCAGCAGGATGGCGCTGCCCATGGTGATGCGGGTGGTGGTCAGCGACTCCTGCATGCGGGCTTCAAAGCGCTGGATGCGCAACGTATTGAAGCTGATCAGCTGCATGCCCTGGGCGCGAATCTGCGAGATCACGCGTTTCTTGTGCGGCGTTTCCGCAATCGAGATCCAGGCCTTTTCATGGCCAGCGAGGTGCAGTTCCAGCGTGTTGCGCATCAGCCGGTTTTTTTCGCGGATCAGGTTGCTCAGGGTCTGCATGCCCCTGCGGGTATTGATATTGCTGGCATCGGCTCCGGGGTGCGGGTCTTCAGCCAACAGGGATTCGATGCTGGCCAGTTGCTTCTCCATGTCCATCATGAAGGCCGTGAAATCGTTATGGAAGGCCTTGTCGCCGGTCAGCATGAAGCTGCGCTGGCTGGATTCGGCATTGGCCACGCCCAGCAGCAGGTTGGTGACCAGCACGTTGCTGCGCTGCGCATAGGTGGCGTAGCGGAAGGCAGCCTGGTTGCCACGGTAGGATATTTCATTCAGCAGCAGCATGCCGATGCAGGAAAGCAGCACCAGCACGGTCAGAATTTTTCGCATGCGCGGGCTGGGAGTCCAGTTGCCGCTTGAGTCTCGGGTTAACATCGTTCTCGGTAGAAGGTGGCAGATGCTGCCTTTATGTCTGCGAAAGCAGCGTTATTGGCAGGAGTACTTGCATCATGATCAAGGTAGGTATCGTAGACGACCACGCGATTGTTCGCGCAGGATTGCGCCAGTTTTTTTCCGAACAGGTGGATTTGCGCGTGGTAGGCGAGGCCGCCAGTGGCCGCGAGGCGATTGACCTGGTGCGCCAGCAGGAGCTGGACGTGCTGGTGATGGACCTGTCCATGCCGGAACAGAGCGGCATGGATGCGCTGGGCATGATCCGTGCCAAGGCCCCGGATCTGGGTGTGCTGATCCTCAGCGGCTATCCGGAAGAACATTACGCCACCAACCTGATCCGCCAGGGTGCCAGCGGCTTCCTGAACAAGGAGTGCGAGCCGGACGAGATCGTCACCGCCATCCGCACGATTGCCACCGGCAAGCGCTATATCAGCGCCAGCGTGGCGGATCTGCTGGCACAGCAGCTGGGCAAGTCCGGTGACGGTCTGCCGCACGAGCAGCTGTCCGAACGCGAGTTCCAGGTGTTCCTGAAACTGGCCAAGGGCGTGACGGCCAGTGATATCGCCGACGAGCTGTCGTTGAGCGTGAAGACGGTGAGTACCTACCGCACGCGGCTGATGGAGAAGATGAACCTCAGCACCAATAGTGACCTGACCTATTACGCGCTGAAAAACCGTCTGATCGATTGAGCTGCAGGGTAGGGCGCTGCGCGTGCCGCAGCGCCGGCGCTCAATTCGCGATCTCGACAAAATAGTCGATCAGTGCGTCGATTTCCCTCGACTTGTCAAAGAAGCGATCCACACCGAGCTGGAAGCAGCGTTCGCGCACGTCCTCGTTGGCGTAGTTGCTGAACACCACCATCTTCTTGTCGATCGGCCTGTCCTTGCAGGCCTCGATCACGCCGATGCCGCTGCCCTCCTTGAGGAACAGGTCGACAATGGCGACATCCCACTCCGGCAGATGCTGGCTCAGCCAGTTCACGCCTTCCTGCTCGGTTTCGGCTACCCCGACCGTTTCTACGGCGGCGAGCTCTTCCAGGGTGTCGACCAGGTTGTCACGAATGACGGGATTGTCTTCGACGATGAAGATTTTGAGTCCCACGGCTATCTCGGGTTGGTACTGCTGCAATATGGGGATGGTCATGGTGTGGTTGGATCAGAACGGACAACAGTGTTGTCCACGGTCACCATGATCACCTCTATAAAAATGAAAGTATGCCAGTAATGCGGCCCTGGACGTGTCAGACGATTCCGACATCGTGTAACGCCGCCGTGCCACAGACCAGGCAATGCGGGCGGCGTTGCAGGCCGATCGGCATGAAGGACATGCGCAGTGCGTCCAGCAGCAGCATGGAGCGGTGCAACTCGCTGTCGATACCGAGCAGCAGCTTGAGGGCTTCGGCGGCCTCGATGCAGCCGACGATGCCGACAATCGGTGCAAACACGCCCATGGTGGCGCAGCGTTCTTCCTCTGGCGGATGGGCCGGATCGAAGGTGCAGGCATAGCAGGGGCTGACGGCGTCGTGGGCGGCGCGCACGCCCATCTGTGCTTGGAAGCGGATGGCTGCGCCCCAGACCAGATGCGTCCCCTGGGCGACGCAGGCCTGGTTCACCAGCTGGCGTGTGGCGAAGTTGTCGGTGCAGTCCAGCACCACATCGGCATCGGCTGCCAGCGCGTTGAGCAGGGCGGCATCGGCACGCTGGTGCAGCGCACGCACCTCGATGGTGGAGTTGACCTGTTGCATGGCCTGGCGCACCGACAGCGTCTTTTCCATGCCTACACGCTGTTCGGTATGGGCGATCTGGCGCTGCAGATTGGTCAGGTCGACCGTGTCGTGATCCACCAGCGTGATACGGCCGACGCCGGCGCTGGCCAGGTAGAGTGCTGCCGGCGAACCGAGACCGCCAGCACCGATGATCACCACATGGGCGTCCAGCAGTTTCTGCTGCCCGTCCACGTCGATTTCGGGCAGCAGGATATGGCGCGAATAGCGCAGCAGCTGGGTGTCATCCATGGCTGGAATCAGCGCGAGGCAGGCGTGCTGGCGGGCTTGGCGCTGTCGCTGCCGGGAGACTCGTTGTTCTCTTCAGGCTCGCGTACCTTCTGTGTCTTGCTGACCTGGACCGGCTGGCCCTTGAGCTGGTTCAGCGCCTGGATCAGCGGGAAATCCTTCTCGCTGCCGTACTCGGGCAGGCGCAGCTCTTCCGGCTTTTTCTTCGAGTCGGCCTCGAGCTGTTTCAGGGCTTCGTCGCGCGCCTCCTCGCGCGCCTTTTCGGCCGCCGGGTCGAGCTTGTCAGCGCCGGACTGGCCGTTGCTGATGTGGTGATCCAAGTCGGCTTCACGCATGCGCAGGGCGGCGTAACGCGTGCCTTCGGCGGTTTCGTCCACCATCACGTCAGGCACGATGCCGGTGGCCTGGATCGCCTTGCCGGTGGGCGTGTAGTAGCGTGCGGTGGTGATCTTCAGGCCGGTATCGGGGCCGAGCGGGCGCACGGTCTGCACCGAGCCCTTGCCAAAGGTCTGGCTGCCCATGATGGTGGCGCGCTTGTAATCCTGCAGGGCGCCGGCCACGATCTCGCTGGCCGAGGCCGAGCCTTCGTTCACGAGTACCACCAGCGGCACATTCTTCAGGGCTTCAGGCAGTTCCTTCAGCGGATCCGTGGCGGTCAGCGTGCGCACATAGTCCTGCGGTACGGCACGATAGGTCTGGTTGCTTTCGGGGATCTGGCCCTTGGTGCTGACGATCACCTTGCCTTCGGGCAGGAAGGCCGCCGAGATGGCGATGGCAGCATCAAGCAGGCCACCCGGGTCATTGCGCAGGTCCAGCACCAGGCCCTTGAGGTTCGGGTCTGCGGCGTAGAGCTCGTTCACCTTGCGCACGAAATCGGGCACGGTGCGTTCCTGGAACTGCGTCAGGCGCACCCAGCCATAGCCGGGCTCGATCATCTTGCTGCGTACCGATTGCGTGCGGATCTCGGCACGCGTGATGGTGACCGGGAAGGTGCGGCTTTCGGCCTTGCGCCAGACAGTCAGCACGACCTTGGTGTTGGCTTCGCCGCGCATGCGCTTGACGGCATCGCTCAGCGACATGCCGCGTACTGCCTTGTCGTCGACGCGCGTGATCAGGTCGCCGGCCTGGATGCCGGCCTTGTCGGCCGGGGAGCCTTCAATCGGGGACACGACCTTGATCAGGCCGTCTTCCTGCGTGATCTCGATGCCGACACCGACGAACTTGCCGGAGGTGCTTTCGCGGAATTCCTTGTAGGCCTTCTTGTCGTAGTACTGGGAGTGCGGATCCAGACCGGACACCATGCCGGAAATGGCATCGGTGATCAGCTTCTTGTCGTCCACGGGCTCTACATAGCTGTTCTTGACCATGCCGAAGACGGCAGCCAGCTGCTGCAGCTCTTCAAGCGGCAACGGATCAGTCGTGCCGCGCGCCAGCGACTGTACCGAAACGGTAGCCATGGCACCCGCCAGGATGCCGGCGGAAACCCAGCCTGCCGCTTTCAACTTGGAACCCATGTATGCCCTCTCCTGTGGGGGAAATGTCTTTCGTGCAGGACTGACAGCAGGCTGTCAGTCAATCGCACCACTATACACGCTGCTTAAAAACCACAGGGCATGCACGCACCGACAGTTGTAACGCATCGTCAGGCGGGCATGCCCGGTGGCATGAAGCACAGCGCTTGGCTGTTTACTTGTTGGCGCCCTGGGCAGCCACGGCCTTGGCGGCTGCTTCGGCAGCGGCGGCATCGCCGAGGTAGTAGTGGCGGATCGGCTTGAGGTTTTCGTCCAGCTCGTACACCAGCGGGATGCCGTTGGGGATGTTCAGGCCGACGATCTCGGTTTCGGAGATGTCATCCAGGTACTTGATCAGGGCACGGATCGAGTTGCCGTGGGCGGCGATGACCACACGCTTGCCGGAGGTGATGGCAGGTGCGATGGACTCGTTCCAGAACGGCAGCACGCGCGCCACGGTGTCCTTCAGGCACTCGGTCAGCGGCACGTCGATGCCTTCGTAGCGGCGGTCGTCGCGTTCGCTGCGCGGATCATCGGCAGCCAGCGTCGGCGGCGGCGTGTCATAGCTGCGGCGCCAGACCAGCACCTGCTCATCACCGTATTTCTGCGCCGTCTCGGCCTTGTTCAGGCCCTGCAGGCCACCGTAGTGGCGCTCGTTCAGGCGCCAGGACTTGATCGTGGGCAGCCACTGGCAATCCATCGCGTCCAGGCAGTGCCACAGCGTGTGGATGGCGCGCTTGAGCACGCTGGTGTAGGCCAGGTCGAAATCGTAGCCGTTTTCACGCAGCAGCTTGCCAGCCTGCTGGGCCTGCTGCACGCCGGTGTCGGTCAGGTCGACATCGGTCCAGCCGGTGAAACGGTTTTCGAGGTTCCAGGTAGATTCGCCGTGGCGGATCAGGACGAGTTTGTACATGTCAGTGCTCACAATACAGGGGGGAACAGGGACTTTTCCGGGCGTTGTCACGCACGGGATAATCTACTATTTTAGAATCATCCTTGTCCTCTGGACATGTTTCACTCCCAAAAGAGGTTTTACGTGGATTTTTTGCTGAATAACTGGATGCTGGTCTTGGTTGCGCTGATGTCTGGTGGCATGCTGATCTGGCAGGTCAAGAATGGTGGCGGTGGCCAGGCTGGCCTGACTGTGGCCGATGCGGTGCAGAAGATGAACCGGGAAAAGGCCGTCATGGTCGATGTGCGTGACGCCGCCGAATACGGTGCTGAACGCATTGCCCAGTCCAAGCACGTGGCGCTGGCCGAACTAGCCGACAAGCTGCCGCAGGTGGTCAAGAACAAGAAGACCCCGGTGCTGTTCATCTGCTCCACCGGCATGCGCTCCGGCCGTGCCGCAGCCGTGGCGCGCAAGATGGGCTACGAGGAGTGCCATAACGTGGCCGGTGGCATGCGCAGCTGGAAAGCCGCCAACATGCCGCTGCAAGTCGCCAAGGCCTGATCCATGGGCCGGCCTGATGTGCCGGCTATCCCTTTTTCAAGAACAAGAAGACCGATGCAAGCTGTCACCATTTACACCACCCCGTATTGCCCGTATTGCGTCCGCGCCAAGATGCTGCTGGACGAGCGTGGCGTGACGGAACTCAACGAAATCCGTATCGACCAGGATCGTGAACTGCGCAAGCAGATGATCGAGCGCACCGGTCGCCGCACCGTGCCGCAGATCTATATCGGCGATCACCATGTCGGCGGCTGCGATGACCTGGTCGCGCTGGACCGCGAAGGCAAGCTGGAAGCCCTGCTGCAGGGCTGATGCCGGCTGCGCCGCGTCATGGCAGAACTGTCCCGAACAGCTGCCATAATGTTCTTTTACCGTAACCGCAAGGCAGATGACCATGGCAGAGACCGAGAACCAAGATCCCGTATTCAGCATTCAGCGCATGTACCTGAAGGAAGCATCGCTGGAGCAGCCCAATTCGCCCGCCATCCTGCTGGAGCAGGTGGCTCCTGGCGTGGACATCCAGCTCAGCGTAGGCAGTGAGCAGGTCGCTGACGGCATCTACGAAGTGGTGGTGACCGCCAACGTGCACACCAAGCTCGAGAGCCGCACCGTGTTCATGATCGAGGCGCGTCAGGCCGGCATCTTCGAGATCCGCAACCTGCCGGAAGAGCAGATGGGCGGCGTGCTCGGCGTGGCCTGCCCGCAGATCATCTACCCCTACCTGCGTGGCAACGTGGCTGACCTGATCCAGCGCGCCGGCTTCCCGCCCGTGCACCTGGCCGAGATCAACTTCCAGGCCATGTACGAGCACCAGCTGGCCGAGGCTGCCGAGCAGCCGCAAGTGCAATAATGGCAACCGGCGCAAGCCGGTGTTCCATGCTGTTCGGGGCGCTGCGGCGCCCTGAACTGTTTCTGCGTCGCGCTTGGCGGCGCTTCGGGAGAAAGGAATGAAGATTGCCGTCCTGGGCGCGGGCGCGTGGGGAACCGCCGTTGCCATCAGTGCCGCACAAGGCCACCACGTCGATCTGTGGACGCGCCAGCCAGCGCATGCCGAGGCGATGCGTACCGAAGGCGTGAACGTGCGCTACCTGCCGGGCATTCCGTTGCCGGAAGCGATCCGGGTACACGCGGGCCAGGCCACGGCTGCCGAGTTGCAGCAGCATGATCTGGTGATCGTGGCGACACCGACGGCGGCCTTGCGCGCACAGCTGCAGCAGCTGCGTGGCTGCCAGGTGCCGCTGGTCTGGCTCTGCAAGGGCTTCGAGCAGGTGCAGCCGGGCGCAGATTTTGGCCTGCTGCCGCATGAAGTGATGGCCGAAGTGGCGCCGGAGCTGCAGGCCGGCGTGCTGAGCGGCCCGAGTTTTGCCCAGGAAGTGGCGCACCAGCAGGCCACGGCGCTGGTGGTGGCAAGCCCGCAGGAAATAGTCTGCGAACGCGTGGTGGAAGCGCTGCACAACAGCACGCTGCGTGTCTACCGCAGCCAGGACTGGGTCGGCGTGGAAGTTGGCGGTGCGGTGAAGAACGTGCTGGCGATTGCCACTGGCGTGCTCGATGGACTGCGCGAATCCCTGGCACCGGGCCGGGCCGTACCCGGCCTGAATGCGCGTGCCGCCTTGCTGACACGCGGCCTGGCCGAGATGACGCGCCTGGGCGTGGCAATGGGGGCGCAGCCGGCTACTTTCATGGGCCTGAGCGGCATGGGTGACCTGGTGCTGACGGCCACTGGTGAGCTGAGTCGCAACCGCAAGGTCGGCCTGCTGCTGGCGCAGGGCATGAGTGCCGAGCAGGCGGTGCAAAGCCTGGGCCATGTGGCCGAAGGTGCCTACAGCGCGCGCACCGTGCTGGCGCGTGCGCAGACGCTGGGCGTGGACATGCCGATCACGCGCTGCGTGGTGGGCCTGCTGGATGGCAGCATCAACGCCGAACGCGCGGCGCGCTTCCTGATGGAGCGCGATGCCAAGACCGAGCACGAATAAGGCCGGCGGCGGGAAATATCAGCTTGGGGTAAAGGCCAGGCGCACGTAGATCGGCGCAAAGGCTTCGCCCTGGTTGATGTCGACCAGGCCTTCCTTGGCCAGTTCGAGCAGGGCGACAAAGGTGACGACCAGCACCGGTACGCCGAGTGAAGGGTCGAACAGTTCGCCAAACTCCAGGAAGCGTCGACCCTGCAATTGCTTGAGCACCAGGCTCATGTGCTCGCGCACACTGAGCTGTTCGCGGCCTATGCGGTGGTGCTGTACCAGCCGGGCGCGCTTGAGGATATCGGCCCAGGCCTGGCGCAAATCGTCCAGGTGCACGTCGGGAAAGCGCGGCTGCAGCGATTGCTCGATATGGCCATGGGCACGGAAGAAGTCGCGGCCGGCTTGCGGCACGGTAGCGAGCTGCGCCGCGGCCAGCTTGATGCGCTCATATTCCTGCAGGCGGCGCACCAGTTCGGCGCGCGGGTCTTCAGCTTCTTCGCCGTCGGCGGTCTTGCGTGGCGGCAGCAGCATGCGCGACTTGATCTCGATCAGCATGGCCGCCATCAGCAGGTATTCGGCGGCCAGCTCCAGGTTGCGGCTGCGGATTTCATCGACATATTCCAGGTATTGGCGCGTCACGGCGGCCATCGGAATATCGAGGATGTTGAAGTTCTGCTTGCGGATCAGGTAGAGCAGCAGGTCCAGCGGGCCCTCGAAGGCTTCGAGAAAGACCTCGAGCGCATCGGGCGGGATGTAGAGATCCTGCGGGACGGAAAACAGCGGTTCGCCATACAGCCGTGCCACGGCGATGTGGTCGACCACATCGGGCAGCTGCAGTTCGGGGTCAAGCGATACCTGACCCGCGTTGGACAGCGGGGTACTCACGCCAGCGGCAGACGGCAGGGCCGTCCTGGGGGATCAGTCGGGATTGGTGCCGTAGACGTAGGGCTTTTGCGCCACGCGGCCGGCCTCGTACTGGGCACGGACTTCCGGATCCTGCTCACGATCCCACAGCAGGGAGCGGCCATGGCGCTGTTGCGCCTCCAGCTCGGGATTCTGCTTTTTCAGGGCATTGATGAATTCGGTAGCCTCGGAGCGGTAATCAGGGCGGCGGAACAGATACATGATGCGACAATCCAGAGAAAATGAGACGCGCAACCAGGCGCAATGTCCTGTATTTTACCGTTTCCCGCAGCGATTGCGGGCCATCGGGCGCTGAGCCCATCTGAAGGAGTGATTGACATGCGTTTCCCGTTCCGTTCTTCCCGTGGCTGGTGGCTGGGTGCCGCGGCTGCTACCTTGTGCAGCGTGCTGTTGCTGCAGGGTTGTGACAACGAGCGCATCACCACCACCGAAGAAGGCTTTACCACCGAGAACGAGGTCTATGCCAAATGGGGCCAGCCGGAAAACGTCTGGGATGGCGCGGAGGGTGAACGCATCCTGGAATACAACCGCCAGCCGCAGGGCGTGGTCAACTACATGATCAGCATTGGCCCGGATGGCAAGGTGACGGCGCTGCGCCAGGTGCTGACGCGCGTCAACTTCGAGAAGGTGCAGCCCGGCATGATGATGGAGGATGTGCGCCGCATGCTGGGCAAGCCGGCGAAGCAGACGACTTATCCGATCAAGGGCGAGACCGTGTATATCTGGCGCTTCCGCGAAGGTAATGCGCTGAGCAACCAGTTTGTCGTGACCTTTGACCGCGATTTGCGCGTGCTGTCAACCACCATCACCGACGACCCGATGGATCCGCACAGCCCGGACAAGTCCTGATCAGCCGAGTCTGGCGGTTCAGACCGGTATCGGGTCAGCAGCGGGCCCGGTATCTGCATGCTTCAGGGCCGAGGCCGGCAGCATGGCAGTGGCTTCACGTAGCGCGTCCTGCAGCCGGTCGGCATGGCGTACGCCATGGCGTTGCAGCAGTTGCACGCGCTGCACCATGTCCTGGGGCTGGCGCTTGATGCCACACAGGATCAGCGTGATGCCACGGTTGTGGCAGATCTTGGCCAGGTGCAGCAGTTCTTCGGCACCTGAACTGTCGAGGTAGATCACGCCATCCAGGTCCAGCACGACGACACGGCGTGGCAGCTGCTTTTCCAGATCCTGGATCAGCTTGACGGCACCGAAGAACAGTGCGCCGTGCAGCTGGCGTACCTGCATGTCGCCGGGGTTCCAGCGCGGGATGTCGCTGTATTGGCCGGGTTCTACCGTGTCGGCATAGGTCAGGCTGGAAATGCGGTAGATGAAGGTCAGGCAGGTAGCAACCAGGCCGACCTCGACCGCCACCGTCAGGTCGAACACCACGGTCAGCAGGAATACTGCCAGCAGCGTGATGCGGTAGGGCATGCGGTAGCTGCGCAGACGCGAGAACTCGCGCCACTGGCCGATGTTGAAGGCGGTGAACATCATGATCGCGGCCAGTGTCGGCAGCGGGATGTTGGCGGCCAGCGGGGCTGCCAGCAGCACGATCAGCAACAGCGCCAGCGCGTGCACCATGCCGGCAATCGGGCTGGTGGCACCACTGCGGAAGTTGGTGTAGGTGCGTGAAATCGTGCCGGCTGCCGGCATGCCGCCAAACAGCGGCGTGATGACGTTGGCCGTGCCTTGCGCCATCAGCTCCTGGTTCGGGTTGTGGCGCTCGTCGAGCAGGTTGTCGGCGACGCGCGCGCACAGCAGCGATTCGATGGCACACAGGATGGCCAGGGTCAGCGCCGGCATGAACAGGAAGCGCGTGGTTTCCCAGTCCATGGCGGGCAGCGTCATGCCCGGGAAATCGGCGGGAATGCCGCCAAAACGCGAGCCGATGGTCTCGACCGGCAGTTGCAAGACAGTGGTTGCCAGACTGCCGATGATCAGGGCGATGATGGTGCCGGGGATGATGTTCAGCTTGCCGCGCACGTTCGGCTGGTCTGGCCCGGAGGCCGGCATCAGGCGCTGCCAGCCCAACAGTACCAGCGAGGTGACCAGCGCCAGTCCGAGTGCGTAGTAGTTGACCGTGTGCAGGTGCGTCCAGAGCGTCGACACAATGCCGAAGAAGCCGCTCGGCATCTTCTCGATGCTGAGGCCGAGGAAATCGCGCAGCTGCGACAGGATGATCAGCGCTGCAATGCCGTTGGTAAAGCCGATCACCACCGCCACCGGAATGAAGCGGATCAGCGTGCCGAGCCGGAACAGCCCCATCAGGAACAGCATGATGCCGGACATCATGGTGGCGATCAGCAGGTTGGGAATGCCGTAGCGTTCGACGATGCCGTAGACGATCACGATGAAGGCGCTGGACGGCCCGCCGATCTGGATGCGGCAGCCGCTGAACAGCGCGATCAGGAAGCCGGCCATGATGGCGGTGATCAGTCCGGTGCCCGGTGGCAGGCCGCTGGCAATGGCAAAGGCCAGCGCCACCGGCAGTGTCATCAGGCCGACGGTGATGCCGGCCGTGGTGTCGTGTACCAGACGCTGGCGGTTGTAGCCGCGCAGCGCGCGCAGGATGCTGGGCCGGAAGATCAGGATCGAGGAAGGCAGCTGCATGGTGGTACCCAGTCGTCCGGCGTGCGGGCCGTCAGTGGATGCGCATGCCCGGCTGTGCGCCCGGGAATGGCTCCAGCACGTAGATGCCGGGCTGGGCGGCCTCGTCGGCATGGCTGGCGGCCAGCACCATGCCTTCGCTGATGCCAAACTTCATCTTGCGCGGAGCCAGGTTGGCGACCAGCACGGTGAGCTTGCCGGCAAGTTGTTCGGGTTGGTACATGCTGGCGATGCCGCTGAACACATTGCGTGTCTTCGGCTGGCCGTGCTCGTCCTTTTCGCCGGCATCGAGCGTGAGTTGCAGCAGCTTGGTCGAGCCTTCAACCGCCTTGCACTCCAGGATTTTGGCGATGCGCAGATCCACCTTGGCAAAGTCCTCGATGCCGATCACTGGGGCCAGTGGCTCGCCACCGGGCGCGTTGGGATCGACCACGGGAGCGGCTGCCTTCTTGCCGGCTTTCTTTTCGGGTGCCTTGGCTGCTGCTGCATCCGCCGGCGGTTCGAACAGGGCGTCGAGCTGCTTGGCATCGACGCGCTGCATCAGGTGCCTGAATTCGTCCATCTGGTGGCCTTCGCCGAGCGCGCGGGCGGCATCGGCAAAGTTTTCTGGCGGCAGGATCAGCAGGTGCGCGACCTGGGCCGCCAGCTGTGGCAGGATCGGCTTGAGGTAGATGGTGAGCACGCGGAAGGCCTCGATGCACAGCGTGCAGACCTGGTGCAGGCGCAGCTCCTGGCCTTCCTGCTTGGCCAGTTCCCAGGGCTTGTGCTGGTCGACATAGACGTTGACCTTGTCGGCCAGCGCCATGATCTCGCGCACGGCGCGGGCAAAGTCGCGGCCTTCGTAGAGGCTGGCGATGTGGCTGCCGGCCTGTTGCAGCTCGGCCAGCAGGGCGCTGCCCTGGTCGTCCAGCGTGCCCAGCTTGCCGCCAAAGCGCTTGGTCAGGAAGCCGGCCGAGCGCGAGGCGATGTTGACGAACTTGCCGATCAGGTCGGCGTTGACGCGTGCCATGAAGTCGTCGGCGTTGAAATCGATGTCCTCGTTGCGACCGTTGAGCTTGGCGGCGAGGTAGTAGCGCAGCCACTCGGGGTTCATCTTGAGGCTCAGGTACTTGAGCGGATCCAGGCCGGTGCCGCGGCTTTTGCTCATCTTTTCGCCGTTGTTCACGGTCAGGAAGCCGTGCACGAAGATGGCATCGGGCGTCTTGCGGCCGCTGAAGTGCAGCATGGCCGGCCAGAACAGGGTGTGGAAGGTGATGATGTCCTTGCCAATGAAGTGGTACTGCTCCAGATCGGGATCGTTGACATAGCCTTCGTAATCGACACCCTGCAGGCTCAGCAGGTTCTTCAGGCTGGCCAGGTAGCCGACCGGCGCGTCCAGCCAGACGTAGAAGTACTTGCCCGGCGCATCGGGAATCTCGATGCCGAAATAGGGCGCATCGCGCGAGATGTCCCAGTCGCCCAGCTGGGCCTTGCCGGATTCGTCCGGCTGGAACCATTCGCGGATCTTGTTGAGCACCTCGGGCTGTACGTGCGGGACGCCGCGAGCATTGGTGCTGGCAGTCCACTGCTGCAGGAATTCGATGGCGCGCGGATCGGACAGGGTAAAGAAGAAGTGCTCGCTCTGGCGCAGCTCGGGTCTGGCACCGGACAGCGCGGAGTAGGGTTCGATCAGCTCGGTCGGGCTGTAGACGGCGCCGCAGACCTCGCAGTTGTCGCCGTACTGATCCTTGGCGTGGCACTTGGGGCATTCGCCCTTGATGAAGCGGTCGGGCAGGAACATGCCCTTGTCGGGATCGTAGAACTGCTCGATGGTGCGCGATTCGATCAGGCCGGACTGCTTCAGGTCACGGTAGATGGATTGCGCCAGTTCGGTGTTTTCCGGGCTGTCGGTGCTGTACCAGTGGTCGTGGCTGATGTGGAAGCCATCCAGGTACTGCTTGCGGCCAGCGGCGATATCGGCCACGAACTGCTGCGGCGTCTTGCCGGCCTTTTCGGCGGCGATCATGATGGGCGCGCCGTGGGCATCGTCGGCACCGACAAAGCGGACATCGTGGCCCTGCATGCGCTGGAAACGCACCCAGATATCGGCCTGGATGTACTCCATGATGTGACCGATGTGGAAAGTGCCATTGGCATAGGGCAGGGCGGTGGTGACAAACAGTTTGCGCGACATGGGACGGGAAAATCGGGTAATGACAAGACTTGCCGGCAGTGCGGGACTGCAGCAGAAAGCATCATTCTACTGGCGGCTGTCATTCCGGTGCAGCGACAAGACCGTGCCCGACAACGGACACTCGCCATTCGCTACACTTGCCGGCATTCCTGACATCACATGCAAGAGGTATTTCCGATGACGATTCCTGCTTCCCTGCTGCAGGCCCTGGCCGGCGTGACCGATGAACTGGGCCAGCCGCTGGCAACCGAGAAGACGATCAAGAACCTGGTCTGGACCGGCGGCTCGCTGAGCTTCACGCTGGAAATGGGCTATCCGGCGGCCAGCCAGCACGAGCGTATCCGCGCCGAGCTGCAGCAGGCCGCCGCCGCGCTGCCCGATGTGCGCACGGTGCAGGTCGACATCGGCACGCGCGTGATCGCCCATGTGGTGCAGTCCGGTCTGCAGCTGATCAAGGGCGTGAAGAACGTGGTGGCGGTGGCTTCCGGCAAGGGGGGCGTGGGCAAGAGCACGACGGCATCCAACCTGGCGCTGGCGCTGGCCGCCGAAGGCGCACGCGTCGGCCTGCTCGATGCCGACATCTACGGCCCGAGCGTACCGACCATGATGGGCGTCCACGGCCGCCCGCAATCGCTGGACAACAAGAGCATGGAGCCGCTGGAATCGCATGGCGTGCGCCTGATGTCGATCGGCTTTCTGGTGGGCGAGGACCAGGCCATGGTCTGGCGCGGCCCGATGGCCTCGCAGGCGCTGGACCAGCTGCTGTACCAGACCAACTGGGGCCGCCCGGACGACGAACTCGACTATCTGGTGGTAGACATGCCGCCCGGTACCGGTGATATCCAGCTCTCGCTGAGCCAGCGCGTGCCGGTCACCGGCACCGTGATGGTGACGACGCCGCAGGACATTGCCTTGATCGACGTGAAGAAGGGCATCGACATGTTCCAGAAGGTCGGCGTGCCGATCCTGGGCGTGGTGGAAAACATGGCCATGCACGTGTGCAGCCAGTGCGGCCACACCGAGCACATCTTCGGCCACGAAGGCGGCAAGCGTCTGGCCGAGCAGCAGGGCATGCGCTATCTGGGCGCGCTGCCGCTGGCCATGCATATCCGAGAACAGGCCGACAGCGGCCAGCCGACCGTGGTGTCGGCACCGGACAGCGAGGCGGCCGGCATCTACCGCAGCATTGCGCGCCAGGTCGGCTGCCTGATCGCCGCGCGTGGCAAGGACTACAGCCACAAGTTCCCCACCATCAAGGTGTCGCACAGCAGCTGATCTTGCCTGACTGCGCCCGGGGCGGACCAAGTGCCCCGGTCGTGGCAGGAAATGTAAGGGAAAGCTAGAATAGCGGGTTCATGTCTGCCATATCCATCCAATCCCTTACCAAGACCTATCCGCGACGCGGCAACGCGCCGGCTGTGCATGCGCTCGACAACGTCAGCTTCGATATCCAGCACGGCGAATTCTTCGGCCTGCTGGGTCCGAACGGCGCGGGCAAGACCACACTGATTTCCATCCTGGCCGGGCTGGCCCATGCCAGCAAGGGCACCATCCGGGTGCACGGCCATGATGTGCGCGCCAACTATATCGAGGCGCGACGCCACCTTGGCATCGTGCCGCAGGAACTGGTGTTCGACCCCTTTTTCACGGTGCGCGAGGCGCTGCGTTTCCAGTCCGGCTATTTCGGCATGCGCAACAACGATGCCTGGATCGACGAACTGCTGCACAGCCTGGGGCTGGCCGACAAGGCACAGTCGAACATGCGCCAGCTCTCGGGCGGCATGAAGCGCCGCGTGCTGGTGGCGCAGGCGCTGGTGCACAAGCCGCCGGTCATCGTGCTGGATGAGCCCACCGCCGGTGTCGACGTCGAGCTGCGCCAGACGCTGTGGAAGTTTGTCTCCGAGCTGAACCGCCAGGGCCATACCGTGCTGCTGACCACGCACTACCTGGAAGAAGCCGAGGCACTGTGCCATCGCATTGCCATGCTGAAGCAGGGCAAGCTGCTGGCGCTGGAAAAGACCAGCACGCTGCTGGCAGGCGCCAGTGCCAGCGTGCTGCACTTCAAGACTGACTCGCCGCTGCCGCCAGCCGTGGCCGCCAAGGCCCGCGTCACTGGCCGCATGGTCGAGCTGCCGGCGCAGTCGCCGGACGAGATCGAGCACTACCTGGGTGCCATGCGCACCGCCGGCGTGCGCGTGGAAGACATCGAGATCCGCAAGGCGGATCTGGAAGACGTATTCCTTACCCTGATGCAGGGCAAGGGCGGGGAGGTGCGCGCATGAGTGGCGATCAGATCCGCAAGGGCGGTTTTGCCGGCCTGGAGGCCGTGCAGGCCCCGAACGACGGCTGGAAGATGTTGTTGTACAAGGAAGTGCTGCGCTTCTGGCGCGTCGGCTTCCAGACGATTGCAGCCCCGGTGCTGACCGCGGTGCTCTACCTGATGATCTTCGGCCATGTGCTGAGTGATCGCGTGCAGGTCTATCCGGGCGTGAGCTACGTGGCCTTTCTGGTGCCCGGCCTGGTGATGATGAGCATGCTGCAGAACGCCTTTGCCAACAGTGCTTCCAGCCTGGTGCAGAGCAAGATCATGGGAAACCTGGTGTTCGTGCTGATGACGCCGATGCATGCCTGGCACTGGTTCATCGCCTACGTGGGCGCGGCACTGTTCCGCGGCCTGCTGGTGGGGCTGGGTGTCTATCTGGTGACGCTGATCTATGCGCCGCCGCAAGCCGCTTCCATCGTCTGGATCCTGGTCTTTGCCGTGATGGGCAGTGGCCTGATGGGAACGCTGGGCCTGCTGGCCGGCCTGTGGGCCGACAAGTTCGACCAGATGGCGGTGTTCCAGAACTTCATCGTGATGCCGATGACCTTTCTGGCCGGCGTGTTCTACTCGATCCATTCGCTGCCAGCCTTCTGGCAATTCCTGAGCCACCTGAATCCGTTCTTCTACATGATTGACGGCTTCCGCTACGGCTTTTTTGGCGTGAGCGACGTCTCCCCCTGGCTGAGCCTGGGCATCGCCGGCAGCGTGCTGCTGCTGGTGTCTGCCTTGTGCATGTATCTGCTCAGGACGGGTTACAAGCTGCGTACCTGATATCCTAGACACCATGATGACTGCTGACGAACTGCGTTCCCTTCTTGCCGCCGGCCTGCCGTGTGACCACCTCGAAGTCGAGGGCGATGGTCGCCACTGGTTTGCCGTGATCGTGTCCCCGGTGTTCGAGGGCAAGCGCCTGATCGCGCGCCACCAGCTGGTGTATGCTGCCCTGGGCGAGCGTATCCAGACCGACGAGGTGCATGCGCTCTCCATGAAGACCATGACGCCGGCCGAGTGGGCGCAGCTGTCTGAGGCCTGATTTCCTTCCGGCCGATTCCTTTTTCTCCTCACAGAATTTCCACATGGACAAACTCCTGATCCGTGGCGGCAAGTCCCTCAACGGGACGATTGCCATCTCCGGCGCCAAGAACGCCGCACTGCCCGAAATGTGTGCCACGCTGCTGACCAGCGAACCGGTGCGCCTGCACAATGTGCCGCGCCTGCGCGACGTCGCCACCATGCGCCGCCTGCTGGAAAACATGGGTGTCCAGATCCAGACCCACGGCGAGCGTGGCGGCATGAGCTTCCAGGCCGCCGACCCGGTCAACTCCGAAGCGCCGTACGAGCTGGTCAAGACCATGCGCGCTTCGGTGCTGGCGCTGGGTCCGCTGCTGGCGCGTACCGGCCATGCGCGTGTCTCGCTGCCGGGCGGCTGCGCGATTGGCGCACGCCCGGTGGAGCAGCACATCAAGGGCCTGCAGGCCATGGGTGCCGAGATCCGTGTCGAACACGGCTATATCGAGGCCAGCCTGCCGGCCGGCCAGAAGAGCCTCAAGGGTGCCAGCATCACCACCGACATGATTACGGTGACCGGTACCGAGAACTTCCTGATGGCGGCCACGCTGGCCGAAGGCACCACGGTGCTGGAAAACGCCGCGCAGGAACCGGAAATTCCCGATCTGGCCGAGATGCTGATCAAGATGGGCGCGAAAATCAGCGGCCATGGCACCAGCCGCATCGTGATCGAGGGCGTGGACAAGCTGCACGGCTGCGAGCATGCCGTGGTAGCCGACCGTATCGAGTGCGGCACCTTCCTGTGCGCCGTGGCTGCCACTGGTGGCGATGTGCTGCTGGAACATGGCCGTGCCGAGCATCTGGACGTGGTGGTCGACAAGTTGCGTGAAGCCGGCGTCGAGATCACGAGCGAAGGCAATGGCATCCGTGTGCGCGCCGCCGGCCCGGCCTGGCAGCACTTGAAGGCACAGAGTTTCCGTACCACCGAATATCCGGGCTTCCCGACCGACATGCAGGCGCAGTTCATGGCCCTGAACGCCGTGAGCCAGGGCAGCAGCCTGGTCACCGAAACGATTTTCGAGAACCGCTTCATGCACGTGAGCGAGCTGTCGCGCCTGGGTGCCAACATCACCATCGATGGCAAGAATGCCATGGTGGAAGGCGTGGAGCGCCTGTCCGGTGCGACCGTGATGGCGACCGACCTGCGTGCCTCTGCCGGCCTGGTGATTGCCGGCCTGGTGGCCGAAGGCGAAACCACCGTGGACCGCATCTACCACCTGGACCGTGGCTACGACCAGATGGAAGTCAAGCTGCGCGCGCTCGGTGCCGACATCGAACGGGTGGCCGGATGATCACGCTGGCGCTGTCCAAGGGGCGTATTTTCGACGAGACCCTGCCGCTGCTGGCGGCGGCCGGCATCGAGGTGCTGGAAAGCCCGGAAAGCTCGCGCAAGCTGATCCTGCCGACCAACCAGCCGGATATGCAGGTGGTGCTGGTACGCGCCACCGACGTGCCGACCTATGTGCAGTACGGCGGTGCCGACCTGGGCGTGGTGGGCAAGGACACCCTGATCGAGCATTGCGCCGAATGGGGCCAGACGAGCCTGTTCCAGCCGCTGGACCTGCAGATTGCGCGCTGCCGCATGAGTGTGGCGGTGCCGGAGGGCTTTGACTACGCCGGCAAGGTGAAACAGGGCGCGCGCCTGCGTGTGGCGACCAAGTACGTCAACATCGCGCGCGAGTTCTTCGCCGAGAAGGGCGTGCACGTGGACATCATCAAGCTCTACGGCAGCATGGAACTGGCCCCGCTGATCGGCATGGCCGATGCCATCGTGGACCTGGTGTCCACGGGCGGCACGCTCAAGGCCAACAAGCTGGTCGAGGTCGAGCACATCATGCCGATCAGCTCGCGCCTGGTGGTGAACCAGGCTTCGCTCAAGCTGCAGCAGGAGCCGATCCGCCGCCTGATCGATACCTTTGCCGCGGCCATTGCCGAACCGGCTGCGGCCTGATGCCGGTGGCGCGGCCTGATCCGTGCCATCGCTTTTTCCTATCCTGCCCATGCCAGCGGCC
The DNA here is from genome assembly GCF_045055315.1 of Allobrachymonas wangyanguii. Lineage (GTDB taxonomy): Bacteria > Pseudomonadota > Gammaproteobacteria > Burkholderiales > Burkholderiaceae_C > Brachymonas > Brachymonas wangyanguii. Next base: position 1,190,489 of record NZ_CP173677.1, read on the forward strand.
CGCGTGACCACGCGGGCCATTTCGCTTACAGTAATCGCATGACTACCCTGAAAGCCACCCCCCTGCGTCTGTCCACTTCCCAGCCTGATTTCGAGAGCGCCTTCCAGGCACGCCTGCACTGGAGCGCCGATACCGATGCCGCCATCGAGCAGCGCGTGGCCGATATCCTGGCCGACGTGCAGCAGCGGGGCGATGCCGCCGTGATCGAGTACACCGCACGCTTTGACCAGCTGCCGGTGGACAGCATGGCGGCGCTGGAGCTGAACCAGGCCGAACTCAAGGCCGCCTTCGACAGCCTGCCCGAAGACCAGCGCAGCGCGCTGCAGGATGCCGCCGCGCGCGTGCGCAGCTACCACGAGGCGCAGAAGCGCGCGAATGGCGAAAGCTGGACCTACCGCGATGCCGATGGCACGCTGCTGGGCCAGAAGGTCACGCCGCTGGACCGTGTCGGCATCTATGTGCCGGGCGGCAAGGCGGCCTATCCGTCTTCCGTGCTGATGAACGCGATCCCGGCGCATGTGGCTGGCGTGCAGGACATCATCATGGTGGTTCCGACGCCGGGCGGCGAAAAGAATCCGCTGGTGTTGGCCGCCGCTCATGTGGCCGGTGTCAGCCGCGCTTTCACCATTGGTGGTGCGCAGGCGGTGGCGGCGCTGGCCTATGGCACGGCAACGATTCCCCAGGTGGACAAGATCACCGGACCGGGCAATGCCTATGTGGCTAGCGCCAAGCGCCGCGTGTTTGGCACCGTCGGCATCGACATGATTGCCGGCCCAAGCGAAATCCTGGTGCTGGCCGATGGCAGCACGCCGGCCGACTGGGTGGCGATGGACCTGTTCAGCCAGGCCGAGCATGACGAACTGGCGCAATCGATCCTGCTGTGCCCGGATGCGGCCTACATCGATGCGGTACAGGAGGCGATCGACCGCCTGCTGCCGGAGATGCCGCGCGCGGAGATCATCGCCAAGAGCCTGAATGGCCGTGGTGCGCTGATCCACACCGCCAGCATGGAAGAGGCTTGTGCCATCAGCAACCGCATTGCGCCCGAGCACCTGGAAGTCAGCAGCAACGATCCGCACCGCTGGGAGCCGCTGCTCAAGCACGCTGGCGCGATCTTCCTCGGCGCCTACACCAGCGAGAGCCTGGGTGACTATTGCGCCGGTCCGAACCACGTGCTGCCGACCAGCGGAACCGCGCGTTTCAGCTCGCCGCTGGGCGTCTACGATTTCCAGAAGCGCAGTAGCCTGATCGAGGTGAGCGAGCAGGGCGCGCAGGTACTGGGCCGCATCGCCAGCGTGCTGGCCCATGGCGAAGGGCTGCAGGCCCACGCACGCGCCGCCGAGATGCGCCTGAAGGACTGAGCGCGCCTGACGCAGTAACGACAACGGGAGCCCGCAGGCTCCCGTTTTGCATGCTGGCTGCCGGCCTGGACCGGCAGTCAGCCTTCAGGCCATCACTTGTAGTCGGTGACGATGCCGCAGCTGATGCGCGCACCGGCGTTGCCGGTGGGCTGTGCCGTGTAGTCGTCGTCATCGGCGTGCACGATCACGGCCTTGCCGATCACGCTGTTGGCACCGCTCAGGGCCACGGTTTCGCTGGTGACGTCAACCAGGGCCACGCCCTTGGAGTCGGAACGCAGGGCCGGCAGGTCACCCACGTGGTGGTTGCCGGCGCCGTGCATGCCGTGCGGCTGCTTGGTCGGGTTGAAGTGGCCGCCAGCCGCGTTGCCGGCGTCAGCGCAGGAACCATTCTGGTGCACGTGGAAAGCGTGCCAGGCGTTCGGCTTCAGGCCGCTGATGCTGCCGGTGATCAGGACGGCGCCTTCCTTCTGTTCGAACTTCAGTTTGCCCTTGGCGCTGCTGTCAGCCGTGGTCGGGGCGAGTTCGGCCAGGATGCCGCTCTTCTTTTCGGCGGGCTTGGCGGCCGCCTGGGGTGCTGCCGGCTTCTTGGCGTCGGTAGCGCAGGCACCCAGCAGGGCGATGGAGGCAGTGGCCAGGACGGCGGCCGCGGTGCGGGACATGAGAGTCATGATCAGGTTCCTTGAAGGGGCGATGTTGTTGTCTCGGGCCTGCGTCGGTGTGCAGGCAGCCATCCAGCACTGTAGAGCCCGATCATGACGGTTGTGTGAAGATGTTGCAGGCGTTTCAGGCTTGCAGGATCTCCGTCAGCGCGGCCACCAGCTGCTGGCATTCGGCATCGGTACCGATGGAGATGCGCAGGAAGGCATCGATGCGCGGCTTGGCGAAATGGCGCACGATGATGGAGCGATCGCGCAGGGCCTGCGCCAGGGCCGCACCTGCATGCTGCGGGTGACGCGCAAACACGAAGTTGGCGGCCGACGGCAGTACCTCGAAACCGAGCTGTTGCAGTTCGGTCACGAGCTGCTCGCGCGTGGCGATGACCTGGCGGCATGTCTGCTGGAAATAGTCCTCATCCTCGAGCGAGGCGACGGCACCGGCCAGCGCCAGCCGGTCCAGCGGGTAGGAGTTGAAGCTGTTCTTGACACGCTCCAGCGCCTCGATCAGGCCGGCGTGGCCCATGGCAAAACCGATGCGCATGCCGGCCAGCGAGCGGCTCTTGGAGAAGGTATGCACCACCAGCAGGTTGGGGTATTTGTCCACCAGCGCTACGGCACTGCTGGCGCCGAAATCGACATAGGCCTCATCGACCAGCACCACCGCCTGCGGGTTGCCGGCGACGATCTGCTCGACCTCGTCCAGGCTCAAGGGGCGGCCGGTCGGGGCGTTCGGGTTGGCGAAGATGATGGCGCCGGCGCGACGATCAGCTTGCGGCAGGTAGTCCTGCACGCGGATGCCGAACTGCTCGTCCAGTGGGATCAGTTCGTGGTCGATGCCGTAGAGCTTGCAGTAGGTCGGGTAGAAGCTGTAGGTGATGTCCGGGTACCAGAGTGGATCGTCATGCTTGAGCAGCGCCATGAAGGCATGCGCCAGCACCTCGTCCGAGCCGTTGCCGACAAACACCTGTTCCGGCTGCAGGCCGTGGCGGCGCGCCAGCGTCTGGCGCAGCTGGTCGGCGTTTGGGTCCGAGTACAGGCGCAGGCTGTCGCTGGTGGCGGCGCGCATGGCTTCCAGCGCGCGCGGCGACGGGCCGTAGGGATTTTCGTTGGTGTTGAGCTTGATCAGGCGTTCCAGCTTGGGCTGTTCGCCGGGGACGTAAGGAGTCAGCGCGTGGACGATGGCGCTCCAGTAGCGGTTCATGCGGGGCTTCCGGAAAGAGGCTAAAACACGAATGTTAGCAGTCTGCGCGGGTATCGCTGCCGGAGCGGCCGATTGCCCCGGGAAGATGCGACAATCGGAGTCTTTCCCGGAGGGGTCTGCAACGTTGCGAAGGTGCATCAACGGGACACGATCTGCGTGTCCTGGCGCCATCGGCTGGCAAAGGGTTTCTACAATGCCCGGATACCGGCTGCACGCCTGCAGGCCGTGATGTTGTCGTGTACCGGCGGTCTGGCTGCCGGTCACTTTTCGAGAGTTGTCATGAGTAGCACACAAGCGCTGCCGGCGCGCACCGCAGAGGTCAGCCGCAAGACCGCAGAAACCGATATTACCGTGTCCATCAATCTGGACGGCACCGGCGTGTCACGGCTGGAAAGCGGTATCGGCTTTCTGGATCACATGCTGGAGCAGATTGCCCGCCATGGCCTGATCGACATGGACGTCCGCTGCCAGGGCGACTTGCACATCGACGGCCACCACACGGTGGAAGATATCGGCATCACCTTTGGCCAGGCGGTAGCGCGTGCCGTGGGTGACAAGCGTGGCCTGCGTCGCTACGGCCATGCCTATGTGCCGCTGGACGAGGCGCTGAGCCGCGTCGTGATCGACCTGTCCGGCCGCCCCGGCATGACGTTCGAGGTGCCGTTTACCGCTGCCATGATCGGCCAGCTGGATACGCAGCTGGTGTACGAATTCTTCCAGGGCTTTGTCAACCATGCCGGCGCCACGCTGCATATCGACAACCTGCGCGGCATCAACGCGCACCACCAGTGCGAAACCGTATTCAAGGCCTTTGGCCGCGCGCTGCGCATGGCGCTGGAGCACGATGACCGTGCTGCCGGCATGATTCCTTCTACCAAAGGCAGCCTTTGATGCACAGACCCTCGGTCGCGATTGTCGATTACGGCATGGGCAACCTGCGCTCGGTACAGCAGGCCGTGCTGCACGGCGCAGAAGCCGGTCTTGACGTGGTCATTGCGCAGCAGCCGGAGCAGATCCGCGCGGCCGAGCGCGTGATCCTGCCCGGGCAGGGCGCCATGCGCGACTGCATGCAGCACCTGCGTGACAGCGGCATGATGGAGGCCCTGCTCGAGGCGGCGGCCAGCAAGCCCTTTTTTGGCGTTTGCGTCGGCATGCAGATGCTATTGCAGCACAGCGAGGAAGGCGATACCGCCAGCCTGGGCCTGATTCCGGGCGAGGTACGCCGCTTCCGGCTGGAGGGCAAGACCCAGCCCGACGGCAGCCGCTTCAAGGTGCCGCAAATGGGCTGGAATCAGCTGCACATCACGCGACCGCATCCGCTCTGGAATGGCATTGCCGACCAGACCTGGTTCTATTTCCTGCACAGCTACTATGCCGATCCGGCACAGTCTGAACACTCAGTGGGTGAGGCCGATTATGGCGGCCGCTTTACCGCGGCTGTGGCGCGCGACAACCTGTTCGCCACCCAGTTCCACCCGGAAAAGAGTGCCGCTGCCGGCCTGGCGCTGTACCGCAACTTTCTCTACTGGAAGCCCTGACATCGGCTGATGACGGCTTCTGCTTTTTTCCTTCCTTTCCCGTTCGTGTTTTTCCGAGAACCACCATGCTGCTGATTCCCGCCATCGACCTCAAAGACGGCCAATGCGTTCGCCTGCAACAGGGCGACATGAACCGTGTCACGACCTTCAACACCGATCCGGTAGAACAGGCGCTGCACTGGCTGGAGCAGGGGGCCCGCCGCCTGCACCTGGTGGACCTGAACGGTGCCTTTGCCGGCAAGCCCAAGAACCTGGGCGTGGTGAAGGAAATCCTGCAGGAAATCGACGGCGAGATCCCAGTGCAGCTGGGTGGCGGTATCCGTGACCTGGACACCATCGAGCAGTACATCGATGCCGGCATGCGTTATGTCATCATCGGCACGGCCGCGGTGAAGAACCCCGGCTTCCTGGCCGATGCCTGCAGCGCGTTTGGCGGCCACATCATCGTTGGCCTGGATGCCAAGGACGGCAAGGTCGCGACCGACGGCTGGAGCAAGCTGACCGGCCACGAAGTCACCACGCTGGCGAAGAAATACGAAGACCTGGGTGTGGAAAGCATCATCTACACCGATATCGGCCGTGACGGCATGCTGAGCGGCGTGAATATCGAGGCCACGGTGCGCCTGTCGCAGGCCAGCAGCATCCCGGTGATCGCTTCCGGCGGCCTGTCCAACATGGCTGACATCGAGCAGCTGTGCGCGGTCGAGGACGAAGGCGTGGTCGGCGTGATTGCCGGCCGTGCCATCTACAGCGGCGATCTGGATTTTGCCGCAGCCCAGGATCGCGCTGACGAGCTGGGCCAGCAGCAAGGCTGAGCGCGTGACAGACAGCGCCGATCTGTTGCAGCTGCAGGCCCCGGACGGGGCCCGTGCCACGCTGTCGCTGTTCGGTGGCCAGCTGCTGTCCTGGAGCACGCCGGATGGGCTGGAACGCTTTTACCTGAGCCCGCAAGCCGTGCGTGATGGCAGTGCCGCCATCCGCGGTGGCGTGCCGGTGTGCTGGCCGCAGTTCAACCGGCGCGGGCCGCTGCCCAAGCATGGCTTTGCCCGGCTGTCACGCTGGCGCGTACAGTCGCAGCAGGCCGACTGTGCCGTGCTGCAGCTGGCGCTGGACGATGTGCCGGCGCAACTGTTGCATGATGCGCAAGGTCAGACCGTCTGGCACCATCCCTTTGCGCTGGAGCTGGAGGTGCAGCTGCTGCCCGGTGCGCTGGCGCTGACGCTGCAGGCGCGCAACACGGGTGATCAGCCCTTCCGCTTTACCACCGCCTTGCACAGCTATCTGGCGGTGGACGACATTGCTGCCTTGCGCATCCGCGGTGCCGATGGCCTGCGCTACTGGGATGCGGTGGCCGGTGCCGATCCGGAGTTTCTGCAGCAGCAGGGCGACATCACGTTCAGCGGCGAAACCGATCGCGTCTATCCGCGCCTGCCGCAGGTGCAGTTGATCGAGCCGGGTCGCCAGCTGTGGCTGGAACAGCCGGACAGTATGCAGCAAAGCGTGGTCTGGAATCCCGGCGCAGCCTTGTGCGCCACGCTGGCCGATCTGCCAGCTAATGACTACCGCCATTTTGTCTGCGTCGAAGCAGCGCAGATCGATGACGAGGTGGAGCTGCAGCCGGGCGCCGTCTGGCGCGGCGGCCAGCGTCTGCGCCTGGCATGAGCAGCGTGCGGCGCATGCCGTTCTGGCAGCTAGGCTGGCGCAACCTGTGGCGCGATGTGCGCTCGGGCGAGCTTGGCATGCTGGTGCTGGCGGTGCTGCTGGCGGTGGCGGCGCTGACGGCAGTCGCCTTCTTTTCAGACCGGCTGGATCGGGCGCTACAGCGTGATGCGGCGCAGCTGCTGGGCGGCGATGTGGTGGTCAGTGCCGACCATGCGATTCCGGCGGCTTTCATCGAGCAGGCCGAGGCGCTGGGCTTGCGCCATGCGCAGACCCTGACTTTCCCGACCATGGCGCGCGTAGCGCCAGAGCAGGGCATGGCGGCGCGGCTGGTATCACTCAAGGCGGTGGATCAGGGGTACCCGCTGATCGGTCAGCTGCGCGTGAGCGAGGATCCGGCCTGGCAGAACGGCATGCCGGATCACGGTCTGGCGCAAGGTCCGGCCGCCGGCGAAGCCTGGGCCGAACCGGCGCTGTTCGATGCGCTCGGCCTGCGCCCCGGCGATACGCTGATGCTGGGCGAGAGCGCCTTCCGCCTGAGCCGGGTACTGACGCTGGAGCCGGACCAGGGCAACAGCCTGGTCAGTTTTGCCCCGCGCGTGATGATTCCGATGGCTGATCTGGCGGCCACAGAACTGGTGCAGCCGGCCAGCCGGATCCGCTACCGGCTGCCGCTGGCCGGGCCGGAGGCGGCGGTACAGGCGTATGTGCAATGGGCCGAGCTGCAGCTGAAGCAGCCGGACAGGCGCGGCATTGAGGTGCGCACACTGGACCAGGATGGCGGCAACCCGCAGTTGCAGAAGACGCTGGACCGTGCCGGCAACTTCCTGAATCTGGTGGCGCTGCTGGCAGCGTTGCTGAGTGCCGTGGCCGTGGCGCTGGCCGCGCGTGCCTTTGCCGCGCGCCATCTGGACGATTGCGCCATCTTGCGTGTGCTCGGCGTACGCCAGCGCACCATGGCGGCTGCCTATACGATGGAATTCGTGCTGCTGGGTGTGCTCGGCAGTGTGCTGGGGCTGTTGCTGGGCTATCTGGTGCACCTGGCTTTTGCCAGCCTGCTGGCCGGGCTGGTCAAGACGACCTTGCCGGCCGCTGGCTGGCAACCGCTGGCGCTCGGCCTGGGTGTGGGGTTGACCTTGTTGCTGGCCTTTGGCCTGCCGCCGGTGCTGCAGCTGGCCGGTACGCCGCCACTGCGCGTGATCCGGCGCGAGGCCGGGCAGCTCAAGCCGGCATCGCTGCTGACGGTATTGCTGGGCGTAGGCGGATTCGCGCTGCTGCTGCTGGCCAGCAGCAGCGATCGGACGCTGGGCATGATCGCCGTGGCCGGCTTTGGCGTGGCGGTGCTGCTGTTTGCCGCACTGGGCTGGCTGGTGTTGTGGGCGCTGCGCCGCGTCCTGCATTCCGCGACCGGAGAACGCTTGCCGCGCTGGCTGGCGATGGCGCTGCGCCAGATCACGGTGCGGCCATGGCGCGCGGTGATCCAGATCAGCAGTCTGGCGTTGGGGCTGCTGTCGCTGCTGTTGCTGGTACTGGTGCGTACCGATCTGGTCGATGGCTGGCAGCAGGTGACACCGGCCGATGCGCCCAACCGTTTTGTCATCAACATCATGCCGGACCAGGCCGAGGCCTTCCGCCAGACGCTGCTGGACGGCGGCGTAACCCAGTTTGACTGGTACCCGATGGTGCGCGGCCGGCTGGTGGCCATCAATGGCCAGCCGGTCAGTCCGGACAACTTTACCGAGGACCGAGCACGTCGGCTGGTCGATCGAGAATTTAACTTGAGCTACAGCGCCGAGCCGCCGACGCACACCCCGATCGTCGCCGGCCAATGGCAGGCCGGTGCGGCCGATGGCATCAGCATGGAGCAGGGCATCATGGAAACGCTGCAGCTGCAACTGGGCGACCGGCTGCAGTTCGACATGGGGGGCGTGCTGCGCGAGGCCCGCATTAGCTCGGTACGCGAGGTGGACTGGGCTTCGATGCACGTGAACTTCTTTGCCATGTTCCCGCAGGCTTCGCTGGGCGATGAGGTGGCGGTGACCTGGATCACCGCCTACCGCAACCCGGCGCCCGTAGCGGGGCAGGCCAGCCTCGATACACGGCTGCTGCAGACTTTTCCCAACATCACGCAGATCGACATGAGCAGCACGATCCAGCAGCTGCAACGCGTGCTGGCGCAGGTGATCCGGGCGGTGGAGCTGCTGTTCGGCTTTGGCCTGGCGGCAGGCGTGGTGGTGCTATTTGCCATGGTCGGTGCCTCACGCGAGGAGCGTGCGCGCGACATGGCGATCATGCGTGCCGTGGGGGCCAGCCGTGGCCTGCTGGCACGCATCCAGAGTACCGAGCTGATCGGTACCGGTGCACTGGCTGGCCTGCTGGCCAGCGTGGTGGCGTTGGCGCTGGCCTGGCTGCTGGCGCGGCAGGTGTTTGGTTTTGCCTGGGTGCCGATCCCGTGGATCGTGCCGGTGGGCATGCTGGCGGGGGCCGCACTGGCCTGGGCCGCCGGCTGGTGGAGCCTGCGCGGCCTGCTGTCACGGCCAGTGATGGCGACCTTGCGCAGCGTGACGCAGGAAGGATGACGACAAGGACATGACGGAACAACAGCAGCCGGCAACGGTATTTGAATGGCTGGGCGGCGAAGCGGGCATCCAGACGCTGGTGATGCGCTTCTACGACCTGATGGACCTGGAGCCCGGCTACCGCGAACTGCGCGAGACGCATGGCCCGGACCTGGAGCGGGCGCGCCAGCACCTGTTCTGGTTCCTGTGCGGCTGGAGCGGCGGCCCGGACTATTTTGTCGAGCGCTTTGGCCATCCGCGCCTCAAGGCGCGCCATCTGCCATTCAAGATTGGTATCCGCGAGCGTGACCAGTGGGTAGCCTGCATGGACCAGGCGATGGGCGAGGTCGGTGTGGATCTGGCGCTGCATGCGCGGCTCAACGACAGCTTTTTCCAGACCGCCGACTGGATGCGCAACCAGGCCGGCGCCTGAGCCTCAGAGCAGGGGGTGCACGCCCGGAGCCAGCAGCACGATCAGCGCACCGGCACCACCATCATTGGGGCGTGCCTGGACAAAGGCCAGCACCTCTTTTTTCTGTATCAGCCAGCCATAGGTCTTGTGCTTGATGATCGAGGTCTTGCCCGGTGAACCCAGGCCCTTGCCGGTGATGATGCGCACGCAACGCACCCCCTGGCGCTGGCATTCGCGGATAAACGCGCCCAGCGTTTCGCGTGCGCCGTCACGGCGCAGGCCGTGCAGGTCCAGCTGGCGCTGCACGCTCCAGTAGCCCTTGCGCAGCTTGCTCGTCACGTCCGGCCCGACACCGGGCTGGCGGTAGCTCAGCTTGTCATCGGTTTCGAGGATGCTGCTGATATCGATCTCGTCGCTGAGCGATTCCAGCAGCACCGATTGCTGGTCGCGCTCGCGCTGCAGTGGCCGCGGCAGGGCCGGTGCCGGGCGCAGGTCGATGCGTTGCTGGTGGTGTGAGGGCACGGGCGTGACCGGCCCGACGGCCTGGGCAAACAGCTGGCTCGCCGTCTGCTGGCGGTGTCGCGCTTCTGCTTCTTCCTGGACGCGGCGGCGGGCCAGCGCGCGCTGCTCTTCCAGCACCGTCTTGAGCTGCTTCAGCTCCTGCAGGGAACCCACTCCGTACTTCATGATGGGGAGAGTATCGCATCAGCCGTCCAGGCTGGCACTCCAGCGCTTGCCCCAACCGGATGCGGCATCCGGGTTTTCACGCGCCTGCTGCAGCTGGCGGCGGTCGCGCTTGGTCGGGCGGCCATGCTGGATCGCATGCGCCGGCTCGGCGGCATAGTGTCGCTGTTCGGCCAACGTGGCGCGCAGCGCGATGCTGTCGGGGGTTTCCTCGTACAGCTGCTGGGCCACCGGAGCCGGGCCACGGCGTGGCGACAAGCCTTGCACGATCACGGTGCGTGTGCTGTAACCCTGGCGCACGCTGATCTGGTCGCCGACCTTGATATCGCGTGCCGGCTTGCAGTCCTGATCGTTGACGCGTACGCGGCCCTTGTGGATCTCGTCTACGGCCAGGGCACGCGTCTTGTAGAAGCGGGCGGCCCAGAGCCACTTGTCGATGCGCATGCGTTCAGTATTCAGGGAGGTATCGGCCATGGTGTGCAATTGTCGAGTCCATCCGCGGTACAGCTTACCGAAAAAACGTGTCCGTGACGGGAAAAGCCGGCCAGGCACGGAAAGCTTGCGGGATTCCACTACCATGGGGGCATCGTCGCCAAAACCAAGAACTGCCCATGACCGACACCACGCCCCAGCCCGAGGACATCCGCCGCATCAACCTGGCACTGCAGGGAGGCGGCTCGCACGGCGCCTTCACCTGGGGTGTGCTGGACCGCCTGCTGGAAGACGAGCGCCTGCAGTTTGACGGCATCAGCGGAGCCAGTGCCGGCGCGGTGAACGCAGTGGCGGTAGCGCATGGTCTGGCGGTCGGGCATCGTGATGGTGTTGATGGCCGTCGCCATGCACGCGACAAGCTCGGCAGCATCTGGCGCAGCGTGATGGCGACTGGTGCCGTCAATGCCATCAGCGGCAATTTGGGCAATGTGCTGCCGTTCTGGTCACTGCTGCCCGATCCGGGCCGCATGCTGGGCAATGCGCTGATGCAGTTCACCTCGCCCTACAGCATGAACCCGCTGGACCTGAATCCGCTGCGGGCGCTGCTGAGCCGCGAGATCGATTTCGAGGCGATCCGCGCCCATCGCAACGGCCCCAAGCTGTTCATTTCGGCCACCGAAGTCAGCTCCGGCAAGGCCGAGGTGTTCACCAAGCGCGAACTGTCGCTGAATGCGGTGGTGGCCTCGACCTGCCTGCCGCAGGTCTACCAGGCGGTCACGGTGGACGAGCGCACCTACTGGGATGGCGGCTATGTCGCCAACCCGCCGATCACGCCGCTGATTGCCCAATGCCGCTCGGCCGACATCCTGCTGGTGCAGATCAGCCCGTTGACGCGTGAGGGCGTGCCCACCACGCCGACCGCCATCATGGACCGCATCAACGAGATCACCTTCAATACCAATCTGCTGGCGCAGATGCAAATGGTGGGCTTCATCAACCGCCTGATCGACGAAGGCAAGCTGCAGGAGCCCGAATACAAGAAGGTGCTGGTGCATCGTATTGACGGCGGCGACACCATGCGGGAGCTGGGCTCCTACTCGCAGGGCTCCACCGATACCGTGATGATGGAGCGGCTGTTTGACCTGGGGCGCGAACAGGCATCAGCCTGGTTGAAGAAACACTTTGGCGCGCTCGGCGTCAAGAGCAGCATCAATATCCGGCGCGACTACAAGGACGACAACGCCCTCACCATGCGCTGCTGATGCCGCAGCGCAGGGCAGGGCGGCGGCCGGGCTACAGGTCGGGCTGCTCCAGCGCCAGTTCCTGCAGGATGGTGGTGGCGATTTCCTCGATCGACTTGGTGGTAGTCGACAGCCAGCGCACGCCAGTGCGGCGCATCATCGCTTCGGCGGCGGCGACTTCAGCACGGCAGTTGGCCAAGTCGGCATAGCGCGAATTGGGGCGGCGCTCGTTGCGGATCTCGCTCAGGCGCTCGGGCTGGATCGTCAGGCCGAACAGCTTGCTCTTGAACGGTTGCAGTGCCGGCGGCAGTTGCATGCGCTCGAAGTCTTCCGGGATCAGCGGGTAGTTGGCGACCTTCAGGCCATGCTGCATGGCCAGATAGAGCGAGGTCGGCGTCTTGCCGCTGCGACTGACCCCGATCAGGATCACATCTGCCTGTGACAGGTCACGACTCGTCTGGCCGTCGTCGTGCATCAGGCTGTAGTTGATGGCGTCGATGCGCGCGCGGTAGGTATCGCTCTTGCTGACATCGGAGAAGCGGCCGACACGGTGGTGCGACTTGGCGCCGAGTTCGGCTTCCAGCGGGTTGATGAACATGGAGAACATGTCCATCACCATGGCGTTGCAGGTGCTGTTGATGCGCTCGACGATCTCGCTGTTGACCAAGGTCATGAAGACGATCGGGCGCACGCCGTCTTTTTCGGTCACGGCATTGATCTGCGCGATCACGCGGTCGGCCTTTTCCAGCGTGTCGATGAAGGGGACACGCGTCTGGCGTGCCGGCACGTCGAACTGGGCCATGATGGCGCGGCCAAAGGTTTCGGCGGTGATCGCGGTGCCGTCGGAGAGATAGACCACGGTGCGATGCGGCTTGGTGTCGTGCTGGGCGGAGAGGGGCATGATGGTCACGGCGGGTTGGAAATCAGTTCAGGTACTTGGGGCGTTCCAGGGTATCGAGCGGGTTGCTGTCGCTGGCAGGCTTGCTGCCGTCCGCGCTGGCGGGTGCAGACGGATCCGGCACATCCCAGCCGGAGCGGCCAAGGGCGGCATCCAGCATGGACATGCAGGCGTGCAGGGTTTTTTCATCCAGCTCGATGGCCCACTGGCGTGCCTGCTTGCTGTCGTCGGGCTTTTCCTGCAAGGAGATCTTCAGGCGCTTCTGCTTGGGCAGGGGCTGCATCTGCACGGTATGCACCAGCAGCGGATCGTCGCTGGAGGTGGTGGCGGCGAAGGGCTTGCTGAAATCGGCTTTCTGTCGCACTTCCTCGCGTTTCAGGTCAGACAGCATCTGCCGCGTGCCCATGTCGGCCAAGGCCACGCTGGAGGCGCCGGTGCCGTGCGCGGCCTGCATTTTCGAGACGTGATCGGTCACGACCTCGTTCAGGCGCGGCCACAGGCCGAGGCAGAGCCGGCGCGTCAGCCAGGCCGATTGCTCACCGGCATCGTCGGTGAAATTCACGCGCCACAGGATGCGATCCTGCAGGGCGTCGTAGAGGATGCTGATCTGGTGGACATTCATGGGCAACACAACAGGATCCATCGAAGATAGGCACAGTGTAACCTTGCGTGAGCGTTGGCCACGCGCGACCTTGAAACCGGGCGAATCATACGTATATGGTAGGCATTGAAGGAGGATACTTTCCTATGCGACTAGACAAACTGACAACCAAGTTCCAGGAAGCCCTGTCCGATGCACAAAGCATCGCGCTGGGCAAGGATCACGCCTATATCGAACCGGCCCACCTGGTGGTGGCCATGCTGCGCCAGGAAGATGGCCCGGGCTCGCTGCTGCAGCGCGCCGGCGTCAACGTGCCCGGCCTGCTGGCAGCGGCCGAGGGCGTGGTGAATCGTCTGCCCCAGGTGCAAGGCCAGGAGCAGGTGCAGGTTGGCCCGGATCTGGGCAAGCTGCTGCAGGCGACCGAGAAGGAAGCCATCAAGCGTGGCGACCAGTTCATCGCCAGCGAGCTGTTCATGCTGGCGTTGGCCGATGCCAAGGGCAGTGCCGGCGAAGCGGCCAAGGCCAACGGCCTGACGCGCAAGAGTCTCGAAGCCGCCATCGAGGCGGTGCGTGGCGGCCAGAGCGTGGACAGCGCCGATGCCGAGGCGCAGCGCGGCGCACTCAAGAAGTACACGCTGGACCTGACCGAGCGTGCCCGCATGGGCAAGCTCGATCCGGTGATTGGCCGTGACGACGAGATCCGCCGCACGCTGCAGGTACTGCAGCGCCGTACCAAGAACAACCCGGTGCTGATCGGCGAACCCGGCGTCGGCAAGACCGCCATCGTCGAAGGCCTGGCGCAGCGCATCATCGCCAACGAAGTGCCCGACAGCCTGCGCGGCAAGCGTGTGCTGTCGCTGGACATGGCGGCGCTGCTGGCTGGTGCCAAGTACCGCGGCGACTTTGAAGAGCGCCTGAAGAGCGTGCTGAACGAGCTGGCCAAGGACCAGGGCCAGACCATCCTGTTCATCGACGAGATCCACACCATGGTCGGTGCCGGCAAGGCCGATGGCGCCATGGACGCGGGCAACATGCTCAAGCCGGCGCTGGCACGCGGCGAGCTGCACTGCGTGGGCGCGACCACACTGGACGAATACCGCAAGTACATCGAGAAGGATGCCGCGCTGGAGCGCCGCTTCCAGAAGGTGCTGGTGGGCGAGCCGACGGTGGAAGACACGATTGCGATCCTGCGCGGCCTGCAGGAAAAGTACGAGGTACACCACGGCGTCGAGATCACCGACCCGGCCATCGTGGCCGCGGCCGAGCTGAGCCACCGCTATATCACCGACCGCTTCCTGCCGGACAAGGCGATCGACCTGATCGACGAGGCCGCGGCGCGCATCAAGCTGGAAATCGACTCCAAGCCGGAGGTGATGGACAAGCTGGACCGCCGCCTGATCCAGCTGCAGATCGAGCGCGAGGCGCTGAAGAAGGAAACCGACGAGGCCTCGCAAAAGCACCTGGAGCTGATCGAGGACGAGATCCTGAGCCTGCAGAAGGAATACGCTGATCTGGACGAGATCTGGAAGAGCGAAAAGGCCGCCGCGCAGGGCAGCCAGCAGGTGCGCGAGGAGCTGGACAAGCTCAAGTTCCAGATCGAGGAGTTCACCCGCAAGGGCGATTTCAACAAGGTGGCCGAGCTGCAATACGGCAAGCTGCCCGAACTGGAAAAGCGCCTGAAGGAAGCGCAGGACAAGGAAACCGCTGCCGATGGCAACAGCAAGGGCAACCAGCTGCTGCGCACGCAGGTGGGCGCGGAAGAAATCGCCGAGGTGGTGAGCCGCGCGACCGGCATTCCGGTGGCCAAGATGATGCAGGGCGAGCGTGACAAGCTGCTGCAGATGGAAAGCAAGCTGCACGAGCGCGTGGTCGGTCAGGAAGAGGCGATCAGCGCCGTGGCCAACGCCATCCGCCGCTCACGTTCCGGCCTGTCCGATCCAAACCGTCCGACTGGCTCCTTCCTGTTCCTCGGCCCGACCGGCGTCGGCAAGACCGAGCTGACCAAGGCGCTGGCCGGTTTCCTGTTCGATTCCGAAGAGCACCTGATCCGCATCGACATGAGCGAGTTCATGGAGAAGCACTCGGTGGCCCGCCTGATCGGTGCGCCTCCGGGCTATGTGGGCTATGACGAGGGCGGTTACCTGACCGAGGCCGTGCGCCGCAAGCCCTATAGCGTGATCCTGTTCGACGAGATCGAGAAGGCGCACCCGGACGTGTTCAACGTGCTGCTGCAGGTGCTGGACGATGGCCGTTTGACCGATGGTCAGGGCCGTACCGTGGACTTCAAGAACACGGTGATCGTGATGACCAGCAACATCGGATCGCCGATCATCCAGGCGATGGTGGGCTCCGAGCAGCAGGAAATCAAGGACGCGGTCTGGGACGAGCTGAAGACGCATTTCCGGCCCGAGTTCCTGAACCGGATCGACGAGATCGTGGTGTTCCACGGCCTGGATGCCGCGCACATTGCCGAGATCGCCAAGATCCAGTTGCAGGTGCTGCAATCGCGCCTGGCCAAGCTGGAGCTGTCGCTCGACGTCACGCCGGCGGCGTTGGAAGAACTGGCCAAGGTCGGTTTCGACCCGGTGTTTGGTGCGCGCCCGCTCAAGCGTGCGATCCAGCAGCGCATCGAGAACCCGCTGTCGCGCCAGCTGATCGAGGGCGTGTTCCCGCCCAAGAGCGTGATCCGCGTGACGGTGGATCCGGTGCTGGCCCCGGGCGAGTTCCAGTTCAGCCCGGCACCGACCGAGGTCTGAAGCTGCGCTGCCCCGTGAGGGGCGGCTGTGCCCCGGAAAGCAGAAAGCCGACTCGACGAGTCGGCTTTCTTGCGTGGGCAGACTGAAGATTACTTCAGGTGCTTGCCGATCAGGCCGGCCATTTCAAACATGGTGACCTGCTTCTTGCCGAACACCTTGGCCAGCTTGTCATCTGCGTTGATGTTGCGCTTGTTGGCGGGATCCTGCAGGTTGTTGGCCTTGATGTAGTCCCACAGTTTCTTGATCACTTCGGTACGGGGCAGGGGATCCTTGCCCACCACGGCAGCCAGTTCGGCGCTCGGGGTCAGCGGCTTCATGAAAGCGGCGTTGGGGGTGCGTTTCTTGGGAGCTTCAGATTTGGTTGCCATGTGTTGTGTTTCCTTGCGATAGGGGTGTCAGGATGGGTGCTGAACCCTGCCTGGGCGACTACCCTGCGCATGCCGTCAGGGGAGATGCCTGATTTATAGCAGTTTTTTGCCCCTTGGCACCAGCTGTCAAGACAAGGAGTGGCGATTGCGGTCGTATTTGGCATGTCTGCACCCTGCCACAGGCCGTTATCATGGCGGGATTGGCAGCCTGCAGCAGGTTGCATGAACCAGCATGTCCGGAGATCCCGATGAGCGAGAGCAAGCCTTTTTCTACCTGTGACCAATGTGATCCGCACCGTGATGGCGCGCCGGCCGGCTTTGCCGCGCTGCCGCCGGTGTTCCGTGACTTTGGTGGAGTGACGCGTTTCAGCGGCCAGGTGGTGACGGTGAAATGCCATGAAGACAATACCAGCGTGCGTGCCACGCTGGAAACGCCCGGCGCGGGCAGGGTACTGGTGGTCGCCGGTGGCGGCTCTCTGCGCACGGCGCTGGTGGGCGGCAATATCGGCGTGCTGGCTGAAAAGAACGGCTGGGCCGGTGTAGTGGTGGATGGCTGTGTGCGTGACGTGGAAGAGCTGGCGCAGTGCCAGGTCGGCATCCGTGCGCTGGGCAGCATGCCGATGCCACCGCGCAAGAACCACGTCGGCCTGGTGGATGTGCCGGTGCAGGTGCAGGGCGTGACGGTGCGCCCGGGCGTCTGGCTGTATGCGGATGCGGACGGCATCGTGATCAGTGATGTGGCCCTGGACTGATTTGTCTGTTATTTGCCAACGAGCCAGCTTCCGCAGCTGGCTTTTTTGTGCCTGCTGCTGCCTGTGACAGGACTGTCACGTCCATCTGGCATGCTGCGAACGGCTGTACAGCGATGGAATTTCTCAAAACAGAAATATCTTTCATAGTATGAAAAGAAACTTGGCGAGCCGATGTTGCATGATTTCGCCAAAAGGTTTTTTATTCCGCACTATGGAATGAAGTTTGCAAGTTGTTGATTTATCAAGAAGAAAAAAACTCTTATATAAGACATAAGACACGGGTTCACTCTTATAGAAGACTTATCATAGAGTCCATGCCAGCAAGCAAAACCGACTGGCGAAGAGAGTGTCCTAGACACCGTGGAAGAGACAAGCGGCACGCAAGTGCAGAACCGAAGTTTTCACAATCTGATCTCAACTGGAGAGCACCATGACCCAACTGACCCGCGAACAACAAATCGCCGCCCTGGAAAAAGACTGGGCCGAAAACCCCCGCTGGAAGCTCGTGAAGCGCGGCTACAGCGCTGCTGACGTCGTGCGTCTGCGCGGCAGCCTGCAGCCCGAGTACACGCTGGCCAAGCGCGGCGCAGAAAAGCTGTGGGAAAAGGTCAACGGCGGTGCCAAGAAGGGCTACGTGAACGCCTTCGGCGCCATCACTGCTGGCCAGGCCATGCAGCAGGCCAAGGCTGGCCTGGAAGCCGTGTACCTGTCTGGCTGGCAGGTTGCTGCTGACGGCAACACGTCCGAGACGATGTACCCCGACCAGTCCCTGTACGCCTACGATTCCGTGCCCACCATGGTGCGCCGCATCAACAACACCTTCAAGCGCGCTGACGAGATCCAGTGGAGCCGCGGCATCAACCCGGGCGACGAAGGCTTTGTGGATTACTTCCTGCCGATCGTGGCTGACGCCGAAGCCGGTTTCGGCGGCGTGCTGAACGCTTTCGAACTGATGAAGAACATGATTGCTGCTGGCGCTGCCGGCGTGCACTTCGAAGACCAGCTGGCTGCCGTGAAGAAGTGCGGCCACATGGGCGGCAAGGTGCTGGTTCCTACCCAGGAAGCCATCGAAAAGCTGATCTCTGCGCGTTTCGCCGCCGACGTGATGGGAGTGCCCACCATCGTTCTGGCCCGTACTGACGCTGAAGCAGCCAACCTGATCACGTCTGATTACGACGCCAACGACAAGCCGTTCCTGACCGGCGAGCGCACGCAGGAAGGTTTCTACCGTGTGAAGAACGGTCTGGAACAAGCCATCAGCCGTGGCGTGGCCTACGCTCCCTACGCTGACCTGGTGTGGTGCGAAACCGGCACGCCGGATCTGGGCTTTGCCCGCGAATTCGCCCAGGCCGTGCACGCTGCCTGCCCCGGCAAGCTGCTGTCCTACAACTGCTCTCCTTCCTTCAACTGGAAGAAGAACCTGGACGACAAGACGATCGCTGCCTTCCAGGACGAGCTGTCTGCACTGGGCTACAAGTACCAGTTCATCACGCTGGCCGGTATCCACATCAACTGGTACAACACCTTCCAGTTTGCCCACGCTTACGCTCAAGGCGAAGGCATGCGCCATTACACCGAAATGGTGCAGGAACCGGAATTCAAGGCACGTGAGCAGGGCTACACCTTCGTGTCGCACCAGCAGGAAGTGGGCGCAGGCTACTTCGACGACGTGACGACCGTGATCCAGGGTGGTTCTTCCAGCGTGAAGGCTCTGACCGGTTCTACCGAAGAAGAACAGTTCCACTAAGCCCTACAGAGGCAGCTCCGCGCCGGCAACGGTGCGGGGGCTGTGCTGATAAGAGGCACAAGGAGACAGAGGCCACGGCGAAAGCCGTGGCTTTTTTGTGGGCGCTTATTGCAGGATATCGAGAGGACTGGAGACGCCGCGTCCTCCCTTGTTCAGGACGTGGGTGTAAATCATGGTCGTTGCCACGTCCGCATGGCCCAGCAGTTCCTGCACGGTGCGAATGTCGTAACCGGCCTGCAGCAGGTGTGTGGCAAAACTGTGCCGCAGCGTGTGGGGCGTAGCGGGCTTGGCAAAGCCGGCGGCCTGCACGGCGCGCTTGAACGCCCGCTGCAGTTGTTTTTCATCCAGATGATGCCGCCGCACGACTCCGCTGCGCGGATCGGTGGAATAGCTGGCCGCCACAAAGATGTATTGCCATCCCCACTGAGTGGAGGCGCCGGGATATTTGATGGCCAGTGCGTGCGGCAAATGCACGTCTGCCTTGCCGGCACCCAGGTCATCCTGATACAGCGCGCGCCGCCATGTGAGGTGCTGTTGCAGCGCGGCGGCCAGCTTCTGCGGCAGCATGGTGACCCGGTCCTTGCCGCCCTTGCCATCGCGGACAAGAATTTCCAGACGATCGAAATCCACATCCTTGACGCGCAGGCGGATGCATTCCATCAGGCGCATGCCGGTGCCGTATAGCAGTTGGGCCAGCAGCAGGGGCACGCCTTGCATGCGTGACAGCACGGCTTGCACTTCGGCTTGCGTCAGCACGACGGGAAGCCGGGCGGGACGTTTGGCACGCACCATTTCATTCATCCATGGCAGCTTGCTGTTCAGCACCTCGCGGTAGAGAAAGAGCAGGGCGGAGAGTGCCTGATTCTGTGTGGAAGCGGCAACATTGCCCTCGACGGCGAGGTGGGTGAGAAAGGCTTCTACTTCGGATGCGCCCATGTCACGCGGGTGGCGCTTGCCGTGAAACAGGATGAAGCGGCGGATCCACTGGACATACTGCGACTCGGTGCGTATGCTGTAGTGCTTAAGTCGCAGCTTTTCACGCACCTGGTCTAGCAGCTTGGGGGGCTTTGGCTTGGCTTCTGTGCTATATACTGTCTGCGGGGTCATATCTGGGGCTATGTTGTTGATCTATGATCAGATTGTAGTACGATATGACTAATATATACCGGTTTTATAGAAGTATGCACCGGTGGAGGTGCATACTGAACGTTAGCTTGCTTGGAGCCATCTCATGATTTGGTGGGTAGTCGCAGCAATCTTGCTTGCCTTCGTAGCATCGAAGGCTTGGCGTGTTTACAAGCATCCTGCACACCAATTGGGAATACAGGCAGCGAAACTCGGGTGGCGAGCAGCGGGTTCGATCAAAGACCCGTCAGGGTTTCGAAATACTCGCCTTGTTCGTGGCAACTATGAGTCCATCATCTTGTTCCGTGAACAAGAGGTTCGCCTTACAAAGCCAGAAGCAGAATATCCATTCAAAGACTATGACGAGTTAGAAGAATGGATTTCGGAATATGAACATGAGGCGCAAGAAAAAGACCCGGAAATCTTGTACTACCGGGCAATCGATTCGTACGTACGATCTGTTGGTTACTACGAACCGTTACTGGAACTCCAAGGAACGGATGAAGAATACTGTATCGCGGTGATGAAAACACACAAGGCAGCCTATCTCGCAAATGTCCCGGAGAAAATTGCTGGCGCGCTCACCCTCGATTCAGTAAAGCACTATTACCAGAACCGTGATTTCGCGCTCGTCTTCTTGCGGAAGCTGGAATCAAAGTGGTTGGCAGAATCAAATGCAGGCGCTAGTTTGGCATCTGATTCCCCCGACCATGAAAGCCCAGAGGATGCGGACAATTTCCATCCCTCATTGGATAAAGCGGTTGAACTCGTCCGCAGTTTTTTTGCTGATGTGGGCGGTAACGACCTGGCTGACAATCCTAGAACAGAGTTGGTCGCATACGCCGCAACGTATATCGCTATGAAAAAATCCGACAGCGAAATGCCCTCCGGATGCTGGAATACCTTCAAGGCAGCAATTGAAAACAGAATGCTGTCGATTGCGGATGACGGAAGCCAGCGCAGTGGAACTATTCAAACGCCAAACGGCCCAGCCTTCGCCCATTTCTCCAGTAGTTATTGGGCCGAGATGGACACTATTGAGGAATTGGCGAATAAAGCATTTACCTCTGTGAGTTCTAGTCGAGAGCTAGCTGCTTACCTTTTCCGCGCGCTTGGGGGAAATGCGGAGCAGGAGAGAGCATTTGAGAAACTCTTCTCGGGTCTAGTCGAGTTTGCCTCGCGGTCAATTTTTCCAAAAGTGGAGCGCGTTTTTGGCTGATGCCGTCTTTTCTGAGGCAGCGCAAGCTAACACTGCGCTCCAGGGGACGCGCCGCAAGCGGCGCGCCCCTGAGCTTGGACGTTAGACATCATGAGTAACGCAGTACCCGCCGAGATTTCGGTACAGCTATCACTGGCTCTCAACGCCATCGAGCGTCATCTGGAATCAACGTTGCTGGCCGTGCATTTGTACGGCTCTGCACTGGACGGTGGCCTGAAGCCATACAGTGATATTGATTTGCTGGTTACTGTGGCTGCACAGCTCGATGAGACTGTCCGACAAGCCCTGGTCGTAGATCTCTTGGAAATTTCTGCCTCCCCTGGCCAAAGTGAGGCTCTCCGCGCCTTGGAAGTTACCATCGTCGTGCATGGTGATGTTGTCCCTTGGCGTTATCCGGCCAGACGGGAACTGCAATTCGGGGAGTGGCAGCGTAAGGACATTCTTGCGGGCATCTTCGAGCCCGCCACAACCGATGTTGATCTGGCTATTCTGCTAACTAAAGTAAGGCAGCATAGCCTTGCATTGGCAGGTTCGGCCGCAGAGGATTTCTTTAACCCAGTTCCGGAAGGCGATCTATTCAAGGCATTGAGCGACACTCTGAAACTATGGAATTCGCAGCCGGATTGGGAAGGCGATGAGCGGAATGTAGTGCTTACCTTGTCTCGCATTTGGTACAGCGCAGCAACCGGCAAGATCGCACCGAAGGATATCGTTGCCAACTGGGCAATTGAGCGTCTGCCAGATCAACATAAGCCCGTACTGCTTGAAGCCCGGCAGGCTTATCTTGGACAAGGAGAAGATTGCTTGGCCTCACGCGCGGATCAGTTGGCGGCGTTCGTTCACTTCGTGAAACATGAAGCCACTAAATTGCTTGGTGCCATGCCAGTGATGTCTAACAATTCATTCAAGCCGAACCCGCTTCGCGGGTCGGCTTAATTCAGGTGTTAGGCATCACAATCCGTCTCCGTCCACGCAGTCTAAAAATTCATGTCTCTGTCCACCAACACCATTATCTCAAGCTTAGTCAGCGCCTCAAACCCCGTTCTCAAAATCAACGAAGTTGGGGGCCGACAGTGGTACAGAAAACCTAAGGATGGGCGACGCGGACCATGGCTTTCAGCGCAGTTCGAATTTTTAGATAAGGCTATTTGGGAACGCCGGGGCCCATGCATATATTTCGTGACTGATCAGAATGAAGTCCTCCGTTACGTCGGAATATCTCTAAACAAACTCTCTGATCGTTGGAGGACTTCACCCGCGTTCACAGAATCAGATGAGCCTCTTTCGGGTGATGAAATATTTCATAGCCAGTGCTGGCACCGCATTGCGCATCCCACTGAACGTGAAGCGTCGCCGTTCATCATTTCCGTCCTCTCGGGAAACGAAGTTCTCGCATTCTTGCCGAGCATCGACCATGAACTCTCCTCTTTAGCCGTCCTTCGCAACGACCCTGACATCATCGTTACCGTTCTTGAACTATGGGTGTGTAAATATGGTCACAGCACGCTTTGGAATAAGGCGCTCACTGGTGGCAAGAAGCCCCGCGCCTTGCGCACTGAAGCCTAACTGTTCGTCGCAGCCGACCGCTACGCGGCGGCTGAACTCAGGGCGTTAGGCCTCTCTGAGAAAATTCGCTCACCAACTCGGAAAGCACATGTCAAACAAAATAATTCAGGAACAGTTTGGACAAGCGATCATTGATGCGATGGCGAACTTCGCAAAAAATGACATCAAGGATGTTGCAGCGCTTGAAGCGGACGAATTCTCTCATGTGGCAGATCCAGCCATGAAGACCGCCTTAGCCGAAACTCTTTACGGAGCACGTTGGCTCTATAAACTTGGGCTTGCTCTTCTCGCAAACAATCAAGAGCAGTTTGCGCATGTGCGAGCGCAAATAGTGGACTACGCCTCAGTTGCCGAAGCATTGCTTGCTGACCTTATTGTTCAGGCCTATCGCAAAAACAAGCTTCAAGGACAAAGATGGCAATGCAAGTACGCTCGCGGCACAACACCATTAACATGGAACGCAGTGAATCCTGAGGAGACCGTCGCCCACACAACGTTCGAATGGCGCATCATCGTTGCACATGAATCAGGCATTATTAACAGCGCTCTGTCTGGCCAACTAAATGGCATTCGAACAAGACGCAACACAGTTCATCTTACGGCCAAGGTAAAAGCTGGCGTTAGCTACTACGCTGGCTTGGCCAAACGCTCTCACGCGGCAATGTTCGAGACAATTAAGCAAACAAAGGCTTGGTCAGTTGCAAATCCCTAACATACCTTATCCGACGCCATCGCACGGCCTAACTGGTTGTTCAACAGGACGGTTACCAGCTTTGCTGGTAACCGCCTGTTAACGTTGGCGTTAGATTTTTACATGACCGAGCCGTCGCAAATCCCAACAAACCGGAAAGCCCTCGAAGAGTCATTGGGCTTGTCTGAAGAAATCCTGAGGAATATCGAGCTTAGCGAAATTCCATTGACCAATATCGCCCTCAAAACGATTCGGTTGGCGCGACTTCTGAATGACTTTGAGTGGCAGCAGATATTTCAATATGAAGTAAGTGGCTACCCAACTACACCAAATGGCATGGAGCCAGAGGTTTTCCGCTTAGCCGAAAAGGCAAATCGGGGCTATCAGCTTAAAGACGAGAAGACCGAAAAGATCAACACCTATGTGTACCTTGAGTCAATTGAGCAACTGGAGCACGACAAGGATATTGCCGAGGTAGCTCTGCACGCTGCTCAAGATCGCGATGTGTCAGTGACATCAGCTAATCCCTACCAAACTGTCCACGCACCAGTAGGCAACTGGAACGAGAGGAAGCAAATTCGTGATGCCTCTCAAAAGGCGACCAAGAGGCTCTC
The DNA here is from genome assembly GCF_045055315.1 of Allobrachymonas wangyanguii. Taxonomy (GTDB): domain Bacteria; phylum Pseudomonadota; class Gammaproteobacteria; order Burkholderiales; family Burkholderiaceae_C; genus Brachymonas; species Brachymonas wangyanguii. Next base: position 1,214,568 of record NZ_CP173677.1, read on the forward strand.
TGCGCGTCGCACGCTGATCTATCAATATGCGCTTGGCAAGCACTATGAGCTTAAGTTCTCCGGTATCGCGGACGACATCTTTTCGAGAATCCGAGAGCGCGTAGATTCAGCGATTGGTTCCGTAGTGCCAGAGGCGACAAACAAATTGTCAGCGGTCCACGAGAATTTGCGCTCCGATAATCCGGAAGATTGGTCAAATGCAGTGCACAGTTGCAGAAGAATCCTTCAGGACCTAGCTGACGCAATATATCCTGCCCGCGAAGACAAAGTCATCGAGGTGGGAGGGAAGCCCAAGACAATCAAGCTTGGAAGAGATAACTACATAAATCGAATTATTGCGTTTGTTGAGGAGCGATCCGGTTCAGAGCGGTTTTCGCACATTGTGGGCTCACACCTCGGCTTTCTAGGCGATCGGCTAGATAGTGTTTTTCAAGCCGCACAGAAAGGATCGCATGACGTAATCGTGTCGCAGGTTGAGGCTGATAGATATGTGGTCTACACGTATCTAACAGTGGGAGATGTAATTGGTCTCCTGTAGCGCCAAATCTAACCCTTCAGTCAAGCGGACCGCCCAAAGCTACGCTTTGGGTTCCCTCCGGGCTACGCGCTCCGGCGCCCGCTTACTTCCACGTTAGCGATCAAAAATGGACACATCCACAATAATTTTCATCCACGATTACCTCACTGAGTTCTTCGCTGACAGCGAAGATCCGATATCTCCTCCTGGGATCAAGGAGATGAATTCGATCGAATCGGCAGCAGCACGCCCACAGGCGACTGCCGGTGGAAGAGATGCGTATCCAACCATCTTCTTAAAGGCTGCCGCGCTGTTTCACAGCATTGCATCAAATCATGCGTTTCATAACGGCAATAAGCGAGCCGCACTTCTATGCACGCTCTACTATCTAAGTGAGTACGGCTACTGGCTTGACCGATGTGATGACGATGAGATGTACGAGTTCACTCGCAAACTCGCTGCACATGAAATCTGCGAGAGCCGAAATGATGAGGTTCCCGAGGTTGCCCGCTGGCTAGAGCACAATTCCAGGAAGCAACAGAAGGGTGAGAAGCATCTAAAGCTCCATGATCTTCGCGAGATTCTTGGGAAATTTGATTACAGCCTTATCGACAGGGGCAAGACCCTCGACGTAATGAAGGATGGGCTTGTAGCTGAAAGCATTCTGAAGAAGGGGGCCCAAGGATTTGATGAACCGCCCCGGGTTTCGAGGAGGCTGGTTGGTTTAAGTGGACACCTCTGCCAAGGTGTTGCTGTCGGCAAGTTGCCTCCAGTAGTTTGCCTCAGCTTCTGCCGGCGGGATACCCCCGATCGGCGTGAGCAGTCGGACGTGGTTGAACCAGTGCACCCATTGCAGGGTCGCCAGTTCCACGGCTTCCCTGGTCTTCCAGGGGCCCCGGCGATGAATCAGTTCGGCCTTGTATAGCCCGTTGATGGTCTCGGCCAGCGCGTTGTCGTAGCTGTCGCCTTTGCTTCCCACTGATGGCTGGATACCTGCCAGGCCCAGCCGCTCGGTGTAACGGATGCTGACGTACTGGCTGCCCCTGTCGCTGTGGTGCGTCAAGGCATGCGCTGCTGGCTGGCGCTCATACAGGGCCTGTTCCAGCGCATCGAGCACAAAGTCCGTGTGCATGCTGCGGCTGACACGCCAGCCCACGATGCGCCGGGCGTACACATCCACCACGAAGGCCACGTACAGCCAGCCCTGCCAGGTGCTGACGTACGTGAAGTCCGACACCCACAGCTCGTTGGGCCGGCTGGCCTTAAACAGCCGGTTGACATGGTCCAGCGGGCACGGCACTGATGTGTCCGGCGTGGTGGTGCGCATCGTCTTGCCTCTGCGTGCCCCTTGCAAGCCCATGGTACGCATCAGCCGCTCGACTGTGCACCGCGCCACCCGGATGCCCTCGCGGTTCATCTGCAGCCAGACCTTGTCGGCGCCATAGACCTGCCAGTTGGCATGCCACACGCGCTGGATGTCGGCTTTCAAATGGTCGTCATGCTGGGCACGTGCGCTGCGCAGTTGCGGGTTGCGTTGCCGGGCCGCATGGCGCCAGTAACACGACGGGGCCATCTGCAGCACCCGGCAGATGGGCTCGACCCCGTAGTCATCGCGGTGGCGGTCGATATAGGCCTTCACTTCCTGAGCTGGCGGTCGAGCTCCGCCTGCGCGAAAAACGCACTGGCAGTTTTGAGGATCTCATTGGCACGGCGCAGCTCCTTGACTTCGCGCTCCAGTTCCTTGATGCGTCGCGCATCCGAGGTCGTGGTACCCGCACGCAGGCCAGCGTCGATCTCGGCTCTCTTGACCCAATCGTGCAGGGTTTGCGGCACACAGCCAATCTTCGGCGCAATCGATTCGATAGCTGCCCACAACGAAGGGTACTCGGCTCGATGCTCCTGCACCATGCGCACAGCGCGCTCGCGCACTTCCGGGGAAAACTTGTTGGACTTGTTCATGGCTCCATCTTCTCAAGAGTTGGGGCCTCCTCCAAACCCGGGGCGGTTCATGAGGACTATGACCCTCCATACATAGCGGAGCTTAGAAAACGGCTAAACCTAGTTCCGGATGAGGGCATTGATAGTTCGCGCTTCTACGGACAAAAAGGCTTGTCAGACGAGTTGAATGAGTTCATGGAAATGCGAATTGAGGTCATGAAGAGGCTAGCGAAGACTTGATCGCTAACAATTCGTTCAAGCCGATGCCGCTTCGCGGCACGGCTTAACTCAAGCGTTAGCCTTCAACCAACTATCAGGGGGAACTGACAGTGGCGATTGTTAAGTGCAAAGAGTGTGGTGGTGAGTTGAGCACCAAAGCGGAGGCTTGCCCAAAGTGCGGCGCAAAGCAAAAGCGTCCATCCGGTTGCCTCAAGGTCGTGCTCTTCTTACTCCTCGCGTTCATTGCCCTTGCCATCATCGCCCCGTTCGTTAACGACAAGAACACCTCCAACTCAAGCAGCACTCCCGCACCAGCTGCAGCACCTGCTGCAACCGTCGATCCAAAGACAAAAATATCTCCGTATGTCTTTAATGCTGACGATAAGAAGGACTTCCCAAAACTCGCCAGCAAACTCGGCGCGGCCTGGTCGAGACTTCAGCCAACCCGAGAAGCTGCCGCGCTACATGTTGCCTCAAACCCGAAATGTGACTTTGTTGAGATCGCTGAGGCTTCAGACAGATCCACAAAGTCAAACATCATCATCTTTGTTGATTGTCGCAATGGCGAGCGTATGTACGTTAGTGAGTCTGACCTAAAAGCCGGCGGTTCCAGCCAGTTTCAATCAGACAAGGTCGTTGATCGCGCCTCCGCCATCAAGGCGTGCAGTGACGCCGCAAAATCAATGACAACACACCCAGAGCTTGCGGACATGCACATCTGGACTGGATCGTCATTCAATGCCAATAAGACCACGGGCAACGCGCAAGTCTTGCTCGACTTCGACGCATCTAACTCTTTCGGAGTTGAGGGCAAGTTCACGGCGCGCTGCATCTTCCCGGCAAACGGCGCACCACCGGAAATTACAGTACAAGCAAGGTGAGCGGGCAGAAGGCTAACAATTCGTTCAAGCCGAAGCCGCTTCGCGGCTCGGCTTAACTCAAGCGTTGGGCGTTTTATCGGCACATTTATCAATGGAACTAATCGCACTCGCTCTATCAAGCCTTAGCGTTATCGGGCTCGTCATTGCTGGGTTACTTCTGCGCGGTTACCTACCTTCTTACGTCGCCGAGAAAGGCAAGAACTTGGCGTCGAAGGAAGACCTCGCCCACCTCACTGATCTCGTCGAAAGCGTTAAAGCTCTCCACACTTCCGAGCTAGAGCGCCTCAAGGCTGACCTACTTGCTGAGGGCCAAATTACTGAGCGCCGTCGCCGTGTCTACGAAGAAATGTGCATTGCCCTACGAGTTTTCATCTCTGGGCATGGTGGAACACCGGAAATGAAAGAGCGCTTTCACGCCGCTTACGCCGCTGCATGGTTGTGGGCCGCCGACAGTGTGCTCGTTGCACTCAATCATTTCATTGCGTTACAGGTTCAGCGCGCTGCTGATCCGGCGTCGGTTGACCAGCCAACTATAAAGGGCGCGTACACCGCCATCGTCGTTGAAATGCGCAAAGACGTTGGCTTTGGTGGCTCGGTTGCGTCGGGTTCAGACTACCAGTTTGTTCAGTTTTGACATGCGCCGCCCAACCCATCATTCGAGCGGACCTGCGCGAAAAACCGTACAAGTCGCTCAATTCAAACGTTATGCTGCTTACATTCACGCCTTGGAGGTTTAGTCAATGGGCTTCTATCTGAGAAAGAGCATCAGTGTCGGGCCGTTGCGATTCAATCTGTCCAAGTCAGGAATCGGCGTTTCGGCTGGTGTAACTGGCCTTCGCTTTGGCGTCGGCCCACGAGGTAACTACGTTCACATGGGCCGAGGCGGACTTTACTATCGCGCTACGCTTCCTCCATCGTCGTCTCCCCGTAACTCACCACCTCAGTCACTTCCGCCATCGGCTTCTGAAATACCGCCAGGAACTCATGCGCCATTGGAGGAAATCGAATCCGCCGATGTTTCTCAAATCGTCGATTCGTCATCCCGAGAGCTTCTGGACGAGCTAAACCGAAAGCGCGCAAAGACTCGCCTGTGGCCTTTTGTTGCGGTTATCTCAGTTGCGGTGCTTGGTCTTGGGTTCTCTTCCGGCTGGCCCGTTTGGCTCGTAGGCATACTCGCAGTCGCTGCCGCTGCTGGAACATATGCAGCCCATACGCGAGACGCCCTACAAAAGACCGTTGTGCTCTTCTATGACTTCGATTCCGACATGGAAGCCGCCTATGCCAAACTTCACGCGGCCGCGAGCCAGCTTGCCAATTGCGCGGCGGCTTGGCATATCGAGGCGTCTGGAAAGGTACATGATCGAAAATATCATGCGGGAGCAAGCGATCTTGTCCGCCGAAAGAGCACTTCTATTCGTAGGGCTGAACCACCATACGTCAAGACGAACATCGAAACCGTCGCTGTTGGTGTAGGTCGTCAAACGCTTCACTTTTTCCCTGACCGCGTTCTCGTATATGACCAGAACGGCGTGGGTGCCGTTGGCTATCAAGAACTGCGAGTGGAAGTAGGCGCAACTCGATTCATCGAAAGCGAGTCTGTTCCCCGAGATGCCGAAGTCGTAGATCGAACGTGGAAGTACGTCAACAAGTCTGGTGGTCCCGATAAACGATTCAAGGACAACAAGGAACTGCCCATCTGCCGATACGAGGAAGTCACTCTGTCGAGTCAGTCTGGGCTAAATGAGGTGCTGCAACTATCCCGTTGCGGTGCCGGAAGCGGCTTTGCTGAAGCCATTTCTTCGCTGGGCAAGAGCATGCCTAAGGAAGGTGCCTGTGCCGCACAAGCGGCATAACCCTGCGGTCCACCGGACGCTGCGCGATATAGCCTCGCAGCGCCGGTGACCTCCACGTTAGATATTTATGCCAAAAGAAACCATCCAGTCAGAACTTTTTGAACCAATCGGCCCATACAACCACGCAGTTATGGCAGGCGGTCAAATATTCATCTCTGGCACGCCCGGAATCGATCCCAAAACTGGGCAACTCGCGGGAAAAGATGCTTACCTGCAGACCAAACAGGTGTTAGTGAACTTCCAATCTATTCTTGCCTCTGTGGGTGCATCACTAGATGACATTGCTCACATTCAAGTCAACCTTATAAATGTTTCAGATTTCGTAGAAATGAATCGAGCTTATTCAGAATTTTTCTCTAATTCTTATCCGGCGCGGACGGTCATCGGTATTGCAGCGCTCCCGAAGCCAGGTGCTTTGCTCACCATGAACGCCATCGCAATTCCAAAAAATTGACTGCTTGGTTAAGTTATCTAACCCATCGGTCAACCGGACTTGCTACGCAATCCGGTTACCTCAAACGTTGGGCGGCGAAACTGTTCCTCCCATATACATCAGAGGTTAGCAATGACGCCTGATAGAAAACACATAGAGCAGCTACTTGCTGCGCAGCCTGCGCGGTCGCTTCGAAGCACTCTGTTCAATATTGCGCACGCGTACGCTCGGGCTGCGGGCAATACTCGGGGCGTACTCGAATCAACCAAAGATGCTGACTTTGCAGCACCGGCAATCATGTGCCTGAGCTTTGCCGTAGAACTGCTCCTCAAGTTCTTCATTGCAATCGATCACCCGACAGCGAAGACGATTAATGACCTGAAGAATGCAGGCGCAAAGCTGAAATGTCATAAGTACTCAGAACTGTACGATCAGCTGACCCAGCCAACAAGGGACAAGATCGCGGGTGCATATTCAACTCTTTCCGGAAAGCCAACAGATTCCATGGCATTTCGCCAGGCTCTTATTGCACAAGGAGATGACCCATTTGTCTATTGGCGCTACATCTACGAGTCGGATGCCTTCTCCCATTTTGATCTGGCCGCCTTCCATCTCGTCATCGACGCACTAGGCAAGGCCGCCGAAGCTGAACGAAAGGCGGCTCCAAGTGCGTGACCGCAAACCACCGCCTAACCTTTCGTTGCAGGGGACGCTCCGCCTATCGGCGGCGCGTCCCTGAACTTAAACGTTAGGTGTAAATAATGTCAGACGATAATTCCACATCATTAGTTAATCTTGGTGAGCTTTCTAAGCCTGCCAATACATTAATTGAAAAGGTCTCATCAGCAATTGGTGGTGTATTTGAACCTTGGCAAATAAAACGTATTGCAAAAGCACAGGCAGAAGCAAATTTGATTAAAGCAGAATCAGAGATACAAATTACTGACCTGCATCGCAGAGCAATGCACCGCTTTGTCGAAGAAGAAGCTAATCGCCAAGAAAATATGGAGGAAATCACCAAAAAATCTATTCCTCTTCTTGAGGAACAATCTGATCCTGCAAAAATGGAAGACGATTGGGTCACAAACTTCTTTGATAAGTCTAGGATTGTTTCTGATGAAGACATGCAGGTTTTATGGGCTAATGTTCTTGCAGGCGAGGCAAACAAACCAGGCTCATTTTCTAGAAGGACTATTAACCTGCTCAGCGATCTTGATAAAAGAGATGCTGAGCTTTTTCAGACGTTATGCAGGTTCGGCTGGGCTGTTGGAAATTTCACCCCTTTAATCTTTGATAGCCAAGCCCCAATCTATAACAACTTAGGGATTAATTTTAATAGCTTGTCTCATTTGGATAGCTTAGGGCTCATTCAGTTTAATTCACTTGCGGGATTTAGCAGGACAGGGTTACCAAAAAGTTTTGTGGTGGCTTATTGCGGACAACTTTTGCAATTGGTAATAAAAGAAGGCCAAGAAAATCAACTATCTATTGGACAAATTCTGCTTACTCAGGCAGGGCAAGAGCTCGCTCAAATCGTTAAAGTTCCCGGTGTTCAAGGTTTCTATGACTACGTAAAAGAACAGTGGAAATCGCATGCTCTAAGTGAAAAAAGCACCTAACAAATTGCTGCACACGGAAAAGTTACTCGCTGCGCTCCCAACTTTCCGGTGAGCAAAGCGTTAGCCTGCTTTTTATTCCTGCCCATTTCAGCCCATGAATATCCAAGCGCCATTTACCCTCGCAAGCGTTCATCCGCTGGGTGTTTGGCGTTTGCTCGGGCTTCGCCTGCGTGGGTTGCGCCAGTTTCAATCCTTTTTGGCCTCTAGCCCTTGTGCAGCAAGCGCTGGCAGCTCTGTTTTTCGTAGTCCGTGGCCTGTGCGGTCACTTTCGTTTTTGCGCTTTGGGTCTAACCCGGCGCTCAAGCCGACCCGCATACTGCGGGCGGCTTACCTAGTCCGTTATATCGCATGATCACTCGCAACGACCCTGAGAGCTGGCAGGCACTACAAACGGAGGTCGGACGTATCCTCTCCGAGTGTGGGTTCGCCGTCGAAGTCGAGAAGAGAATTCAATCAGCACGAGGTGCCGTCGAGCTTGATGTCTATGCCGAGGAAACTGTACGCGGCAGGAAGTACGCGATCGCGTGCGAATGCAAATATTGGAAATCGCGCATTCCTCAGACAGTGGTCCATGGCTTTCGCACCGTAGTCCAAGAGATTGGTGCCAATATTGGCTACATCATCTCTATGGAGGGTTTTCAATCCGGAGCCGTAGCCGCGGGTGATTTGACGAACTTAAAGCTTGTAACGTGGCAAGAGTTTCAAGACCTATTCGAGGAGAGTTGGTTCGAAGAGTACTTCACTAAACAGATAGACGAGAAGCTCGACGGACTTATGACGTACGCCGAACCCTTACTTCCAGCCTGGTTTGAGCGCATGACGGAAGAGGACAAAGCAACGTATTTCGCTCTTAAAGAGAAGCACGACCTCTTCGGCGTAGTGATGCAGTCGCTTGGCCCATACACCCGCATGTTGCGAAAAGAGCCGCTCCCAACGCTTCCTCTACGCGCGAGGCTCAAACCAGACCCAATCCTACGCACAATTCCAGATCACATCTTGGATGAAACGGCATATCGAGAACTCTTGGATGCATCCATCGTTCATGGCGAAGCCGCTCTCTCTGAATTTCGGGTGCTGCGGGATAAATATGCGACATAACCCTTCGCTCCAGCCGACCACCTTTGGCGGCGGCTGAATTTAGGCGTTATACCCCACGGGGGAGTTCATGGCTAAGTAGAAAAAGGATTTTTATATGTCATATTCTCGATAAATGGGAATTGACAGAGTTTTGATACCCGGGGTTTATACGGAGAAGAGGCGGCATTCGAGACATTCGCGTCCGTCATGGCGTCATGGCATGATGTGAAGCGCGGTGCCTCTTCCTCGCTGTGCAGCGGGGCAGGGCATGCCAGTTGTGCCACCCCTTCAGGAGAAATCCCATGATCGTCACCACCACCCCCAGCATCGACGGCAAGCGCATCACGCAATACTGCGGCGTGGTTGCCGGCGAGGCCATCCTGGGCGCCAACGTTTTCAAGGATCTGTTTGCCGGCCTGCGCGATATCGTCGGTGGCCGTTCCGGCATGTACGAACGCGAACTGCAGAAGGCGCGCGACATTGCCATGCTGGAGCTGCAGGAGCGTGCCCAGGCGCTGGGGGCCAATGCCGTGGTGGGCATTGACCTGGACTATGAGGTGATGGGGCAGGGCAACGGGATGCTGATGGTGTCGGCTAGCGGGACGGCGGTGGTGGTGGAGTGACCGCAGCCATGCGCCTGCAAACCCTCCTGAACCTCCAGCACCCCCTCATCCAGGCCCCCATGGCCGGGTCGCAAAACAGCACCCTGGCCATAGCCGTCTCCAGCATCGGCGCCCTGGGCTCGCTCCCCTGCGCCATGCTCACCCCCGAGACGCTGGACCAGGAGCTGCGCACCATCCGCGACAAGACCGCCAACCCCGTCAACCTCAACTTCTTCGCCCACCAGCCCCCGGTGTTGGACCGGGGCCGGGCGGCGGTCTGGAAGGGCCTGTTTGGCCACTACTACCATGAACTGGAGATTGATCCGGATGCCTTCCCGCCAGGCCCGATGCGCATGCCGTTCAACGACGACATGGCCGATGTGCTCTGCGCGTATCCACCCAAGGTGGTCAGTTTCCACTTCGGCCTGCCAGACGGCTACCTGCTGGATCGCGTGCGTAGCACCGGTGCCAAAATCCTGTCCTCCGCCACCACGGTTGAAGAAGCGATCTGGCTGGAGCAGCAGGGCGTGGACGCCATCATTGCGCAGGGCGTGGAGGCCGGTGGCCATCGCGGCATGTTCCTGAGCGATGACATCAGCACCCAGATTGGCACCTTTGCGCTGTTGCCGCAGGTGCTTGATGCCGTCAAGGTGCCCGTGATCGCCGCTGGCGGCATTGCCGATGCCCGTGGCGTCAAGGCCGCCGTCGACCTGGGTGCGGCCGGCGTGCAGGTGGGCACCGCCTACCTGTGCTGCCCCGAGGCCACGACCAGCGCCATTCACCGCGCCGCGCTGCAAAGCCCGCAGGCGCGCCACACCGCGCTCACTAACATCTACTCCGGCCGCCCCGCGCGTGGCATTGTCAACCGCATGATGCGTGAGCTCGGCCCGATGAACCCGCTGGCGCCGGCGTTCCCGCTGGCTACCGCCGCCTCGGCGCCGCTGCGCGCCAAGGCCGAAAGCCAGGGATCGGGCGATTTCACGCCGCTCTGGTCCGGCCAGAACGCCAGCGGCTGCAAGCCGATTCCCGCTGCCGATCTCACACGTGAACTGCTGAGCCTGCTCTGAATCCGCTAGGCGTTCCTAGTGAAACTCCGTAGCCAGATTGACGTTGCTGTCAACTAGCATCGGATTTTCACCAGAAGGATGGATTCCCATGAGCGATATCGCCCAGCGCATTGCCGACAGCTTCCAGAAGCAGGGCCTGATGGCCACCCTCGGCGCCGAACTGCTGCTGGCCCAGGAAGGCGAAGTGCAGATCGCCATGCCGTTTTCGAAGCACCTGTCGCAGCAGCAGGGTTTTATCCATGCCGGCGCCGTCACCAGCATTGTGGACAGCGCCTGTGGTTACGCTGCGCTGACCAAGGCTCCGGCAGGCTGCGAAGTCGTCACCGCCGAGTTCAAGATCAACCTGCTGCGCCCGGCCATTGGTGACCGTTTCGTCGCCATCGGCAAGGTCACCAATGCCGGCAAGATGCTCACCGTCTGCACCGGTGAAGTCCATGCCTATACCGGCGAGAGTTCCAAGCTGGTGGCGCTGATGCAGGCCACCATCGTCAACGTCAAGCTCTGAACGCGTACATCGTCTTGTCAACGCTTGCTGCAAGGCTGATCCAGGCCAGCTACAGTCAGGTCTGACACTGACTGCCGATCCTGTAGCTTGCCCATCATGACCACTCCTATTCCCCAGCCCTCCAGCTGGATCCGCCGCTTTACTCCTCTGATTCCTGCCGGCACCCAGGTGCTGGATGTCGCCTGTGGCTCCGGCCGCCATATGCGCTGGCTGGCGCAGCAGGGCTATCAGCCTCTTGGCATCGATCGCAACCCGGACAGCCTGCAGCAGGCCGCGCAGTGGGGCGACACCGTGCAGGCCGATCTGGAAGACGGCAGCCCCTGGCCGCTGCCGGATCGCCAGTTTGGCGGCGTGGTCGTCACCAACTACCTGTGGCGTGCGCTGTTCCCGCAGCTGTTTGCCAGCGTGCAGCCCGGTGGCGTGTTGTTGTACGAAACCTTTGCCGACGGCAATGCCAGTGTGGGCCGGCCCTCCAGTCCTGAATTCCTGCTGCAGCCCGGTGAATTGCTGCAACAGCTGGCAAAAGCTGGCCCGGGTTGGCGCGTGATTGCCTACGAAGATGGTTTTTTGGGCGATCCCGATCGCTTTGTACAACGCATTGCCGCCGTGCGGGAAGCGGTCAGTGAACAGCCGGTACGCTATTCGCTGTAAACTGCGCCGCCATGGAAACCCTCAAGACCCTGGGCCTGTTCATCGCCACTGCCGTGGCCGAGATCGTTGGCTGCTATCTGCCCTGGCTCTGGCTGCGTCAGGGCCACAGTATCTGGTGGTTGCTGCCGGCGGCCGCCAGTCTGGCGTTGTTTGCCTGGCTGCTCACGCTGCACCCGCAGGCTTCCGGCCGCGTCTATGCGGCCTATGGCGGTGTCTATATCAGCGCGGCACTGGTCTGGCTCTGGCTGGTCGATGGCGTGCGTCCCAGCATGGCCGATGGCATCGGCATTGCGCTGTGCCTGAGCGGCATGCTGGTCATCATGTTTGGCCAGCGGCCGGCCTGATCAGGCCAGCGCCGATACCGCCAGCGCGTTTTCTACCAGCGCTGGCGCAATCAGCCAGCCATGGCGGAACAGGCCGTTGATGCGCGTCAGGCCGGGCGTGACCTGGATCACCGGCATATTGTCCGGCAGTGCCGGGCGCAGATTGCTTTCGCTATGGATCACGCGCGCTTCGGTCAGCTCCGGCAGCACGGCGTGTGCCGCGGCGAGCAATTCGACCGTGCTGCGCAGGCTCACCGGGCTGCGGTCTTCGCTCTCGATTTCGCTGGCGCCCACCACGATCAGGTCGCCCGGGCGCGGCACCACATAGACGCGGTGGCGCGGGTGCATCAGGCGCAGCGGGCGGTGCAGTTCCACGCCGGGCGCGTGCAGCCAGAACACCTCGCCGCGCACGCCGCGCGTCGGCTGGTCGGGCAGGGCGCTGCCGGCTGGCAGCTGCTGCACGAAGTCGACATTGATCCGTGACGTGCTGGCAGCGATGCCACTATTGCCTTCGCGTGCGCCCAGGCCACGCACATCAAATACCCAGTCAAAGCGTTCGCCATCAATGCCGTGCGGCGTCACCTGCTGCGCCGCTGTGCCCCAGCGGAAATCTGCACCGAGGGCCGTGGCTGCCTGTGCCAGGCCGACTAGCGCCTCGACCGTGTGGATCTGGCCTTCCTGCTCCAGCATCCAGCCACGCAGCTGGCGGGAAATGCCGGGCTCCAGCGTCCGCAACTCGTCAGCGCTCAGCGGCGTAGCCAGCGGCGCCGTGTGCCCGGCAGGGGCCTTGCTCTGCAGGCTGCCCAGCAGGCGCTGTGCTGCGCCCATGTCGGTGCCGTGCGCCAGCATCAGGCTGCCGCGCTGTGCAAAAAAGACAGATTGTCCGTGCGTAGCCAGCTGCTCCACCACCTGTTGCCACAGGCGGATGCTGCGCCAACCCAGATCGGCCAGCGCCCAGTTGGCACACTCCAGCTCGGCCAGCGGGCTCAGCATGCCGGCGGCGGTAAAGCCTGCCGCACGTGGCTGGTCGTAGTCCGGTGCCGGTCCGCAGGCCGGGTCGAATACCGTGACCTGATGGCCAGCAGCGGCCAGCTGCCAGGCCAGCAGCCGCCCCAGTACGCCGGCCCCGGCAATGCCGATGCGCGCAGGTACCTGCAGCGTGGCGGAAGAGGAGGCGGCGGACAGCGGGGCGGTGTGATTCGTTTGCATGCCGGGGATTATCCCAAGTAGGATGCGCCGCGTCTTGTCCAAGGGCAAGAAAACACCACGCCAGCCATAAAAAACGGCCTGCGGGCAACAGCACCGCAGGCCGGAATGCTCGCAGACTAAGCTGCCAGCAGAGGGGATCAAGCCTGAGCCGTGAATTCCTTGTAGGCGGCCAGCGCGTTGGATGCGTACATCAGGGACGGGCCGCCGCCCATGTAGACGCACATGCCCAACGTTTCCTCGATTTCCGGCAGCGTGGCACCCAGGCGCACCAGCGCCTTCATGTGGAAGCCGATGCAGGCATCGCAGTGCGAGGCCACGCCGAGTGCCAGCGCGATCAGTTCCTTCTGCTTTTCACTCAGGGCACCGTCACGCGTGGCGGCAGCGGCCATCTCGTTGAATGCCTTCATCAGGTCCGGCTGGTCGGCACGCATGGTGGCCAGGCCGGCCGAGATGTCCTTGATATGGCTCTTGTACTCGGGGATGCTCATGGGGGACCTCCTGGATGACCGGATTACTTCTTCATCGGGCAGGTGTTGGCGCCGATCAGCTTGTAGGCCGGGCAGAAGCGGAACAGGCCGGTCAGCAGCGGCAGCAGGCCAATCCAGGCCCAGTTGCTGCCGACATAGCCCAGCAGCTGGGGTGCACCCAGGATCAGGGCCAGACCAACCACGATGCGCAGGATGCGATCAATACCACCGACGTTCATAGCGTTCTCCTAGAAGGGAAATAATTTATCAAAGTATATAGTAAAAGCCACAAAAAAGGCAGGTGGGTTGCACCTGCCTTGCGACTTATCAGCCTTGCTGGGCGTCTACCGGTACGTAGATCTCGCCGCCACCGGCCTTGAACTCGGCACTCTTTTCAGCCATGCCTTTTTCCTGTTCCTCCTTCAGGGCGGCGTAATCGCGCACTTCCTGGGAAATCTTCATGCTGCAGAACTTGGGACCGCACATGGAGCAGAAATGTGCCACCTTGCTGCTGTCCTTGGGCAGCGTCTCGTCGTGGAAGGCGAGTGCCGTATCCGGATCCAGGCTCAGGTTGAACTGGTCCATCCAGCGGAATTCGAAGCGTGCCTTGCTGATCGCCGAGTCGCGCGCGCGGGCACCCGGGTGGCCCTTGGCCAGGTCGGAGGCGTGCGCGGCAATCTTGTAGGCGATGATGCCCTGCTTCACGTCATTGCGGTCCGGCAGGCCCAGGTGTTCCTTGGGCGTCACGTAGCACAGCATGGCGGTGCCCATCCAGCCGATCATGGCTGCGCCAATCGCGCTGGTGATGTGGTCGTAGCCCGGTGCGATGTCGATGGTCAGCGGGCCCAGGGTGTAGAAGGGCGCCTCGTGGCAATGCTTGAGCTGCTCTTCCATGTTGGCCTGGATCATGTGCATGGGCACGTGGCCCGGGCCTTCGATCATGGTCTGCACGTCGTGCTTCCAGGCGATCTGCGTCAGCTCGCCCAGCGTGCGCAGTTCGGCGAACTGGGCCTCGTCGTTGGCGTCGTCGTTGGAGCCGGGGCGCAGGCCATCCCCCAGGCTGAAGCTCACGTCATAGGCCTTCATGATCTCGCAGATCTCTTCGAAATGCGTGTACAGGAAGTTTTCCTTGTGGTGGGCAATGCACCACTTGGCCAGGATAGAGCCGCCGCGGCTGACAATGCCGGTACGGCGATTCGCCGTCAGGTGGATATAGGGCAGGCGCACGCCGGCGTGGATGGTGAAGTAGTCCACGCCTTGTTCAGCCTGCTCGATCAGCACATCGCGGTAGATGTCCCAGGTCAGGTCTTCGGCAATGCCGCCGACCTTTTCCAGCGCCTGGTAGATCGGCACGGTACCGATCGGCACCGGGCTGTTGCGGATGATCCAGTCCCGCGTGGTGTGGATGTTCTTGCCGGTGGACAGGTCCATCACGGTGTCGGCACCCCAGCGGATCGACCAGACCAGCTTCTCGACTTCTTCCTCGATGCTGGAAGTGACGGCCGAGTTGCCGATGTTGGCGTTGATCTTGGTCAGGAAGTTGCGGCCGATGATCATCGGCTCGATTTCCGGGTGGTTGATGTTGGCCGGGATGATGGCGCGGCCACGGGCCACCTCGTCACGCACGAATTCGGGCGTGATGATCTTCGGGATGCTGGCACCCAGGCCGTTGCCCTTCAGGCGCATTTCGCGGTTCAGGTCGGACTGGTATTCGGCCATCCACTCGCGCTTGCCGTTTTCGCGGATCGCGATGAATTCCATCTCGGGCGTGATGATGCCCTGGCGCGCATAGTGCATTTGCGTCACGTTGCTGCCGGCCCTGGCGCGGCGCGGCTGGCGTTGCAGCGCGGCGGCTTCACGGCGCAGCACCTCGATGCGCTCGGCGTCGCGTTCGTCCAGCTTGCCGCCATCGTCCAGAATGTGGTGCAGGCGGCCTTCGTAGGCTTCGGTATCACCGCGCGCCTCGATCCACTGCTGGCGCAGCGCCGGCAGGCCGTGGCGCACGTCGATCTGCGCCTGCGGGTCGGTGTAGGGGCCGGACGTGTCGTAGACGGTGACGAGCTCGCCATTGGTCAGCGCGATTTCGCGCATGGGCACGGCCACGCCGGGTTGCTGGCCGGCCTGCAGGACCTTGCGCGAGGCAGGCAGCGGGTCACGCGTCAGGGTGAGCAGCTGGTTCAGGTCTGCCGGGGGCTGGGGGATGGTATCGGGCGCGTTCATGGCGGGTCTCCAGAGGGTAAAACAGTGCTCCGGAGGGCTGGCCAGATGTTCGCGCGGGGCGCGCCTTGCCAAGGCAAGGGGAGGGCAGCTTGCTCTTCTTACGCCGGTATGAGCCGGGTCAAGTTCGCGGGTTCGGCCTGTCAGCCATCTCAGCCTGCCTATCGGTATCAGCGATAGGCACACACCCCGGAGCAGATGTGCCATTGTAGGCAGATTCCATCGGCCGGTCATAGCTGGGGCTATCCCCCAGCCCGGCGCGCTTGCTTTTGCCGCTATTGCCCCCATGCCATGGGTATTGCCTGCCAGTCTTGCGGCTGGCGCTATCATTCGCTTTTGCCTACAGGATTCCCTGCATGACTGCCCCTTCCCTGTCCCCCCAGATTCCGGATGCCGCTGCCACGTTGCAGCTGCAGCTCAATGGCGAGCCGCTCAGCCTGCCGGCCGGCAGCACGCTGCAGGACCTGCTGCTGGCGCGCGGGCTGGATCCGGCCAGTCACGCCACTGCCGTCAACGGCAGCTTCGTGGCACGCGATGCGCGCCCGGCACACCTCCTGCAGCCCGGCGATGCCGTGACCTGCTTCCAGGCGATTGTGGGAGGTTGAGCCATGAGCTGGCAGATAGGCGATGTGACGCTGGAAAGCCGTTTTTTCCTGGGTAGCGCCGGCTACCCATCCCCCGAAGTGCTGCGCCAGTCGATCCTGGCATCGGGCGCACAGGTAGTGACGCTGGGGCTGCGCCGCCAGCTCGGCATTGACCGCAATGCCCAGTCCGACAACGGCTTTGTCGATGTCGTGCGCAGCACCGGCGTGCATCTGCTGCCGAATACCGCCGGTTGCCGCAGCGCGCGCGAGGCTGTCACGCTGGCGATGATGTCGCGCGAACTGCTGGGCACGCACTGGATCAAGCTCGAGGTGATTGGCGACGAGCAGACGCTGCAACCCGATCCCTGGGAGCTGGTGCAGGCCGCCGACGAGCTGGTGCGCAACGGCTTCGAGGTATTCCCGTACTGCACCGATGACCTGGTCAGCTGCCAGCGCCTGCTGGATGTCGGCTGTCGCATCCTGATGCCCTGGGGCGCGCCGATTGGCTCCGGCCAGGGCCTGATCAACCCGTGGGCACTGCGCACCCTGCGCGCACGCCTGCCCGATGTGCCGCTGGTGGTGGATGCCGGTATTGGCGCGCCCTCGCATGCGGCGCAGGCCATGGAACTGGGCTATGACGCCGTGCTGCTCAATTCCGCCGTGGCGCAGGCACATGACCCGGTAAAGATGGCGGCCGGCTTTCGCGATGCGATTGCGGCCGGCCGCGCCGGCTACGAGGCCGGCATTATCCAGCCGCAGGACATGGCAGTGGCCAGTACACCTGTAACCGGCCGTCCCTTCATTCTTTGATCCTGATCGGAATCAATCATGGATATTACAGATTTTTGATAGTCATGAGCAAGGCCTTCACGCGTGAAACCGACCGCGACGACGATGACGATCAGGACGATGCGCTGCCCGCGCTGCCGGCCGGCATCAAGAACTACATGACGCCGCAGGGCTATGCCCGGCTGCGCGCCGAACTGATGCAGCTGATCGATGAAGAGCGGCCGAAAATCGTCGATATCGTGCACTGGGCTGCCAGCAATGGCGACCGTTCGGAAAACGGCGACTATCTCTACGGCAAGAAGCGCCTGCGCGAGACCGACCGTCGCATCCGTTTCCTGACGCGCCGGCTCGAACGTGCCGAAGTGGCCGATGCCAGCGTGCACCATGGCGGTGACCAGGTGTTCTTTGGCGCCACCGTCACCTATGCCGACGAAGAGGGCGAGGAAAACACCATCACCATCCTCGGCGTGGACGAGGTCGACAACCTGCAGGGCCAGGTCAGCTGGGTGGCGCCGATCGCGCGTGCCTTGCTGCGCGCCCGCGTCGGCGATAGCGTGCAGCTGCGCACGCCAGCCGGTGTGCAGGAAATCGAGGTGATCGACGTGCAATATCCGGCGCCGGAGGCGTGAACAAGCGCTTCGAACGGTAAGCGCAGGTATCGCAGCCGCGTTACAAGCGGGGCTGCTGTTGCATCTGCTTGCGACATGCCTGCGGATCGTGCCATAGTCAGGCTATTGCCAGCCGATGGTAACGGCTGGCGTTTGTCTTTATTGATCTGAAGAAAGGTTTTTTGTGATGAATGCTTCCGTCCGTTTCCTGCTGCCCGCCCTGATGGCTGCCGTGCTGGCCGCCTGTGGCCAGAACAACTCGGCCACCGAACCGGCTGCATCGCAGGCATCGGCTCCGGCAGAGACAGCTTCCGTGCCGGCTTCCGCCCCGGTCGAGGTGGCCAGCAGCCCGCTGAGCGACGCCTCCGAGGCCGAGCTGCAGGTCGGCTCCGAGGACCTGCCCAGCATCCTGGAACTGAGCAACCCGGATGGCGACAAGCTGATGCTGCAGCTGACCACGGTCTACAACGAAGAGCTCAAGGACGAGCAGCACTTTGCGCTGCTGCAGAAGAACGATGGCCCGGAAATCGAGCTGAGCAAGGTCGGCGAAGAGAACGGCCTGCCGGTCTACTCCGGCGAGAAGGACAAGAAGGTATTTGTCATCACCAGCCTGGGCGATGACCGCTACCAGGTGGTGGAAGATGAAGGCAAGCCGGTGATCTACGGCCCGAACCGCTGATCCCGATGACGGCGGCAGGGCTCAGATCAGCCCTGCCTGCTGCATCACCTGGCGCTCGTCCTCATGCGAGATCCAGAACGCCACTTTCAGCGCCTTGCCGTCGTCATGCACACCGTAGGTGATGGCAAAGCGGAATTCCTGCGGCTGACCGGGGATTTTCTCGAACACCATCAGCCAGTGCACCTTGGCCAGGGTGTAGTGCGCATCCAGCACGGTTTCTTCTATTTCCAGCACGCGCGCCTGACGAAAACCGATCTGTTCAAACAGCGCCTTGCGTTGCACCATGGCCTCGCGCAGGCTGTCGTCATTGCGACCCACTGCCACGCCAGTCGGGTCACCGCCCAGAAATTCGGCCGTGTATAGCGCACAGGCCTGATCCGGATCCAGGCTGTTGGCGCTGGCTTCGTAGCGCCGGAAAAAATCGTGCAGGCGGCTCATGGGGTAAGGTCGCTCACACCTTGCGGCAGAAGCAGTAGACAAACTTCTGCTCGTTGCCGCCGGGCGTTGTATGGTCTTCGCGCAGATGGCCAAGCAACTCGAACGGCTCGCCGAACTCGCCATGCAGGGCATCGGCGCTGTAGCGCACCACCGGCAGGCCGCTGCATTGCTCAGGCCCATCTTCGGCAAAGGTCGCCACAATCACCAGGCCACCGGGCTGCACCGCATGCAGCACCTGTCGTACATAGGACTCGCGTTCCGCGGCGCTGGTCAGGAAGTGGAATACGGCGCGATCGTGCCAGATGCGGTAGTGGTGTCGTGGCAGCGCCACCTCCAGCACATTGGCTTCGAGCCAGCACACCTGCCTGGCATGCGCTCCCAGCCGCTGGCGGGCGGTGGCCAAGGCGGCCGCAGACAGATCCAGCACCGTGAGGTCGGTATGGCCGCGCTGCAGCAGATCGTCCACCAAGGTCGAGGCACCACCACCGACATCGATCAGCGGCGCTGACAGCGGCGCGCCGTGATCGGCAATCAGTTGCAGCGATAGGGCCGCATGCTCCTGGAACCAGCTGACCTCAGTGCTTGGCTTGCGGCTGTAGACGTTTTCCCAGTGCTGCCTGGATTGCATGACAGGAACTCCATCCACGCGCTTGGCATGGTTCAGGCCGACTTGACGCGCATGGCGCGGATCGCCGACGGCAGCCGGCGCACGGCACGCATCACGCGCGCCAGGTGCACGCGGTCGCGTACCTGCAGGATCAGGCGCAGGTCCATCACTTCCTGCTGGATGTCGTCGGACATGCTGATGTAGACGATGTTGGCATCGGCATTGGCGATGGCGCCGGTGACGTTGGCGACCGAACCGACACGGTTGTGGATGGTTACCGTGATCGCCGTCAGGAAGCGCTGCGGCAGGTGCTCGGCCCATTCGACCTGGACAAAACGCTCGCTGTCCTTGACCTGCAGGCGCTTGCCGTTCGGGCATTCGGCAGTGTGTACCACCAGGCCTTCGCCGCGGCTCAGGTAGCCGACGATATCGTCGCCTGGCAGCGGGTGGCAGCAGGAGGCGTATTGCACGGACGATTTTTCGCTGCCGTCCAGTGTGATCACCTGCTGCAGCATCGGGTCTTCGCCGCCAAAGCGCTGCATGCTCATCAGCACCGCATCGGGGCGCTCGCCCAGCTCGGTCATCAGCTGCGCCAGGTGCTTGGCCACCACGCTGGTGATGCGCTTGCCCTGGCCAATATCGATCAGCAGCTCGTCCAGGCTCTTGGTGCTGGCCTGCTGCAGCACCTTGTCCCAGACATCCTGCTGCGTGGCCGGCTCGGGCAGATGCTCCAGGCCTTCGGCGCGATAGGCCTGTTGCAGCAGGCGCAGGCCAAGGGCACGGGCCTCCTCGCGCGACTGCACCTTCAGGTGGTTGCGGATGCGCGAACGCGCACGTGCCGTGCGCACAAAGCTCAGCCAGGCCGGATTCGGCTTGGAGCCTTCCTCGGTATGCACTTCGACGCGGTCGCCGCTGACCAGTTCGGTACGCAGCGGTGCCTCGCGGTTGTTGATGGTGCAGGATACGGCCTGGTCACCCACGTCGCTGTGGATGGCGTAGGCAAAGTCGATTACGGTGGCGCCACGCGGCAGCGACATGATGCGGTTCTTGGGCGTGAACACGAACACGTCGTCGGGCAGCACGTTCAGGCGCACGTGGTCCAGGAATTCGTGCGAATCCAGCGTTTCCTTCTGGATATCGAGCAGGTTCTTCAGCCAGTTGGCCGGCTTGCCGGCCGCCTTGTCCTGCTGGGCCTGGGCTGCCTGCTCCGGGCTCTTGTACTGCCAGTGCGCGGCAACGCCGGTTTCGGCCACCAGGTGCATCGCTTCGGTGCGCATCTGGAATTCGATATGCACGCCGGCCGGGCCGACCAGGGTGGTGTGCAGCGACTGATAGCCGTTGTCCTTGGGGATCGCGATGAAATCCTTCAGGCGTTGCGGCATCGGCTTGTAGAGCGAGTGCAGGATGCCGAGCGCCAGATAGCAATCGGAGTTGCTCGGGACGATGATGCGGAAGCCGAAGATGTCGTAGACCTGGGCAAAGCTCTGCTTCTTCTTGTCCATCTTGCGGTAGACCGACAGGATGGTTTTTTCGCGTGTGAAGATGCGCGCCTTCAGGCCGGCGGCAGAGAAGGCCGCTTCGACGTTGGCTTGCACTTCCTGCACCAGATGGCGGCGGCGGCTGCGCGCGCGCTCGATCGCCTTGTTCAGCGTGCGGTAGCGCCAGGGGTGCAGGTACTTGAAGGACAGGTCCTCGAGTTCGCGGTAGGTGTTGTTCAGGCCCATGCGGTTGGCAATGGGCGCATAGATTTCCAGCGTCTCGGTGGCGATGCGCATCTGCGCGTCACGCTTCATGTCGTCCATGGTGCGCATATTGTGCGTGCGGTCGGCCAGCTTGATCAGGATCACGCGCACATCGTCGGCCATGGCCAGCAGCATCTTGCGGAACGATTCGGCCTGGTTCTCCTGGCGGCTGCTGAACTGCAGCTTGTCCAGCTTGGTCACGCCATCGACCAGGTGCGCCACGGTGGCGTTGAAATCCTCGGTGATCTGGATCTTGGTGACGCCGCAGTCTTCCATGGTGTCATGCAGCAGGGCAGCCATCAGCGTGCTGGAATCGAGCTTCCACTCGGCGCACAGCGCGGCCACCGCGATCGGGTGGGTGATGTAGGGCTCGCCACTCTTGCGCGTCACGCCCAGGTGGGCCTGGTCGGCGAACTTGTAGGCATTACGAACCTGTACCACCTCATCGGGTGGCAGGTAATCCAGTTTCTCGAGCAGGCCGGCAAAGCTGGCGGCAGAGGCAATTTCAGCAGGCGAATTCATGGTGTCTCGGCTCACGATTTTTCAGCGTAGGCAGGACATTCCATGTTAACCGAGATGTTACCTGACTGTCATGAAGCTCAGGGTTAACCGAATGGAATGTTGCGCTGCAGCATATTTTCAACGGGCGCAAAAAAGGCATCTCAGCGGATGCCTTGTGGTGCGTCGGACCTGAGGGGATCAGGTCGGCACTTTCTTGAGCATTTCCAGGCCCACGTGGCCGTCGGCGATTTCACGCAGGGCGGTCACGGCCGGCTTGTTGCGGCTTTCGAGCTTGGCGGCGTGGCCCTGGCTCAGCATGCGGGCGCGGTAGGTGGCGGCCAGTACCAGCTGGAAACGGTTGGGGATTTTCTCGAGGCTGTCCTCGGCGGTGATGCGTGCCATGAAGCGATTACTCCGGATCGGTGATGTGCAGGGCGGCGAAGGTATCAGCCTTGGCGCGGCGCTGCGAAGCGTACTTGAGTCGCTGGGCGTGCACGATGGTCTTGAGATCAAAAAGTGCACGCTCGAACAATTCGTTGATTATAACGTAATCGAAAGATTTCGCCTGCGCCAGTTCGGTGCGCGCATTGAGCAGGCGCTGCTCGATGGTGTCGGCGCTGTCTTCGCCACGGCGTTCGAGGCGCGAGCGCAGTTCTTCCCAGCTTGGCGGCATGACAAAGATCAGCACCGCTTGCGGAAAGATCTGTTTCACCTGCAGCGCGCCCTGGTAGTCGATTTCGAGCAGGGCGTCATCGCCCTGGTCCAGCCGCTCGATCACGGCCTGGCGCGAGGTGCCGTAGCGATTGCCGTGTACCTGCGCCCATTCCAGGAACTGGCCGTCGGCGACCATCTGCTCGAAACGGGCGGTATCGACGAAATGGTATTCGCGGCCATCCACTTCCTGGCCGCGCGGCGCGCGCGTGGTATGGGAGATCGAGGCGCGGACGCCGCTGTCCACTTCCATCAGGGCGCGCACCAGGCTGGATTTGCCGGCCCCGCTGGGGGCCGCGACGACGTAGAGGTTGCCGGGGTAATCGTGATTCTGCATGTCGGGTTCGGGATTATTCGATGTTCTGGACCTGCTCGCGCATCTGCTCGACCAGCACCTTCATGTCCATGGCAATGCGGGAAGTGTCACTGGAGGCCGACTTGGAGCCCAGCGTGTTGGCTTCGCGGTGCAGTTCCTGGATCAAGAAATCCAGGCGCTTGCCGAGTTCGCCGCCTTTTTTGAGCAGGTCCTCGATCGTGTCCAGGTGCGATTGCAGGCGCGTCAGCTCTTCGGCCACGTCGATGCGCAGCGAGAACGCGGCGGCTTCGGCCAGCGCGCGATCCTGTGCCGCATCGCGCGAGACATTGCCGCTGCTGCTGCCGGCCTGCAGCGCGTCTTTCCACTTGTCGAGAAAGCGCTGGCGCTGTGCCTCGACGACCACCTGCGGGATCAGCGGTTCGGCTTCGGCGGACAGGGCGCGCAGCTGTTGCACGCGTTGCAGCAGGCTGTCGGCCAGCTGCCGGCCTTCGGTTTCGCGTGCTTCGCGCAGCTGGTTCAGCAGCTGGTCGGCGGCCTGCTGGATCCAGGGGCGCAACTCGGCTTCGGGCAGCAGGGCTGGTTGCGAGGGCGGGCTCAGGCGCAGCACGTCGGCCACGCTCAGCGGGGCGGCATCGGGCAGCCAGGTGCGGATGGTGTCCTGTGCGCTGGCCAGCTTTTGCAGCAGCAGCACGCCGGGCACCTGCAGCTGATCGGGCAGGCTGCCAGTGCGCTCCAGGCTGGCGCGCAGCTCGACCTTGCCGCGGCGCAGCTGCTTTTGCAGCTGTTCGCGCAGCGTGTTCTCATAGGGGCGCAGCTCGTCCGGCAGGCGGAAGTGCAGGTCCAGGAAGCGGCTGTTGACCGAGCGCACTTCCAGGCTCAGGCGCCAGGGGGAGGCGGCGTCTCGCTGTGGTCGGCAGACGCGGTGCTCGGGGTGGATTGCAGGCTGGCGTAACCTGTCATGCTGTAAACTGGCATGGATTTTCTCTCTGGCAGGGGAGGGCCTGACCGTCTATGGCCGGCAATGGTGCAGTATATACGGCACCATTGCCAGGCGGCTTTCCGCGCCCCTGTCCGTCCCGCATTTTCTTTCTCGTAGATTCCATGACCCAGACTGCTTCCCGTCCTGCAGGGCGTGCCCCTGACCAGCTGCGCCCGGTACGCATCACGCGCCACTTCACCATCCACGCCGAAGGCTCGGTGCTGGTGGAGTTTGGCAACACCAAGGTGCTGTGCACGGCCAGCGTCGAGGAAAAGGTGCCGCCGTTCCGCCGTGGCAGTGGCGAAGGCTGGGTCACCGCCGAATACGGCATGCTGCCGCGTTCCACCCACACGCGCTCTGACCGCGAGGCCGCCCGCGGCAAGCAGTCCGGCCGCACGCAGGAAATCCAGCGCCTGATCGGCCGCTCGCTGCGCGCCGTGTTCGACTTGGCGCAGCTGGGTGAGCGCAGCATCGTGCTCGACTGTGACGTGCTGCAGGCCGATGGCGGCACGCGCACTGCGGCCATTACCGGTGCTTATGTGGCTGCCTGCGATGCCGTGAATGGCCTGATCCGCAGCGGCAAGCTGACCAGCAACCCGGTGATCGAGCCGGTGGCAGCCGTGTCCGTCGGCGTGGTCGATGGCGTGCCGGTGCTGGATCTGGAATACGTGGAAGATTCCGCTTGCGATACCGACATGAATGTGGTGATGACCGGCGCTGGCCGCTTCATCGAGGTGCAGGGCACGGCCGAAGGCGTGCCGTTCAGCCGCGCCGAGCTGGACCAGATGCTGGCGCTGGCCGAGAAGGGCATCCTGGAACTGCAGGCCTTGCAGGCACAGGCGCTGGCGGAGTAAACCCATATGAAGATCGTTCTGGCATCCAACAACCAGGGCAAGCTGGCCGAGCTGCAGGCGCTGCTGTTCGGCGAGCTGGGCGTGGAGCTGTTGCCGCAGGCGGCACTCGGAGTGCCCGAGGCCGAGGAGCCTTATCACACCTTCCTGGAAAACGCCCTGACCAAGGCGCGCAATGCCAGCCGCCACAGCGGCCTGCCGGCGATTGCCGACGATGCCGGCCTCTGCATCGATGCCTTTGGCGGCCAGCCCGGCGTGCAGACGGCGTATTACGCCACGCAGTTTGGCTATGCCAAGAGCGATGACAACAATGTCAAGGCGCTGCTGGAGCAGATGCAGGATGTGGACCAGCGCCGCGCCGCCATGGTCAGTACGCTGGTGGCCGTGCGTTCGCCCGATGATCCGGAGCCGCTGGTGGCAGTGGGCCGTGTGGTCGGCGAGATCGCGCGTGAACCGCTGGGCGACGAAGGCTTCGGCTTTGACCCGGTGATGTTCATCCCGGCGCTGGGCAAGACGCTGGCCCAGGTCACGCCCGAGCACAAGAACCAGCTCAGCCACCGCGGCCAGTCCTCGCGCAAGATGCTGGAACTGCTGCGCGAATCCTGGCTGTCCGGCAGCCGTTGAAGCGATGAGCAGCATTCCTCCGATCCTGAACGAGGCCGAAACCGGAATGGGCCTGCCGGCCGTGCAGGACTATCTGCGCCCGGGCAGCCTGCAGCTCACCAGCCAGCCGCCGCTGAGCCTGTACGTGCATCTGCCCTGGTGCCTGAAAAAATGCCCGTACTGCGATTTCAACTCGCATGGCCTGCAGGGTGAGCTGCCGGAATCGGCCTATGTGGCGGCCTTGCTGGCCGACCTGCAGCAGGCGCTGCCGCTGGTCTGGGGCCGCAGTGTCGAGAGCGTGTTCTTCGGCGGCGGCACGCCCAGCCTGTTTTCACCGGACACGCTGGCCGGGCTGATCAGCCAGATTCGCGCCTTGCTGCCGCTGGCACCCATGTGCGAGATCACGCTGGAGGCCAACCCCGGCACCTTCGAACGCGAGCGCTTTGCCGCTTTCGCCCACAGGCCGGCGTGACGCGCCTGTCGATCGGCGTGCAGAGCTTCCAGGACACCCATCTGCAGGCGCTGGGCCGCGTGCATGACCGCGCCCAGGCGCTGGCCGCGGTAGAAGAAGCGGCGCGCAGTTTCAACACCTTCAACCTGGACCTGATGTACGCCTTGCCAGGCCAGACGCTGGCCGGGCTGGAGCAGGACCTGCAGCAGGCGCTGGCGTTTGCGCCGCCACACATCAGCATCTACCACCTGACGGTGGAGCCGAACACCTATTTCGCCAAGTACCCGCCGGCTCATCTGCCGGATGACGACACGGCCTACGCCATGCTGGACCTGCTGACCGAGCGCACGGCGCAGGCCGGCATGCAGCGCTACGAAGTCTCGGCTTATGCCCGCCCCGGCCATGGCTGCGTGCACAATCGCAACTACTGGGAGTTTGGCGATTACCTTGGCATTGGTGCCGGCGCGCACAGCAAGCTAAGCTTTCCGCATCGCGTGGTACGCCAGGTGCGCGTGCGCGATCCCGGGCGCTATATGCAGCTGGCGCAGCAGGGCACGCCGGTCGCACAACAGCACGAGGTCGCGCGTGAGGATCTGCCCTTCGAGTACATGCTGAATGCGCTGCGCCTGCGCGACGGCTTTGCGCTGGCCGATTTCAGCGGCCGTACCGGCTTGCCGCTGACGGTGATCCAGCAGCCGCTGGAAGAGGCCGAACGCCGTGGCTGGATTCAACGTGATCTGGCGCGTGTCTGGCCGACCGAGCAGGGTTTCGATTTCCTCAGCGACCTGCAGGGGCTGTTCCTGCCGGATTGATGCGCGGCTGCCGACTCAGGGCTTGTCGCTGTCTTCTTCGCAATCGTGGCACAGGCCGTGTACCGACAGCGTGATGTCGGTGCTGCGCAGGCCTGTCTGCTGCAGCCGGGCGTTGAGCTGCTCCAGCAGCGCCGGCAGCTGCGGATCGTCCGGCAGCGCAGTGAGCGAGTGGCACTGCTCGCATTCAAAAAATCCGGATGGCGCCGATTGTGCCAGCGTGAAATGGGCGGTGCGACCGCTGTCCTGGATGCGCGTCAGCAGGTTGGCCTGCACCAGCCGGTCCAGCACGCGATACAGCGTGACGCGGTCCACCGGCTGGCCGCTGCCATCGGCTTGCAGCGCCTGCATCAGGGACTCATGTGTTTCAGGTGCCTTGCTGGCTTCCAGCAGGAGCAGCACGCGCAGCACATCGCGCGTGGCGCGCAAGCCGCGCGCGCGTACCAACTCGGCCCAGCGCGTGGCGGGCAGGGGGCTGGTGGGCTGGACGGCAGATGTGTTCATGGGATACAAGGGCGGTGCTGGCGCAGGACGCCAGTGTGCCTGTGACTATAGCAAAAGCCGGCTCAGCTGGCGCTGCGCCGCAAGGGATTGCGCAAGGCCAGTTCCTGCAGGTAGTCCTGCATGCCCAGGCTTTCACGGTCGAGAAAGCGCTGTACCGCGTCGGCAAATGCCGGATGGGCCAGCCAGTGCGCGCTGGCGGTCGGGCTGGGCAACAGGGCGCGTGCCATCTTGTGTTCGCCCTGGGCGCCGCCTTCAAAGCGCTGCACTCCGTGGTCGATGCACCACTGCAGCGGCTGGTAGTAGCAGGCATCGAAATGCAGGCAATCGACGCGGCGCAGCGCGCCCCAGTAGCGACCATAGGCCACCTGGGGCTGACCGGTGGCATCCAGTTGCAGGCCGATCAGGCTGCAGGCGATGGGCTGGCCATCCTGCTCGGCAATGAACAGCAGCCAGTGTTCCGGCATGCTGTGGGCCATGTCGGCGAAGAATGCCGGTGTCAGATAGGGCGCGTTGCCGTGTTCCAGATAGGTGCGCTCGTAGCAGTGGTAGAAGAACTGCCAGTCCTGTGGCGTGATGTCCGCTCCGCGCGCCCAGCGGAAACACACGTCGGCTTGTGCCACCTTGCGCTGTTCGGCGCGAATTTTCTTGCGCTTGTCCTGCGCCAGGCTGGCGAGAAAATCCTCGAAACTGTGCCAGTCGGCTGCGCCAGGCTGCAGCTGCGCGCGGTTCTGCCAGTGGAATTGCACGCCGTCGCGCAGCATCAGGTCCTGCGCTTCGGCGCAAGCCAGATCAGCTTCGTCTCCGAGCAGCAGGTGCAGGCTGGACAGCGCGTTGTCATCGGCCCAGGCCACGGCCAGTTGCAGCAGCGCTTGGCGCCAGGCTGGCGACCGTGCCAGCAGACGGCTGCCCGGTACCGGCGTAAACGGCACGGCGATCAGCGCCTTCGGGTAGTAGTCCAGGCCGTGTTCGGCATAGGCACGCGCCCAGGCCCAGTCGAACACGTATTCGCCATAGGAATGGGATTTGAGGTAGAGCGGGCAGGCCGCCATCAGGCAATCGCCTTGCCACAAGGCCAGGAATTGCGGCTGCCAGCCGCTGTCGGCCACGGCACTGCCACTGGCGTGCATGGCCTGCAGGTAGGCGTGGCGCATGAAGGGCGTGGGAGCAGCCTGCAGCGCCAGCAGCGCGTCCCAGTCGGCCGCCGGAATCTGTCCTGGTGCCGATGCCAGTTGCAGCCGCAGCGCCCCATGGCATGCGGCCAAGGCTGACAGGACGGCTGTCGTTTGTGCGCCATAATCGGCCAGAGAGGGCGCGGTACCGGTGTGGTCCGCCTGCCCGATGGATGCTTGCTGCTGATTCGACATGGCCCAGATTATCCGATTCCCCCACTTGCCACTGCCCGGACAGGGTCTTGCCGGAGTGCGTCCATGAGCCTGCCGCACTCCCGCCTGCAACAGTTCAGCACCGCCCAGGCGATCCAGCTGCTCGAAGCGAACGGTCCGCTCGACGATGCCCAGGCGCTGCGCCAGGCGCATCGCCAGAGTACGGATCGCGGCACGCGCGTGCTCTGGCGCGCCTGGCTGCTGGGCGCGCGTCTGGGCCTGCCCGAGGCCTGGCAGCACTGGCGCAGCAGCGCCGGCTGGGTGATGCTGGGGCTGGCCGTGCTGATGCTGCTGTCGTCCTGGGGTGCGGCGCAACCGTGCTGGGGCAGGGCCGCAGCATCAACGCGGTGGCGGCCTTTGTCAGCCTGCTCGGGTCGCATCTGCTGATGCTGCTGCTCTGGCTGCTGGGACTGGTGCTGTTGCGCAAGCCGCAGGGCGGCGCCCTGCTGGGCACGCTGGCGATGCGCCTGACCGCACGCCTGCCGCTGCAGCGCGGGCCACAGGCAGCGGCGCTGTTCCAGGGCCTGACGCGCACGCTGCAGCAGCAGCGCATCGGTAGCTGGTTCTACGGCGCCATCAGCCACGGCATCTGGGCGCTGTGCTTTGTGCTGATGCTGCTGGCGCTCTGGTTCGGCTTTTCCTTCCACGCCTACCGCCTGAGCTGGGAAACCACCATCCTCAGCGACGATTTCTTCCGTGGCTTTGTCCATCTCACTGGCTGGCTGCCGGCGCAGCTGGGCTTCCCCTTGCCCGATGCCGCCTCGGTGCACGCGGCCGGCCTGGGCGAGGGTGGTGACCAGCGTGCCTGGGCCTGGTGGCTGATGGGTTGCGTGGTTGTCTATGGCCTGATCCCGCGCCTGCTGCTGGCCGTGCTCTGCCTGCTGGCCTGGCGCTGGGCGCAATCGCGGCTGCAGGTGGATCTGAGCGATCCCTATGTGCGCCGCTTGCTGGCACGTTTCGAGGCGCTGGACCCGCCACCGGAAGTGATCGATCCGGAGCGTGCCGCACCCCTGCAGTCGTCCCGCTACACGCATGATCCGGCAGCCGCGCCCGGCGAGCCGGCCCTGATCGGTTTTGAATTGCCGCCGGATTGGTCCTGGTCGCCCGCCAGTCTGCAGCCCGATGACCGTTGCTGGCAACAGAACCTGAGCGGCAGCAGCGAAGAGCGCGCTGCACTGCTGCAAAAGGTACAGGAACTGCATCCAGCGCGCCTGCTGGTTGCCGTCTGGGCCGGCAGCAGTCCGGATCGTGGCACGGCGCGCCTGCTGCGTGACCTGCAGGCTGCCAGCGGTGCCACGCTGGCATTGTGGCTGCAGGGCCCACAGGCCACCGATGCGCAGGCGCAGCAGCGCTGGCAGCAGTGGTTGCAGGCCAGTGAGCTGCAGGCGCCGGTCTGGTCGCAGGACGCGCAGGCGCTGGCCTGGCTGCGCCAACCGGTCGCTGCCAACTCCGGAGAGAACGCATGAAACAGCCCCTGCACATCGCTGTCGTCGGCCACACCAATGCCGGCAAGACCTCGCTGCTGCGCACGCTGACGCGGCAGGTGGCGTTTGGCGAGGTGTCCGACCGGCCTGGTACCACGCGCCATGCCGAAAGCATCGAGCTGCGCGTGGACGGTGCCGCCGCCGTGCGCTTCTACGACACGCCGGGGCTGGAAGATTCCGTGGCGCTGCTCGATTACCTCAACACCCAGCCCGGCATCAGCCGCCCCGACAAGGTACGCGCCTTTCTGCAGGGCCCGGAGGCGCGCGGCACCTTCGAGCAGGAGGCCAAGGTATTACGCACCTTGCTGGAGCAGGCCGATGCCGCCATGTACGTGATCGACACGCGCGAAGCGGTGCTGCCCAAGCACCGCGCCGAGTGCGAGATCCTGACCTGGTGCGCGCGTCCGGTGATGCCGGTGCTCAACTTCGTCGCCTCGCCTGATAGCCGCGAACAGGCCTGGGACCAGGCCATGCTCGATGCCAATCTGCATGTACAGATCGCTTTCGATGCAGTGGCACCCTTTATTGGTGCCGAACGCCGCCTGTACGGCGACCTGGCCACGCTGCTGAGTCCGCATCGCGAGGAATTGCTCGAAGTCGTGTCCTGGCTGGAGCAGGAGCAGGAAGCGCGCCGTCGGGCCAGCTGCCGCGCCGTGGCCGATACCCTGATCGATCTGGCCGCCATGCGTCGTGTCATCAGCGCCGAGGAGCACGCCGACAGCGAACGCCAGCAGACCCATGTGCGCGATTTCCGCGAGGCGGTGCTGACGCGCGCGCGCCGCAGCGTCGATGAGTTGCTCGCGATCCAGGCCTTCCGCCCGGACGATGCCGAACTTGCCAGTCTGCCCGGCCTGCAGGGCCGCTGGGAAGATGATTTGTTCAACCCCGAGGTGCTGAAGGAAGCCGGCAAGAAGCTGGGCATGGGCGCAGCCGTCGGTGCCGGCATTGGCGCCGTAGCCGATGTGGCGCTGGCTGGCCTGTCCTTTGGCACCGGTACCACGCTCGGTGCCACCATCGGCGGCCTGGCCAGCCAGGGCTGGCGGCCGCTGTGGCGCAAGATCGACAACCGCATGCAGGGCGTGCAGGAGCTGACGCTGGAAGATCCAGTGCTGCTGGTGCTGACGGATCAGCTGCTGCGCCTGCTGCTGGCGCTGGAGCAGCGCGGCCATGCCGCCATGGACAAGCTGCGCCTGGCCGATGAGGCCAGTGGCGAAGGCAAGCTGGCACACCGCCTGTCGGGCGTGATCGAGGCGCTGGCACCAGCGCGTGGCCATCCCGAATGGGAACAGGTCAAGGCAGGCTGGTCCATGTCCGATCTCAGGCAGCAGGCGCAGGCAGGAAAGTCTGACCGATGCGCTGAATCCGTTCAGCGCCGTGCGCGCCGAGTTGGGTCGGCTGGGCGACTGGATGCCGTTCGGCTCCGGCGGCGATCGCGATGCCTGTCTGGCCGAGGTCAGCCAGGCCTTGCGTCAGGTGCTGCCAAGCCCGGGACGGTGAAGCGGGCTGGGACCTGGTTCATAATGCCGCATCGGCCTGCGTGCCCTGACTTTTCCTGATGGCCTGCCATGTCACTGTCCCTCTGTGTCGCCCAGCTCAATCCCACGGTCGGAGATTTTTCCGGCAACGTCCGCCGCATCGTCGAGGCGGCGCGCCAGGCCCATGCGCAAGGCGCGCAACTGGTGCTGACTGGCGAAATGTCGGTCTGTGGCTATTCTCCCGCTGATCTGTGGCTGCGCCCGGCCTTTGTCCAGGCCTGCGAGGAGGCGGTCGATGCCATCGCCGCCGAGCTGGCTGATCTGCCCGATCTCACCGTGGTGGTCGGCCACGTCAGTGGCCAGGCCGATATCCGCACGCGCTCGGTCAGCGTGCAGCAGCGCAGCAATGTGGTTACGGCGCTGCGTGCTGGCCAGCGCATTGCCAGCTATGCAAAGCAGCAACTGCCCAATTACCAGCTGTTTGATGAACAGCGCTACTTTGCGCCGGGCAGCGACAGCTGCGTCATCGAGGTGCAGGGCGTGCGCGTCGGCCTGATCATCTGCGAAGACAGCTGGTTCGATGCTCCCGCGCAACAGGCTGTCGCCGCTGGTGCCGAGCTGATCGCTGTGCTCAACGCCTCGCCGTACCACATGGGCAAGTCGCGCGATCGCGAAAAGCGCATCGCCAGCCTGGCCGCACTGGTGCAGCGCCCGGTCGTCTACGCCCACATGGTGGGTGGCCAGGACGAAGCCGTATTCGATGGCGGCTCCTTTGCCGTGCAGGCCGATGGCAGTCTGGCCGGCCGTGCCGCCAGTTTTGCCGAAGACAACTGGCTGGTACAGCTGCAGCAGCAGGGCAGGGCGATCGCCTGAACCTGGCTGCCAGCACCGCCGCCACCTTCGAGCGCGACGGCCAGATCGGCCTGCCGCCGTACCAGTACGGCTACAGCAGCGCCGAGGTCTGGCAGGCGCTGGTCATGGGCACGCGCGACTACGTACGCAAGAGCGGCTTCAGCGATGTGCTGATTGGCCTGTCTGGCGGCATGGATTCGGCGCTGGTGCTGGCGATCGCCGTGGATGCGCTGGGCGCGGACCATGTGCGCACCGTCATGATGCCCTCGCCCTATACCGCCGATATTTCCCTGATCGATGCGCGCGACATGGCCGAGCGCGTCGGCGTGCGCTACGACGAGCTGCTGATCCAGGACACTTTCGAGCAGTTCCGCAGTACGCTGGCGCCGCTGTTCGAGGGCCGTGCGGAAGACACCACCGAAGAGAACATCCAGGCGCGCGTGCGCGGCACGCTGCTGATGGCGCTGTCCAACAAGTTCGGCAGCCTGGTGCTGACCACCGGCAACAAGAGCGAGCTTTCCACTGGCTACTGCACGCTCTACGGCGACATGGCTGGCGGCTTTGCCCCGATCAAGGACGTGCTCAAGACCCAGGTATTTGCACTGGCGCGCTGGCGCAATGCCCACGATCCCTTCGGCACCGGCAGCAACCCGATTCCGGAGCGCATCATCACGCGTCCGCCCAGCGCCGAACTGCGCCCGGACCAGACCGACCAGGACAGCCTGCCGCCCTACGAGGTGCTGGACGCCATCGTCATGCGCTACATGGAAAACGATGTCCCGGTCGCCGAATTGCTGGCGCAGGGCCTGCCAGCCGAAGCAGTCGACAAGGTCACGCGCCTGATCCGCATCAGCGAGTACAAGCGCCAGCAGGCCGCCATCGGCGTGCGCATTTCGCATCGCAGCTACGGCAAGGACTGGCGCTACCCGCTGGTCAACCGTTTCCGCGAAGCAGTTTGAGTCGCAACAAGCCCAAAACGCATTTCTGGACACAGGTTTTTGTTGCACAATTGGAACAGCAACCACTTACCCTACAGCAGGAGCACTTTTCATGAAACAGATCACCGCCATCATCAAGCCCTTCAAGCTGGATGAAGTCCGTGAGGCGCTGGCCGAATGCGGTGTCAACGGCCTGACCGTCACCGAGGTCAAGGGCTTTGGCCGCCAGAAGGGCCATACCGAGCTTTACCGTGGTGCCGAATACGTGGTCGACTTCCTGCCCAAGGTCAAGGTCGAGGTAGTGGTGCGTAGCGAAGACGTTGATGCCTGCGTCGATGCCATCGTGCAATCTGCCCGTACCGGCAAGATCGGCGACGGCAAGATCTTCGTCAGCCCGGTCGAGCGCATCGTGCGTATCCGCACCGGCGAAGAAGACGATATCGCGGTCTGATTTTGTCCCCGTTTTTCGCCCTGTTTGAGGGCTGACCCGTTCAGCCCTGCACCAGGTATTCCAGCGTCGGCGCCACCTCGGTGCCCACGTGGATCATCTCCATCTGGTAAGGCTTCATGAAGCCGGCGTTCACCGAGCCTTGCAGAAAGGTCATCAGGTGGTCGTAATAGCCCGCCGTGTTCAGCACGGCCACCGGCTTGTCGTGGTAGCCCAGCTGCTTCCAGGTCCAGGCTTCAAACAGTTCCTCGAAAGTGCCGATACCGCCAGCCAGTGCCAGAAACGCCGTGCAGCGTTCGGCCATCATGTGCTTGCGCTGGTGCATCGTCTCCACGATATGCAGCTCGGTGCAGGCATGATGCGCCCACTCGCGCTCCACTAGCGCCTTGGGAATCACGCCCACCACGCGGCCGCCGGCCTGCAGTGCCGCATCAGCCACCACACCCATCAGGCCATTGTGGCCACCACCATAGACCAGCTGGCCGCCATGGCGCGCGATCCAGCTGCCGACTTCGCGTGCGGCGTCGGCAAAGCGTTCATCCACGCCCGGCTGCGAGGCGCAGTAGACGCAGATGGAAAAACGCGGATCCGGATCGGAAAACAGGCCTTGCACGCTGGAAGCGGGGCTGGGGCGGTCGGTCATGGCAGGCTCCGGTTCAGAACTGGTTGGCAAAGTGCACCCAGAGCATGGTGAACCAGGTCACTGCGCAGAGCAGGGTGCTCAGGAATACGGCGGCGCTGCCAAAGTCCTTGGCCATCTTGGCCAGCGGGTGCAGCTCCAGGCTGGTGTGGTCAATCGCGCACTCGATGCCGCTGTTGAGTAGCTCCACGATCATCATCAGCACCAGCACCGTGGACAGCACCACGGTTTCCAGCCAGGTGCGGCCCAGCAGGATCGCCAGCGGAATGCCGATCACGGTCAGGGTGAGCTCCTGGCGGAAGGCCGGTGACTCGCGCACGGCGGCACGCAGG
Source organism: Allobrachymonas wangyanguii (assembly GCF_045055315.1). Classification (GTDB taxonomy): domain Bacteria; phylum Pseudomonadota; class Gammaproteobacteria; order Burkholderiales; family Burkholderiaceae_C; genus Brachymonas; species Brachymonas wangyanguii. Next base: position 1,248,869 of record NZ_CP173677.1, read on the forward strand.
CCGGCCCAGGAATACTGCGTGGCGTGCCAGAGCCGGCTCAGGCCGCGACGCGTCTTTTGCGGAATGACGGCCTCCTGGGCCTTGCGAACGTCGTCTTCAATCATAGCTGCCACCATTTGCGCTCGCGTTCGGCGCGTGCCGGCGGCTTGCGGTAGACCAGCCGGGTACCGGCCAGCAGATCATGTAGAAATTGCTTGCCTGGCATCAGCAGGCTGAGCAGGGCCCATACAACCACCCAGCACACCAGCAGCAACACGGCCAGGCCGGCGTGTTCAGTCCAGTGGCTGCTGAACGACAGCAGCACCAGCGGTGGCAGGAACCAGATCCAGCCCAGCACATAGCGCAGGCAGGCACGCCCCAGTGTCACAGGCTGTCCGGACTTGTCCGTCATGCGGATATGCCAGGTCTTCATCGCCAGCGTATGGCCCTTGGTCCAGAAGAACACGAAATACAGGCCCAGCAGCAGGAATATGAACAGCTGCTGCCAGTGGCGGTTTTCCAGCGCATGGCGCTGACCAACGGCCACGGAAAACAGGAAGCCGCCCAGGAAGATCACGCCAAACAGCAGGATGCCCTCGTAGAACCAGCAGGCCATGCGACGTCCCAGGCCGGGCGTGATCATGGAGGTGTCGGGGGCAGGGGGGCGGGACGGTGTGGTGCTCATGCGGTATCTGGAAGGCGGGCGCGCATCGGCACAGGCCGATGACCAACCCGGAAGTATATCGGCAGCGTGCGGCTCTGCTGCGACAGACACAAACACCGGTAAACCATGCAAAGTGCAGCGAAAAGCTGACGAAACGCACGGACACTTGTAAAATCCCATGTTTTTGCGGCGCAACAATGCGATAATCTCGCAGTACACAACATATACGGCAAACGGGTCACTGCCCGGCGCGTTACAAAAGCGCCCATGGTTTTGGCCTCAAGTCTCGAAGCCATCTCACAAGGGTGGGCCGAGAGGCACCCAAGGTTTTTCTGCAAGAAATTCGCAAAGGTTCATCAATGGAAACTAGCAATACTCTCCCTGCTGCCAGCGCAGCCAAGTCTTCCCGTGCCCCCATGCTCATGGGCGCCGAAATCCTCGTCAAGTGTCTGGAAGCCGAAGGTGTCAAGCACCTGTGGGGCTATCCCGGCGGCGCCGTCCTCTATATCTACGATGCCCTGTACAAGCAGGAATCGATCCAGCACGTGCTGGTGCGCCACGAACAGGCGGCCGTGCACGCTGCCGACGGCTTTTCGCGTGCCACCGGTGAAGTCGGCGTGGCCCTGGTGACCTCCGGTCCTGGTGCCACCAACGCCGTCACCGGCATTGCCACCGCCTACATGGACAGCATCCCGATGGTGATCATCACCGGTCAGGTCGGCACTGCTGCCATCGGCTACGACGCCTTCCAGGAGTGTGACACCGTGGGCATCACGCGCCCGGTCGTCAAGCACAACTTCCTGGTCAAGGATCCGAAGGACATCGTCAGTACCATGAAGCGCGCCTTCCACATTGCGCGCAGCGGCCGTCCCGGCCCGGTGGTGGTGGACATTCCCAAGGATGTGTCCTTCCAGAAGGTGGCCTGGCACGGCTACCCGGAAACGGTCACCATGCGCTCCTACAACCCGGTGCGCAAGGGCCACGGCGGCCAGATCCGCAAGGCGCTGCAGCTGCTGCTGAACGCCAAGCGCCCCTACATCTACAGCGGCGGCGGCGCACTGCTGGGCAACGCCTGCAACGAGCTGCGCGCGCTGACCGACAAGCTGGGTGCTCCCTGCACCAGCACGCTGATGGGCCTGGGCGCCTTCCGCGCCGATGACCCGAAGTTCCTGGGCATGCTGGGCATGCACGGTACCGTCGAGGCCAACAACGCCATGCAGAACTGCGACGTGCTGCTGGCCGTGGGTGCCCGTTTCGACGACCGCGTGATCGGCAACCCCAAGCACTTTGCCCAGAATGATCGCAAGATCATCCATATCGATATCGATCCCTCCGTCATCTCCAAGCGCGTCAAGGTCGACGTGCCGATCGTGGGCGACGTGAAGGACGTGCTGACCGAGCTGCTGAATGCGCTGGAAGAGTCCGAGACCAAGCCGGACCACAAGGCGCTCGAGCCCTGGTGGGAAACCGTCAACAAGTGGCGCAAGACCGATTGCCTGGCCTATGACCGCGACAACAAGGACGTGATCAAGCCGCAGAAAGTGGTCGAGACCCTGTGGAACCTGACCAAGGACGATGATGTCTACGTCACGTCCGACGTCGGCCAGCACCAGATGTGGGCGGCCCAGTTCTACAAGTTCAACGAGCCGCGTCGCTGGATCAACTCCGGTGGCCTGGGCACCATGGGCGTGGGCGTTCCCTACGCCATGGGCATCAAGCTGGCCAAGCCGCAGGCCGACGTGTATTGCATCACCGGCGAAGGCTCGGTGCAGATGAACATCCAGGAACTGTCCACCATCCTGCAGTACGACACGCCGATCAAGATCTGTTCGCTGAACAACCGCTACCTGGGCATGGTGCGCCAGTGGCAGGAAATCGAATATTCCGGCCGCTACAGCCACAGCTACATGGATGCGCTGCCCAACTTCGTCAAGCTGGCCGAGGCCTATGGCCACGTGGGCCTGCTGATCGAGGACCCGCGCGACGTCGAGGGTGCACTGATCGAGGCGCGCAAGCTGAAGAACCGCACCGTGTTCCTGGACTTCCGTACCGATCCCACCGAGAACGTGTTCCCGATGGTGCAGGCCGGCAAGGGCATCACCGAAATGCTGCTGGGCTCCGACGAGCTCTGATCATCCACCCCCAAGATTGAATCTATTGTCCGCCAAGCCCGCGCATTACCGTGCGCGGGGGAGGGCGGCGAAAGCAGTGGCTTTCGCGCTGACGAAAAGAGGAAAGACATCATGAAACACATCATCGCCATCCTGCTGGAAAACGAAGCCGGTGCCCTGTCGCGAGTGGTCGGCCTGTTCTCGGCCCGCGGCTACAACATCGAGAGCCTGACCGTGGCTCCGACTGAAGACGAAAGCCTGTCGCGCATGACCATCGAGACCTCCGGTTCCGATGACGTGATCGAGCAGATCACCAAGCACCTGAACCGCCTGATCGAAGTCGTGAAGGTGGTGGACCTGACCGAAGGTGCCTACATCGAGCGCGAGCTGATGATGGTCAAGGTGCGTGCCGTGGGCAAGGAACGCGAGGAACTCAAGCGCCTGTCCGACATCTTCCGCGGCCACATCATCGACGTGACCGACAAGAGCTATACCATCGAGCTGACCGGCGACCAGGCCAAGAATGATGCCTTCCTGAACGCCATCGACCGTGGCGCGATCCTGGAAACCGTGCGTACCGGCGCCAGCGGCGTTGGCCGTGGCGAACGTATCCTGCGCGTGTAAACTGCAGCCCGATTCCGTTTTTTATTCCCCCTATACCTACTGGAGATACTCATGAAAGTTTTCTACGACAAGGACTGTGACCTGTCCCTGATCAAGGGCAAGACCGTTGCCATCATCGGCTACGGCAGCCAGGGCCATGCCCACGCGCAAAACCTGAACGACAGCGGCGTCAAGGTCGTGGTCGGCCTGCGCAAGGGTGGCGCTTCCTGGAGCAAGGTCGAACAGGCCGGCCTGAACGTGATGGAAGTGGACGAGGCTGTCAAGGCTGCCGACCTGGTCATGATCCTGCTGCCCGACGAGAACATCCCCGAGGTGTACAACAACAACGTCGCTCCCAATATCAAGCAGGGCGCCACGCTGGCATTTGCCCACGGCTTCAACGTGCACTACAACCAGGTCGTGCCGCGTGCTGACCTGGACGTGATCATGGTTGCTCCCAAGGGCCCGGGCCACACCGTGCGTTCCGAGTACCTGAAGGGCGGCGGCGTGCCGTCCCTGATCGCCATCTACCAGGACAAGTCCGGCAAGGCACGTGACCTGGCGCTGTCCTATGCCATGGCCAACGGCGGCGGCAAGGGCGGCATCATCGAGACCAACTTCAAGGAAGAGACCGAGACCGACCTGTTCGGCGAGCAGGCCGTGCTGTGCGGTGGCGCCGTCGAGCTGGTGAAGATGGGCTTTGAGACCCTGACCGAAGCTGGCTACGCTCCGGAAATGGCCTACTTCGAGTGCCTGCACGAGCTGAAGCTGATCGTGGACCTGATGTACGAAGGCGGCATCGCCAACATGAACTACTCCATCTCCAACAACGCGGAGTATGGCGAGTACGTGACCGGCCCCGAAGTCATCAACGAAGAGTCCCGCAAGGCCATGCGCGCTGCACTGAAGCGCATCCAGGACGGCGAATATGCCAAGATGTTCATCAGCGAAGGTCGCCTGAACTATCCCAGCATGACGGCCCGTCGCCGCCAGAACGCCGAGCACCAGATCGAGGTGGTCGGTAACCAGCTGCGCGCCATGATGCCCTGGATTGCCAAGAACAAGCTGGTCGACCAGAGCAAGAACTGATTGCCAGCCGGCAGGACACGGCCTGGCCGTGTCACAATCGCTGCTGAGCCTGCCGCGCAAGTGGCAGGTCTGGCGGCCCAGCAAAAGCCACCACGGTGGCTTTTGCCGTTTCTGGCGCTCCCCGCAGCGCATGACCCCTGTATACGACATGAACAAGCACTATCCCCATCCCATCCTGGCCCGCGAAGGCTGGCCCTTCATCGCCGGCAGCATCATCGTGGCACTGCTGCTGCATGTGTTCTTCAGTGGCTGGGTGGCCCTGCCGTTCTGGATCATCGCACTGTTCGTGGTCCAGTTCTTCCGTGACCCGGCACGTCCGATTCCGCAGCAGGCGAATGCCGTGCTGTCGCCTGCCGATGGCCGCATCGTCAAGGTCGAGAAGGTGCGTGATCCTTACGCCGACCGTGATGCGCTGCTGATCAGCGTGTTCATGAACGTGTTCAACGTGCACAGCAACCGCGCCGCAGTTGATGGCACGGTGACCAAGGTGCAGTATTTCCCTGGTTCCTTCGTCAACGCGGACCTGGACAAGGCCTCCACCGAAAACGAGCGCAATGCCGTGGTGATCGACAGCAACGGCACCACCGTGACGCTGGTGCAGGTGGCGGGTCTGGTGGCGCGTCGCATCCTGTGCTACGTCAAGCCCGGCGAGGTGCTGACGCGCGGCCAGCGCTACGGCTTTATCCGCTTTGGTTCACGCGTGGACGTCTACCTGCCGCTGACGGCACAGCCGCAGGTCGCGCCTGGCGACAAGGTGTCTGCCACCACCACTATTCTGGCAGTGCTGTAAGATGCCATGACCGCCCCGTGCCAGCCGGGCAGGGGGCTTTTCCCGCAGGAATCGCATGCAATCCGACGATCACGATATCGATACCCCACCCACCAGCGCGCCGGCGCGCAAGACGCCGCGCAAGGGCATTTACGTGCTGCCCAACCTGTTCACGCTGGCAGCACTGTTTGGCGGCTTCTATGCCATCGTCATGGCGATCAACGGCCGTTTTGACCTGGCCACCATTGGCGTGTTCGCCGCCATGGTGCTGGACAGCCTGGACGGCCGCGTGGCACGCCTGACCAATACCCAGAGCGCCTTTGGCGAGCAGATGGATTCGCTGTCCGACATGGTCAGCTTTGGTGCGGCGCCGGCGCTGATTGCCTACCTGTGGGCACTGCAGCCGCTCGGCCGCTGGGGATGGATTGCTGCCTTCATCTACTGTTCCTGTGCCGCGCTGCGCCTGGCGCGTTTCAATGTCAACACCGGCGTGGTCGACAAGCGCTTCTTCCAGGGCCTGCCGTCGCCGGCCGCGGCCGCACTGGTCACCGGCTTCATCTGGCTGACCAACGAGATGATCACGGCGCACCGCGATGTGCCCTGGTTCAAGGCTTTCCTGGAGCTGTTCATTCGCCGCGGTGAGGATCTGGTGCGCGGCGACCTGTCCTGGGTCATGTTTGCCATCACGCTGTTTGCCGGCCTGACCATGGTCACCAACGTGCCGTACTACAGCTTCAAGGACTTTGGCGGCCGCCGCAGCGTCCCCTTTGTCTGGGTCGTGCTGCTGGTACTGCTGATTGCCCTGATCAATATCGAACCGCCGACCATGCTGTTCCTGCTGTTCGTGGCCTATTCGATCAGCGGTTATGGGCTGTATGTCTGGCGCAAGTCGCGCGGCCAGTACGTGAGCATCGTCGCCACCTCGACCGACGAGCCCGATGAAAAAGGCCTGCACCAATAAACGGGCTTTCATATTCTGTGCTACAGTAAAACCCATGAAAAGCTTTGCGATCTCCCTACTACTGGCCAACGTCCAACGGGCGGGGTAAGTAGCGCGCGCAAAAACCTTTCAGCACAGGCCCGTTTGCACCCGCAGCGGGCCTTTTCGTTGGTGTCGTCACGGGTGCTGAACCGACCGTTCCATCCTTACCGCATACCAACCCAAGGAAAACACCATGTCCGACAAGCTCATCATTTTCGATACCACCTTGCGTGACGGCGAACAGTCGCCCGGCGCTTCCATGACCCGTGACGAGAAGATCCGCATTGCGCGCCAGCTGGAGCGCCTGCGCGTGGACGTGATCGAGGCCGGCTTTGCCGCCAGCTCCAACGGTGATTTCGAGTGCATCCAGGCCATCGCCAACACCATCAAGGATTCCACCGTCTGTTCGCTGGCGCGCGCCAATGACCGCGACATCAGCCGTGCGGCCGAAGCGCTCAAGGGCAGTGACCGTGCGCGTATCCACACCTTTATCGCCACCAGCCCGCTGCACATGGAGATGAAGCTGCGCATGACGCCGGAAGAGGTGCTGGAGCAGGCACGCCGCTCGGTGCGCTTTGCCCGCAACCTGGTAGCCGATGTCGAGTTCAGCGCCGAAGACGGCTACCGCAGCGACATGGACTTCCTGGTGCGCGTGTGCGAGGCGGTGATCAACGAGGGTGCTACCACCATCAATATTCCCGATACCGTGGGTTACGCCGTGCCCGAGCTGTATGGCAACTTCATCAAGACGCTGCGCGAGCGCGTGCCGAACAGTGACAAAGCGATCTGGAGCGTGCACTGTCACGATGACCTCGGCATGTCGGTGGCCAACAGCCTGGCCGGCGTGGCCATTGGCGGCGCACGCCAGGTCGAGTGCACCATCAACGGCCTGGGCGAGCGCGCCGGCAACTGCTCGCTCGAGGAAATCGTGATGGCGGTGAAGACGCGCAAGGACTATTTCAACCTGGAAGTCGGCATCGACACCCAGCAGATCGTTGCGGCCAGCCGCCTGGTCAGCCAGATCACCGGCTTTGTCGTGCAGCCGAACAAGGCGGTGGTTGGTGCCAACGCCTTTGCCCACGCCAGCGGCATCCACCAGGACGGCGTGCTCAAGGCGCGCGACACCTACGAAATCATGCGTGCCGAAGATGTGGGATGGAGCGCCAACAAGATCGTGCTGGGCAAGCTCAGTGGCCGCAATGCCTTCAAGCAGCGCCTGGAAGAACTCGGTATCCAGCTCGAGAGCGAGGACGAGATCAACAAGGCCTTTGCCAAGTTCAAGGAACTGGCCGACCGCAAGAGCGAGATTTTCGACGAGGACATCATTGCGCTGGTGGGCGACGAATCCGTGACCGGCGACAAGGAGTACTACGGCCTGGTGTCGCTGTCGCAAAGCAGCGTGATGGGTGCCCAGCCGCAGGCGGAAGTGGTGTTTACCGTGGGCGACCAGCAGGTCACCGGCAATTCCACCGGCAACGGCCCGGTCGATGCCTCGCTCAAGGCCATCGAGTCGCATGTGAACAGCGGTGCCGAAATGGTGCTGTATTCGGTCAATGCCATCAGCGGCAATACCGAAAGCCAGGGCGAAGTGACGGTGCGCCTGCAGCAGGCCGGCCGTATTGTCAACGGTGTGGGTGCCGACCCGGATATCGTGGTGGCATCGGCCAAGGCCTATATCAGTGCGCTGAACAAGCTGCACAGCAAGGTCGAGCGCGTCCACGCACAAGGCGTCTGATGCCCGGCTAGCATTGCCCATACCACGGCCTGTCTGCGGACAGGCCGTTGTTGTTTATGCGGGCGCGTTGCAATTGCCTGCAGTTGTTACACAAGCGGTCGCAACAGGCGTATAAATGGAGCTTGTCAGGTTTCTGAAAGACCATGTTCGCCAAATATTACAAATTAATGCTGTCTTAAGTTCATTTCCCAAGTCGTTGATATTGCGCCGGTTTTTATAGGGTGTAAACTTCTGTCATCGACGATCGGAAATCATTTCAAGGAAGTACACCATGTCCAATCGCCCCCAATTTGCGCAAAAAGGCTTTTTGACATTCCTTTCACAAGGTGCCTTGTGCGTAAGCGTGGCCTGTGCCACGCTGGCGCTGCCGGCACATGCCGCCAAGCCGGACGCCAAGGCCAAGCCGGCTGCGGCCAGTGCCAAGAAAACCAGCGTAGCCGCCAAGAGCAATGACAACAAGGCGGCTGACAAGGCCGCGCCCAAGGCAGAACGCGTTGCCAGGGGTAAGGCTGACAAGGATGAAGTCAAGACCACCACCCGCGTAGCCAAGGCGGGCAAGGACGACAAGGCCGCTACCACCAAGGTAGCCGCACGTGCCGCCAAGGATGACAAGGCAGAAGCCCCGGTCAAGGGCAAGGCCGCTACGGCCGAGCGTGCCTCCACCCGCAAGGGCGTGCGTCAGGCAGACGACAAGCCGGTGCTGCAGGTGCGTTATGCCGCAGGTGGCGTGAGCAAGGGCACGGCCGTGAAAGAGCCGGAAGTCCGCGCCGGCAAAGGTGCCAAGGTGGCTGCAACAGCAGAGCGCCCGGCACGTCGCCTGGGCAAGGCCGAGCGCCTGAAGGCTGAGCGCGAAGCGCGCCTGGAAGCCGAAGAACTGGCGCGCAAGCAGGCCATCGAGGCCGAACGCGAAAAGCGCGTGGCCGAAGCTGCGCGCCTGGAGCGCCAGCGCGAACTGGACCGTCAGCGCGAGGCAGAGCGCCAGAAGCGCCTGGCAGCGGCTGCCAAGGCGAAGCGAGACAACGAGCTGGAACAGGACCGCATTGCCACGTTGCTGGCCGAGCGCAACTCCAGGGTGCGTGAGGTAGGTGCGCCGGCTCCTTCCGTAGTGGCTGCGCCCGCAGCCGCTAGTGTGATCGCTCCGGCTGCCGTGCTGGCCGCCGCCAGCGCAGCACCAGCCCTGTCGCTGGTGCCGAGCCAGCCGGTCGCGGCCCGCCCGGTGGCAGCTCCGGCGGTGACTTACACCAGTACCCGCGTAGCCGCTCCGGCCGTGGTAGCAGCAGCGCCGGCACCGGCACCGATCGTGGTGGCGCCGGCTCCTGCACCGGTACGTACGCTGGTAGCCGCAGCCCCGGCACGCGTGCAACCCGAACAGAACCATTTCGTGCGCGTTTCCGTGCCGCAGCGTGATACCCTGGGCCGTATTGGTGGCCTGGGCAATGACAGCATGATGTCGCCGGCTGGCCTGCATTCCAGCGTGGCTTTCGTGATGGACCAGCAGACCGGCGAGGTGCTGCTGAACAAGAATGGCCGCATGGTGAGTTCGATTGCCTCCATCACCAAGCTGATGACGGCCGTGGTCATCATGGACGCCAACCTGTCCATGGACGAGCGCATCACCATCACCTATGACGACGTGGACCGCCTGAAAGGCAGCAGCTCGCGTCTGGCCGTAGGTACCACGCTGACACGCCAGGAGCTGTTGCACCTGACACTGATGTCTTCCGAGAACCGTGCGGCGCATGCACTGGGTCGTACCTATCCGGGTGGCATGAGCGAATTCGTGCGTACCATGAACATGCGCGCCATGATGCTGGGCATGAATGACACGCGTTATGTCGAGCCGACGGGCCTGAACAGCGCCAACCGTTCCAGCGCACGTGACCTGGCGTTGCTGACCAAGGTCGCCTACAGCTATCCGTTGATTCGCAACTACACCACCTATCCGGGTGCCGAGTTTGCCGTCAATGGCCGTTCGACCCGTTTCAACAACACCAACCGCCTGGTGCACAGCGTCAACTGGGACATCGGCCTGCAGAAGACCGGTTTCATTTCCGAGGCAGGCCGTTGCGTGGTGATGCAGAGCAATATCAATGGCCGCAACGTGCTGATCGTGCTGATGGATTCTTCCTCCAGCAACAAGCGCGTGGAAGATGCCGAGGCGATCCGCAACTTCGTGGAAGCCAAGTCGCGTGGTAGCCGTGGTTTTGCTTCCACCATCGCTTCGCGCGGCGCGGTGGACATGGCTTACTGAAGCCGGTAGCCAGCACACACGACAAAGGCGGGTTCGGATGAACCCGCCTTTTTCATGGGCACCCTGGGGGGCGTGCCGTGCTCAGGGACGATAGCCCATGTTGTGCGAAATTTCGTCGGCCGCTGTCTGCAGCTTGTCGACCCAGCCTTCATCGATGCGGTTGGCCGGTGCCGAGATCGACAGGCCGGCGATCAGCGTGCCCTGGTCGTTGTAGATGCCGGCGGCCATGCAGCGCACGCCCAGCTCCAGTTCCTCGTTGTCGCGTGCCAGGCCAATCTGGCGTACCTGCTGCAGCTCGCGCTCCAGCTGCGGCAGCTGGGTGATGCTGTTGCGCGTCTGGCCGCGCAGGCCGGTTCGCGTGGCGTAGGCACGCACGCGCTGGGCATCGTCACGTGACAGGAACAGCTTGCCGGTAGAGGTCAGGTGCAGCGGCGCGTGGGCACCGATGGCACGTACCACCTGCATGCCGGAACGTTCGCTGTAGGCGCGCTCGATATAGACGATTTCATCGCCCTGGCGCACGCTCAGGTTGATCGGCTGCTGGATCTGGCGGTGCAGCTCGCGCATCACGCGCAGGGCGGCATCGCGCACGCTGATGCGTGCCTTGACCAGGTTGCCCAGTTCCAGCAGGTGCATGCCCAGGCGATAGCTGCCGGTATCGGGACGATCGACAAAACCGCCGATCACCAGATCGTTCAGGATGCGGTGCGCGGTGCTGGGATGCAGCCCGGAGCGTTCGCTGATTTCCTTCAGGCTCAGTGGTTCGTCGCGCTCGGCCAGGATGTCGAGCAGCACGAACATGCGCTGCAGCACCTGGATGCTGATGTCGGCGTACTTGTCGGAATCGCCCGGAGAGGAGGTGTTTGCTTGCATGGGGATGGCGTCAACGGAAAACCGTATGGGCTGCTGTGACAGTAAAACCCCATTCTACAATATGAAAAGATGACGGGTGTTCAGGGCCGTGGCTGAAACAGCGGCGCGCTGCAGTCGGCAAAGCGCATCCAGCGGTCGTCCAGGCGCAATTCGAATGGGCGGTAGCGCACCTTGTAGCGCATCTTGTCTGACTGCTCGATCCAGTAGCCCAGATAGACATGGCGGCGGCGCGTGCGACGTGCCAGCTCGATCTGCCAGAGGATGGCGTAGCTGCCATAGGAGGCACCGGCATCGGACTCGTAAAAGGTGTAGACGGCCGAGAGGGCGTTGGGCGTGACGTCGATGATGGAGACGATCTTGAGTTCGCCATACAGCCGGAATTCGACCAGCATGCTCTCCAGCGGGCTTTCGAGCAGGAAGTTGCGATAGTCTTCGGGCGTGTTGTCGTCCATGCCGCCCCCATTGTGGCGCGCGTGCTGGTAGCGGCGGTACAGGTCGTAGTGTTCGTCGGTGTAGGCCAGTGGCAGCAGTTCGGTGGTCAGGTCGCCGTGCTGGCGCAGGGCGCGCCGCTGGCTGCGATCAGGCCGGAAGGCCTGCACCGGAATGCGCATGGGGACGCAGGCATGGCATTCGTGGCAGGCCGTGCGGTAGGTGGTGACGCCGCTGCGGCGAAAACCCTGTTCCAGCAGGGCATCGTAGCTCCAGGAATCGACTTTCTGGATCGGAACCACCACTTGCGATCGTGCCTCTTGTCCGGGCAGGTAGCCACATGCATAGCTGGCGGTGGAGCGCAGCTGAAACAGGTGTTGTTGCAAGGAATGCGGGCTGTGATCGGACATGCTGTCATGGTAGCGCATGTCATGGATTGGTGGTAATCAGGTTTTCCATGACGTATGATGCTGGCGCAAGAATAGTCCCTGCATAGGAGATTCGTTGTGCATACCTGGACCGACGCCATTGGCGCAGAAAAACAGCAGCCGTATTTCACTGATTTGTGGGCGCGCGTGCGCCAGGCGCGGCAGCAGGGTGCCACCATTTATCCGCCGACTGATGAGGTGTTCAGCGCGTTTTCGCTGACGCCGTTCGAGTCCGTGAAGGTGGTGATCCTGGGGCAGGATCCCTACCACGGGCCAGGTCAGGCGCACGGGCTGGCGTTTTCGGTCAAGCCCGGCATTGGCGTTCCACCATCGCTGCAAAACATCTACAAGGAGCTGGTGAACGATATTCCCGGCTTTGTCATGCCGCAGCACGGCTTTCTGCAGCACTGGGCCGAGCAGGGCGTGTTGCTGCTGAACACCGTGCTGACGGTACAGGCTGGACAGGCGCATTCCCATGCGAGCTGGGGATGGGAGACGTTTACCGACCGCGTGGTGGAGCAGCTGAACCAGGGGCGTGACGGACTGGTGTTCCTGCTCTGGGGTAGCCATGCGCAGCGCAAGGGCGCCATGATAGACCGGCAGCGCCATCTGGTACTCAAGGCGCCGCATCCCTCACCGCTGTCGGCCTACCGCGGCTTCTTTGGTTGCGGGCATTTTTCGAAGGCAAATGCCTGGTTGCAGCAGCATGGACAGGCGCCGGTGGACTGGCAGGTATGAGAACCTGTGCTACGCGAAGAATACCTTCCAAGTTATTGATATTACAAGATATACGCGACTTCATGTAAAACATGAGGTGCAAGCCCGGCGCTTGTCATATCATGTGACCCATGACATCACATATCTGATGTATCTACATGATATTCATCAATATTGAGGCCAAGTAACTGCCAATCATGCCGTTCCGACTGCCAATGCATGGCCGGCAGCTGTTGCTGGCGCCGGATGGAGCGGATAAAGTCTGCCCGCGGGATCGGGCTGGCACCCAGACTGGCCAGATGCGGTGTTTCCTGCTGGCAGTCGATCATCTCCACGCCATGGCGCAGGCACAGGCCGACCAGCGCCGCCAAGGCGATCTTGCTGGCATCGGGCACGCGCGTAAACATGCTTTCGCCATACACGGCGCGGCCCAGCGCCACGCCGTAGAGACCGCCCACCAGCCGGCCATCGATCCAGGTTTCCACGCTGTGCGCCAGGCCGCGTGCATGCAGTTCGCCATAGGCAGCGCGGATATCGTCGGTGATCCAGGTGCCGCCCTGGTCGCTGCGCGGACCGGCGCAGGCCAGCATCACCTCGTCAAAGCAGCTGTCGATACGGATCTCGCAGCCGGGTGTCTGTATGAAGCGTTGCAGCGTCTTGCGCAGCGACTTGTGCAGGCGGAAGTTCCCGGGTCGCAGCACCATGCGCGGGTCGGTGCTCCACCAGAGGATCGGCTGGTCGTCGCTATACCAGGGGAAGATGCCATGGGCGTAGGCCTGCTCCAGCGTATCGGCATCGAGCATGCCGCCGGCAGCGAGCAGGCCGGGAAAAGGGGTGTTGTCGTCCAGCGCCTGCGCGGGAGGCGGGAAGGGCTGGTGCGGGTCTAGCCAGGGAATGGTGAATTGGGAGGCGGGCATCGTGATTTCCTGTTGCCTGTCATCTTAAGGCTGGCAAGGCTTGTGTTAGGCTGGATCAGCTTCCCTATCCCCATCCCTGCCTTTCAGGAGTCACGCTTATGAGCCATCCAGTGCACACGACCATTGACGGACTGGTCCAGCGACCCAGCCCGCTCTCTGCCCGGCAAACCGCCGACCGGGTCGAATCGCTGGTCCGGGAGCGCGGCCTGACGGTGTTTGCGCGCATCGACCATGCAGCGGGTGCGGAGGCGGCTGGGTTGGCGCTGCGACCGACCGAGCTGTTCATTGTTGGCAATGCCATGGGCGGTACGCCACTGATGGTCAGCGCGCAGACTGCTGCTATCGATCTGCCGTTGAAGATCCTGGTCTGGGAAGACGAAGCAGGGCAGGTATGGCTGGGCTACAACGATCCGGTCTGGATCGCGCAGCGCCATGGCGCGGCCGACAGCCCGGTGGGCCTGAAGCTGCGCGCCGTGCTGCAGCAACTGGCCGAAGCAGCCGTCCAGCAGACTTGAGGCAGGCAAGCCGAAAGCTGAAATGCCGTTTTCTCGCAAGCAGGGCAGACGAAGCCGTGGCAGCTGACTAACCGGCTGGCCGGACAGCGCAGTTGCTGTACCGCGGCATCATCCTGCGTACGTTGCCCAAGGTGCAGCCCCGCCAGACAGCTCGCCTCAACCCTGCGTCCGGTAGAACTGGACTGGCACTTCCATCGTCGCGCGGTCTGCGGCCGGTACCACGCCACGCTTCTTGATGTGCGGCTGCAGCTTGCCCATGACGTGCATCTCGCAAGGCTTGCAGTCGAACTTGAGCGTATAGGTCTCGTCTTCGTGCGTGATGGTGAGCGGTTCGGCGCGCACCTGGCCTTGCACGCCTTTCACGCCCTTGGCTTGCTTCGGGCACATGCTGAGCGAGTAGCGCACGCAGTGCTTGGTGATCATGAGCGGCACTTCGCCTTCTTCCTCGTGCGCTTCGTAGGCTGAGGCAATCACCTGCACGCCATGCCTGGCATAAAAATCACGCGCCTGGTGGTTGAAGACGTTGGCCAGATAGGTCAGGGTGTCTTCCGGGAACTGAGCCGGTGGCTCGACTGGTGTGGCGCGTTGCGGGCGCTCGTAGCCCTGCAGGCGCGCTTCGTCGAGTGCCTCGATGGCGGCGCGACGCAACGCATTCAGCTGGGAGGCCGGGATGAACCAGGGCTGGGCCGTGGCCACATCGACCGATACGGCCTGGTAGCAGGTGGCGCCGAGTTTGGCCAGATGCTCTTCGAGTGCCTGCTGGCCACGGGCCAAATCGCGTGCCGGCTCCTTGCTGCAGGCCAACGTGGCGCTGCCGGCATGGCCTTCGGCATCAATCAGCTGCAGCTGCACGCCGTCATCCGTATCTTCCAGCCGGATCCAGACGGCGATGCGACGCTCGGCGCTCGGGCGCTCCAGCGTGCGCACCCAGTCCATGTCACGGTTGCGGTTGATGATGGTGTCGGCGCGCAGGTCACGCAGGCTGGTGATCGGATCCTTGGGGAAGACGCGCCAGTGGCCGGCCTGGCCCAATGGCTCGGCACGGTTGATCTGCAGGCCAACCAGGTTGTTGCGCAGGTCGTGGTAGCACAAGCCATCGCCGTTGTGCAGCACGCTGGCGGTGTCGTCGGTGATCAGGTCCACGCTGTCGGGGTTGACCTTGCGCACGTAGCCAATCGGGCGGCCCGGGTTTTTCGGGCTGTCAAAGGCGCCGATGGTCTGCTGGCGGCCATGGGTGAAGTAGTCGGTGCTGCCGCGGTTGAAGTTCTGCGCCGGATCGGGCGTGAAGCCGAAGCTGCACTGGCCGCTGCTGCCCGGCGCCAGTTCGGGGCGCTGTTCCAGGATCGCATCGAGCAGGCTGCGGTAGTGGGCGGTGATGTTCTTCACATAGCCCATGTCCTTGTAGCGGCCCTCGATCTTGAAGCTGCGGATGCCGGCGTCGATCAGCGCTTCCAGGTTGGCGCTCTGGTCGTTGTCCTTCATGGACAGCACGTGCTTGTCCTTGGCGACGATGCGGTTCTGGCTGTCGGTGACTTGCCAGGGCAGGCGGCAGGCCTGGCTGCAGTCACCACGGTTGGCGCTGCGACCGGTGCTGGCATGGCTGATATAGCACTGGCCGCTGTAGGCCACGCACAGTGCGCCGTGGATGAAGTGCTCCAGATTGCAGCGCACCGGGTCGGTAGCGGCGCGGATGGCGGCGATCTGCTCCAGATCGAGTTCGCGCGCCAGCACGATCTGGCTGAAGCCGACGTCCTGCAGGAAGCGTGCCTTTTCCGGCGTGCGGATATCGGTCTGCGTGCTGGCATGCAGCTGGATCGGCGGCAGGTCGATCTGCAGCAGGCCCATGTCCTGGATGATCAGGGCATCGATACCGGCCTCGTAGAGCTGCCAGATCTGCCGGCGCACCGGCTCCAGCTCATCATCGCGCAGGATGGTGTTCTGCGTGACGAAGATGCGGGCATGGTAGCGGTGGGCAAACTCGGCCAGTCGCGCAATGTCCTGCACGCTGTTGGCGGCGTTGACGCGCGCACCATAGGCTGGCCCGCCGATATAGACGGCATCGGCGCCGTGGCGGATGGCCTCGATGCCGATGTCGGCGTCGCGGGCGGGGCTGAGCAGTTCAATCTGGTGCGGGAGCATGGCAGAATCGGGTGCGGAAAAAATGTCAAAGGGCGAACCGCCATGGTAGCGGTTCGCCCGGAAAATACCAGTGCTGGCGCGCGTTTACTGGATGCGTGCCTTGCTGATCAGGTCTTGCTGCATGGCTTCGACCTTGTCCTGCTGCAGCTTCTCGGCCAGCATGGCCTTGACCTGCTCGAACGGCGGGATGTTCTGTGCCGGACGCGCATCGTCCTGGCGGATGATGTGGTAGCCAAACTGGGTCTTCACCGGCTTGCTGACTTCGCCTTTCTTCAGTGCCTGCAGGGCGGCCGAGAACTCGGGCACGTAGGCCGCTGCCGGCGCCCAGTCCAGGTCGCCACCGAGTACGGCCGAGCCCATGTCCTTGGACTTGCTGCGTGCCAGGGTTTCGAAGTTGGCGCCCTTGGCCAGTTCGGCCAGCACGGCATTCGCTTCTTCCTCAGTCTCGAGCAGGATGTGGTGCGAGCGGTATTCCTGCTGGTCGCCGACGGCACGGTCGTATTCGGCCTTGATCTCGGCATCGGTCACCGGATGCTGCTTCAGGTGGTCTTCGGCCAGCAGGTTGACCAGGATGGCGTCACGCGCACTTTGCATGCGGGTGGCGAATTCAGGCGTCAGGTTCAGGCCACGCTGCTCGGCTGCCTGTATCAGCGCGGCATCCTCGATCAGCTGCTTGCGCACGTTGGCTTCCATTTCGGGCGGAATCGGCTGGCCGCTGCGGGCGGCTTCGGCGCGCACCAGGTTCATCACGCCTTCGAACTTGGCGATCGGCACCGGCTTGCCATTGACGATGGCGATGTTCTGCGCCAGCACGGCAGTAGCGGTCACGGCCAGTGCGATGCCGGTCAGGGAATACAGGACTTTTTTCTTGATCATGGAGTGCTCGGGGGAAAGGGAATCAGTCTTTCAGGATGTCGATGGCGAGCGCGTGCAGGCCTGCCTCGATTTCTTGTTGCAGTGCATCATACACAAGGCGGTGGCAGGCCACGCGCGTCTTGCCGGTGAACACCGGGGCAGCGATGCGCACGCGGAAATGGGTGCCGTAGCCGAGGCCGTTGGCACCGGCGTGGCCGGCATGGTTGCCGGATTCGTCAATCACTTCCAGGCGCGTGGGTTGCAGGGCCTGCTCCAGCTTGTGTTGCAGCAGGTCGGCGGTTGGAATGGCGGCGGTGTTCATGAGGGTTCCTTGTCCTTCCAGTGGCGGGCAATGTACAGGCCCTGTCCGATTACGAACAGGATCGGGAAGACATAGCCCCAGAGCTTGAAATCGACCCATTGGGCAGTGGTGAAGTAGTGCGCGACGAGGCCGTTGATGGCGGCCATGAACAGGCAGTAGCCGATCCAGGCAATTGTCAGGCGATGCCAGACCGGCTGCGGCAGCACCATCTGCGAGCCGAGCAGGATCTGCAGCACGTTCTTGCGCATGCCCCACAGCGCGACCGCCAGGGCGATGGCCATGGCGGCGTAGAGCACGGTGGGCTTCCACTTGATGAAACGGTCATCGCGCAGGATCAGCGTGAGTGCACCAAACACCAGGATCAGCGCCAGTGTCGCTTTCTGCATGGTGTTGAGCTGGCGGTCCATGGCGTAGAGGATGGCCATCTGCACCACGGTGGCAGCCATCAGCACGGCGGTGGCCGTATAGATGTCGCCCAGCTTGTAGGCGGCAAAGAACAGGATGATCGGGATGAAGTCCAGCAGTTGTCTCATGGGCGGTGCGCAAAAGCGGCCGCATGCAGCGGCCAAACCACTATTCTCCCTGATTCAGGGATCATCCTGCAGACAAAAGGGTTACGGATGGTAGTCCGGATCAGTATCGTCGGGCTCGGCCGGCACGAAATCGAGCGAGGCCGAGTTGATGCAGAAACGGTCGCCGGTGGGCGCCGGGCCATCGGGGAAGACATGGCCCAGATGCGAGCCGCAGTTGCTGCACAGCACTTCCTCGCGGATCATGCCATGGCTGGTGTCGCGGCGGCTGACCACGGCATCAGCGCTGATCGGCTGGTAGTAGCTCGGCCAGCCACAGCCGGCATCGAACTTGGTCTGGCTGGCGAATAGCGGCTGGTCGCAGCAGATGCAGCGGTAGACGCCTTCGGCATAGTGGTCGGCGTAGACACCGGTAAAGGCGTGTTCGGTGGCGGCTTCACGCGTGACCTGGTAGGCGACCGGTTCGGCGTTCTTGCTGGCGAGTACTGCTTCCCATTCGATCGGGGTTTTCTTGACGGGGAAATCCATGGTTGCCTCCTTCGTGATGGTTTGTGCCAGTGTAGGACAAATGGCGATGTGAATGTGTCAGACGGAGCCGCTCAGGACGAGCAGCTGATGGAGAGCTGGCTGGCCCAGTCCGGCGCCGGTTCGGCATAGGCGCTGCCATCCCAGCGCGTCTCATAAGGGTGGGTGCAGGCTTCGAGCAGGTCGC
Organism: Allobrachymonas wangyanguii; assembly: GCF_045055315.1. Classification (GTDB taxonomy): domain Bacteria; phylum Pseudomonadota; class Gammaproteobacteria; order Burkholderiales; family Burkholderiaceae_C; genus Brachymonas; species Brachymonas wangyanguii. Next base: position 1,267,489 of record NZ_CP173677.1, read on the forward strand.
GCACGCCCTGGTCGTCGCCTTGTTCGGCGCGTTCGATGGCGAGCTGGCACAGGTGATTGCGCGGCACCACGGCCGGGTTGCTGCGCAGCATCTGCTGGCCGGCGTCGGGCAGGGCGTGCTGTTGCAGCAGGGTCTGGTAGCTGTCCAGCCAGGCTTGCAGGCCGGCACGGTCAGGCGTCAGCGCCAGCACGGCATCGAACTGGCCGGCACCGCCGTGCACTGCCAGCGAGAGCCGACGCCAGAAAGCGGTGACATCGATGCGGCCGGCCTGCATCAGCTGCTGCAGCTGCTGGCCCAGATCGCGCACCGGTGCATCGGCCTGCAGGCCCAGCTTGGCGGCCATGCGCTGCGCCAGGGCATCGGCATGCTGTTGTGCAAAACCGTCCAGCGCCTGCTTGGCCTGGTCCACCTCGCCAATCAGCGGCAGTAGCGCCTGGCCGAGCGCGTACAGGTTCCACAGCGCGACATCGGGCTGCTGCCCGTAGGCGTAGCGGCCATGGCTGTCGCTGTGGTTGCAGATATGGTTGGCATCGAAGCCGTCCATGAACTGGTAGGGGCCGTAGTCGATCGTCAGGCCGAGGATGCTCATGTTGTCGGTGTTCATCACGCCGTGGCAGAAGCCGATCGCCTGCCAGTCGGCCAGCAGGGTGGCGGTGCGGCGCGTGACTTCCTGGAGCAGCGCGGCATAGGGCGATCCGGCTGCCTGGCGGCATTCCGGATAGAAGGTATCGATCACGTAATCGGCCAGCTGCCGCAGTTCGGCATCCATCTGGCGCGCGGCAAAGTGCTCGAAATGGCCAAAGCGCACAAAGCTGGGGGCAAAGCGCGTGACGATGGCAGCCTGTTCCACGCGTTCGCGGTAGACCGGCAGTGGCGAGGCGCTCAGGCAGAGTGCGCGCGAGGTCGGGATACCCAGCGCTTGCATGGCTTCGGAGGCGATGAACTCGCGGATCGAGGAACGCAGCACGGCACGGCCATCGCCGCGGCGCGAGTAGGGCGTGAGGCCGCTGCCCTTGAGCTGGATTTCCTGCAGCTGGCCCTGGGCATCCGGCAGCGCGCCCAGCGTGAGCGCACGGCCATCGCCGAGCTGGCCGGCCCAGACGCCAAACTGGTGGCCGCTGTAGACGCTGGCCCAGGTCTGGCTGCCGGAAGGCAGGGCATTGCCGCTGAACAGCTGCAGCGCCTGCTCGCCCTGCAGCCAGGCTGGATTCAGGCCCAGGTCGGCAATCGCCTGCGGGCTGTGTGCGACCCAGCGCGGATCGGGCACCGGCACCGGTGGCAGCTTGCTGACAAAGGCATCGCCCAGGGCGGCCAGGCCGGGCTGCCACTGCGGTTCGTGCGGGAGGGAACGGGAATCGGCTTGCATGGCCGCATTGTGCGGCAGACTGCAATTTCCTTGTGCCAGACGGGATTGTCCCCAAGGCAAATACGGCATAATGGAACAGGATAGCTATCGCTACATCATTACTACACACAAGGAGATTGCCCATGCTAGGCCAGATGCAGGTTCAGCAACTGCTGATTTCGTCCCTGATCGAGTTTGCTGCCGCCAACCACAGCGATACCGAGATCGTGTCGCGCCGCGTGGAAGGTGATATCCACCGCTACACCTGGGCCGATGCGGCATCGCGCTCGCGCCAGCTGGCGAATGCGCTGGACGCCCTGGGCCTCAGTAGTGATGCCCGCGTGGGTACGCTGGCCTGGAACGGTTACCGCCACCTGGAGCTGTACTACGGTGTCAGCGGTACTGGCCGCGTGGTGCACACCATCAACCCGCGCCTGCACCATGAGCAGATGGCCTGGATCGTCAACGACGCCGGCGATGAGGCCCTGTTCTTCGAGATCAACTTCCTGCACCTGGCGCAGCAGATCCGCCCGCTGTGCCCGGGCGTGAAGCACTGGGTCATGCTGTGTGATGACGAACACCTGCCGGCTGACCATGGCATTCCCGGCCTGGCCAGCTACGAAAGCCTGATCCGCCATCGCAACACCACCTACGACTGGCCCACGTTTGACGAGAACACCGCGGCCGGCCTGTGCTACACCAGCGGCACCACGGGCAATCCCAAGGGCGCGCTGTACTCCCACCGCTCCAACATCCTGCACGCCTACGCCGCCGTCATGCCCGACGCCATGTGCCTGAGCGCGCGCGACGCGGCGATGCCGGTGGTGCCGATGTTCCACGTCAATGCCTGGGGCACGCCCTACAGCATGGCCATGATTGGCTGCAAGGTGGTGTTCCCCGGCCCCAATCTCGATGGCAAGTCGCTGTATGAGTTGATCGATTCCGAAAAGGTGACATTTGCCGCCGGCGTGCCGACGATCTGGCAGATGCTGCTGATGCACGTGCAGATGAACAAGCTGGAATTTACGCACTTCAAGCGCACCGTGATTGGCGGTTCGGCCTGCCCGCCGGCCATGATCGATGCCTTCGAGCAGATGGGTGTTACCGTGATCCACGCCTGGGGCATGACCGAGCTGTCACCGCTGGGCGCGCTGAGCACGCTCAAGGCCAAGCACGACCAGTTGCCGCTGGCCGAGCAGAAGCGCCTGCTGGCCAAGCAGGGCCGCCCGATGTTTGGCGTCGAGCTCAAGATCGTCGATGCCGAAGGCCAGGCACGTCCGCATGATGGGGTCGCCTATGGCAACCTGATGGCACGCGGCAACTGGGTGGTGGACCGCTACTTCGGTTTCGAAGAGAGCGCCCTGAGCGAAGACGGCTGGTTCCACACCGGCGACGTGGCCACCATCGATGCCGATGGCTATATGCAGATCACCGACCGCAGCAAGGACGTGATCAAGTCTGGCGGCGAGTGGATCAGTTCCATCGATATCGAGAACATCGCCATGGGTCACCCGGCCGTGGCCATGGCCGCCTGCGTCGGCATGCCGCACCCCAAGTGGGACGAGCGTCCGGTGGTGGTGGTGGCACTCAAGCCGGGCCAGCAGGCCACGCGCGAAGAGCTGCTGGCGTTCTACGATGGCAAGATCGCCAAGTGGCAGACGCCGGATGACGTGGTGTTTGTCGACGAGATCCCGCTCGGCTCTACCGGCAAGATGCTGAAGAACAAGGTCCGCGACTTGCTGGGCGACTACAAGCTGCCCGATCTGCGCTAAACCCTGATCTTGCGGCTACTGCGGTAGCCTCGATAAGGCAACGGCCATGCAGTCATCACTGCATGGCCGTTGTCATTGGGGGCTGTCAGCGCGCTCAGTCGCGTCCCTTGCCATTCCCCTTGCCGTTGTTGCCCTTGCCCTGGTGGCCGCGCTCGCCATCGCGGCGATCCCAGCGGCGCTTGTCGTCATCGCGGTGCCAGCGGCGATCATCATCGCGATCTTTCAGGCGCACCGGCTGGCCGCGCGGATCCAGGTTGGCATTGCCGTTGTAGTACTTGCCTTTGCCGTAATGGCCATAGGCATTGCCGTTGTTCTTTTTCAGCGCCTTGGCGCGCGGGGAATTCGCGTTGACGAAATACACCGGGCGGTTGCAGCTCTTGTAGTCCTTGCAGTAACGTTTCCAGTCCTTGCGATGCGCATCTGGCACATACAGATAGACCGGCTGGTTGATATAGCCGGTACGCGTGATGATGCGCGGATCGTTGTAGTAGACCGGCGGGCTGACGCGGCTGTCACCCAGCACGATCTGGCCATAGACGCCGTGCGTCAGCGGGGCACCGACGGTGATGTTGTTGTACCAGGGGTTCACCGTGACGGTGGTCTGGGCCTGGGCACCCGTGGCAGCCAGCAGGCTGCCCATGCCGATGCCTGCAGCCAGCAGGATCTTGTGCGTGAGGCGGTTTGTCATGGGACTCTCCTTGTTCTGTCGTCCAGGACTGGACGGATGTGACTCTTCGCGCATTGTGCGCCCGGCACCGGTTGCCGGTGTATGTGCCTGTAACAAGAGAAAGCCAGCCCGGGCACAAGGCTGGGGCTGGCTTACGCTTGCGGACACTTGTTACCAGTGTCCGCACAGGGCAGGGCGACGGATCAGCGCATGCCCATGCGGATGGCGCCGTCCAGGCGGATCACTTCGCCGTTGAGCATGTCGTTGTCTAGGATGTGCTTGACCAGCTTGGCGTAGTCATCCGGGCGGCCCAGACGGCTCGGGAAGGGTACGCTGGCAGCCAGAGAATCCTGCACTTCCTGCGGCATGCCGAACAGCATGGGCGTGCCCATGATGCCCGGGGCAATCGTCATGTTGCGCACGCCGTTGCGCGCCAGGTCACGTGCCACCGGCAGCGTCATGCCGATCACGCCGCCCTTGGACGAGGCGTAGGCGACCTGGCCGATCTGGCCTTCGTAGCCGGCAATGGAGGCGGTGGAGATCATCACGCCGCGCTCGCCGGTCGGCTCGGGGTCGTTCTTGCACATGGCCGTAGCGGCCAGGCGAATCATGTTGAAGGAGCCGATCAGGTTGACCGTGATCACTTTCTGGAACAGTTCCAGGCTGTGCGGGCCGTTCTTGCCCACGGTTTTTTCGGCCGGTGCGATGCCGGCGCAGTTCACCAGACCGACCAGCTTGCCCAGACCGGTGGCGGTATCGACCACTTTCTGGCCATCGGCCTCGTCCGCCACGTTGGCCTTGACGAACACGCCGCCCAGCTCGGCCGCCACGGCCTTGCCGCGCTCTTCATTCATGTCGGCGATGACGACCTTGCCGCCTTCGGCTGCCAGCATGCGAGCCGTGCCTTCACCCAGGCCCGATGCGCCACCCGTGACAATAAAAACCTTGCCCTTGATCTCCATGTTGTGCTCCTTGTGATTGACGTTTACGTAAAGGTAATGTCTGATTGTAGTGGGACAGGGCGCTGTCCGCCATGTTTTTCTGCGCCTTGCCGATGATTGTGCATGAATCCTGTGCATCATCGGGATATTGAGACACAGAGGAGGACGCATGTCGCGCATGCCCGGAAAAACCAAGCTGCTGGCCAGCTGTCTGCTGGCCGGCCTGATGACCCTGACGGGGTGTACCGTGACCACGCCGTATCCGGTGGTCAAGGAGCCGCCATCTCCGGTCGTGAACAGACCGGCCGTGGCGCGCAAGCCGGTATTGGCGCTGGCGCTCGGCGGCGGTGCAGCGCGCGGCTTTGCCCACGTGGGTGCGCTGCAGGCGCTCGATGCCGCCGGCATTCGGCCCGATATCGTGGTCGGCACCTCGGCCGGCAGCGTGGTGGGTGCCATCTATGCCAGCGGCCTGCGTGGTGATGCCTTGCGCCAGGCCGCCGAGAAAGTGGAGCAGACCTCGATCACCGACTGGCAGCTGCCGCTGCTGAACCGTGGTGTGCTGCGTGGCGTCTCGCTGGAGCGCTTCATCAACGAGCAGGTCGGCAATCGCAACATCCAGTCCATGCCGATGCGGCTCGGCATCGTCGCCACCGACCTGCAATCTGGCGAAGGCATCCTGTTCCGCAGTGGCAACACCGGCCAGGCGGTACGCGCTTCGAGCGCCGTGCCGGGCGTGTTCGAGCCGGTGCGCATTGGTACGCGCGATTATGTCGATGGTGGCCTGGTGGCACCGGTGCCGGTGCTGTATGCGCGCCAGATGGGTGCCGATGTGGTGGTTGCCATCGACATCAGCAGCAAGCCGGGCGATGCCGCCACCACCGGCCAGCTGCAGGTGCTGATGCAGACCTTCACCATCATGGGCAAGACCATCAGCAAGTTCGAGCTGACCCAGGCCGACGTGGTGCTGCGCCCACAACTGGCTGGCATGTCGAGCGCCGATTTCAGCAACCGCCAGAAATCCATCGAGGCGGGGCGGGCGGCCATGCAGCAGGCACTGCCGCAGATCCGGGCCGCGCTGCAGCCGAAGCGCTAAACCAGCGACGGCTGTCGCAGACAAAAAAAGCCCCGCACGAGGCGGGGCCAATTGCATCTGCTACCGGCATTGCACCGGGAACGAGACACAAGGAGACAACTGGTGTCTGGCTGCGGGTAGCTTTATCGAAAGTCCCGCAGCATGGAAGTTCTTGTTAAGAAGCGGAAGCCTGATTACTTGGCAACCGGCTTCTTGGCAGCAGCAGCTGCAGAAGCAGTAGCCGTCTTGGTAGCGTTCACGGCGGTGTTGGCCATGGCGTTGAAGTTGGCTTCAGCAACGTCGGAAGCTTGCTTCACGGCTTTTTGCACGGATTCGAAAGCGGTGTTGGCAGCAGACACGGCGTTCTTCATCATGGCAACGCCAGCTTCGGAACCAGCCGGAGCGTTCTTGCTCATGTTTTCAACAACGGCGTTCACTTTGCTCTGGGCTTCGGTCGTTTGTGCTTCGAACACCTTGGTGAACTCGGCAGCGGTACCGGAAGTGATGTCGTACAGGTGACGGCTGTAAGCAGCAGTCTTCTCAGCCAGGGGCTGGAACAGGGAAGCTTGCAGAGCCAGCAGTTCCTGGGCGTCCTTGACGGACATGGCAGCCTGGGTGGTTTCAGCAGCGTCGGTCAGGGCGGCCTTGGCAGCGCTCACGTTCAGGTCGATCAGCTTCTCAACGCTTTCGAAAGCCTTGTTGGTCAGACCAAACAGGGTTTCCATGTTAGCTTTGTGAGCGGCGGCGATTTGTTCAGCGGTCAGCATAGTAGTATCTCCAAAAATGCACTATCAGGTGAAGAACTGCGGTTGATTATCTGGAATCCTTGCAGACCCCGCGCCGACGCCACAGCTTCCATCGGCTTTATGTTGCGCTGCAACATGACTCGTATTATAGGGGTGTTGTGTGACAGATCAAGCGATTTTTGTGCATTGCAGCAAAAAACCACTGCAGCTTTGCAACACCTTGTATCTGCAACTGGCATGACCCCTTGTGCCTGCCCCTGTTTTCCCATTCGTAGCCCATGTTTGATACCGATCCCTTCCTGCTGGCCGGCCTGCTGTTGCTGCTGCTCAACCTGATCCTGCTGCTGGTGCTGTTGTGGCGCCTGCAGAATCGCCAGGCGCTGCATGACATGCGTGAATCCCTGTTTGATGACCTGCGCGATCTGGTGCTGCACGGCAATGAGCGGCTGGAGCGCGAACTGCGCCAGGAGCTGGCCGAAACCAGTCGCAGCAATCGCCAGGAGCAGGGCGATGCTCTGGCACGCTTCCAGAACAGCCTGCTGCAACAGGGCGCCGAAGCTGCACGCAACCAGCACCAGCAGTTGGATGCCATGGCGCAGCAACTCGGCCAGCTGCAGCTGCGCCTGCTGGAAACGCTGGGCCAGCAACTCGATCGTGTGCACCAGACCAGCGCCGAACAGCTGCAGGGCGTGCGCCAGACGCTGGAGGCGCAGCTGCAGCAACTGCAGGAAGGCAATACACGCAAGCTGGAAGAAATGCGCCAGACCGTGGACGAAAAACTGCAGTCCACACTGCACACGCGGCTGGACCAGAGCTTCCGCCAGGTCGCCGAGCGGCTGGAGATGGTGCAGCGCGGCCTGGGCGAGATGCAGGCGCTGGCGCAGGGCGTGGGCGATCTCAAGCACCTGCTGACCAATGTGAAGACGCGCGGCATGTTCGGCGAGGCGCAGCTGGGTGCCTTGCTGGAACAGGTATTTGCGCCGGAGCAGTACGCCAGCCAGGTGCAGCTGCACCCTGAAGGCCGCCATGCGGTGGACTTTGCCATTCGCCTGCCGGGCCGTGGCGATGCCAGCCAGCCGGTCTGGCTGCCGATCGATGCCAAGTTTCCGAATGAAGACTACGAGCGCCTGCTCGAAGCGCAGCAGCGTGCCGATGCCATGGCGGCGGATGAGGCAGCGCGCCAGCTGGAAACCCGCATCCGCCAGGAGGCCCGCGCGATTGCCGAACGCTATGTGCGCCCGCCGTACACCACCGATTTCGCCATCCTGTTCCTGCCGTCCGAAGGCCTGTATGCCGAGGTGTTGCGTCGCCCCGGACTGGTGGAAAGCCTGCAGCGCGAGCATCGCATCACGCTGGCCGGACCGACCACGCTGCTGGCCATGCTCAACTCGCTGCAGATGGGATTCCGCACGCTGGCTCTGGAACAGCGCAGCAGCGAAGTCTGGCAGGTGCTGGGCGCGGTCAAGACCGAATTTGGCAAGTTTGGCGAGGTGCTGACGCGCGTCAAGAGCCAGACCCAGACCGTGCTGCGCACGCTGGACCAGGCCGAGGTACGCAATCGTGCCATGCAGCGCGTGCTGCGCCAGGCCGAAGCCTTGCCGCAGGACCAGAGCAGCGCGCTGCTGGGCCAGGACGATGCAGGGGATGGCGAATCGCAACAGCCCTGACAGCACAAGGCCTGCACGCAGCAGGCCTTGCTGCAGGGCAGGTGGAGGTGTCAGTCGATGATGATCACGGCACCATCCGGACCGACGCTGCACTTGCCATTCTTCTGATGTCCCGGCGGGCAGAAGCCGCCACCAGGCAGGCAGTTGCCCTTCTTCGCCTGGCCGGGCGGACAGACGCCGGAATTGGCCGGGCCGCCGGAACCGTAGTAGCCACCATCCGGGCCTACTGCCACGGTGCAGCCAGCCAGCAGGGCGCCCAGAAAAGTCGCAGAGAGCAGGGCTTTCATGTCGATCTCCTTGTCGTTGTTGCTATCCGCCCATCCTGACATGCTTCGCGTAAGCCAATGGTTGCGACAGGTAGCTGCCGGTAACAACACGCAAGCAGATCAGCCTGGTTGCTTTCCGTCCTCATCCAGTGCACCGCAACCGGCATCGTGCAGGACGGATCGCACGCCCTCATCGTCGCAATTGAGCTGGTAGAACTCGCGGATGCAGCGCCAGGCATCTTCCGGCGTATCCACGTAGCTGATCAGCTGCAGGTCTTCCGGCGAGATCATGCCTTCCTCGGCCAGCACTTCCAGATTCAGCACACGCTTCCAGTAATGGCTGCCATACAGCACGATCGGGACCGACTTGGTCTTGCGCGTCTGCACCAGCGTCATTACCTCGAACAGTTCGTCCAGCGTGCCAAAGCCGCCGGGGAATACCACCAGGCCGAGTGCGCGCATCATGAAATGCATCTTGCGCAGCGCAAAGTAGTGGAACTTGAAGTTCAGCGCCGGCGTGACGTAGGGGTTGGAAAACTGCTCGTGCGGCAGCGTGATGTTCAGGCCGATGGTCGGTTCGCCGGCTTCGCTGGCACCGCGGTTGGCGGCTTCCATGATGCCGGGACCGCCGCCAGTACAGATATACAGATGCGTATCGCGCGGCTTGCCGATGCTGTATTCGGCCACCAGCCGGCCAAAGGCGCGTGCCGCCTGGTAGTGTTCGGCGCCGCGCGCCATGTGCTCGGCGCGCTGCAGCAGCGCCGGGTCGCCGCTGCGTTCAGCTTCCTGGCGCGCCTGGGTCGCCATTTCGGGCGAGGGCAGGCGGGCGCTGCCGTAGACCACGATGGTGTGGTCAATCTCGCGCTTGTCCAGCTCCATCTCGGTTTTCAGCATCTCGATCTGCAGGCGGATGCTGCGGGTTTCGCTGCGCAGCAGGAATTCGGGATCGGCAAAGGCCAGTCGATTCGAATCCGGATGCAGCAGCGTGCCCTGGTCGGTCAGGGTCTGCAGGTCGTTCCAGGCACGTGCCAGGCGTTCCTGGCTCAGGTTGACAGTTTGTTCCATGCGAAAGCGGCTTTCAGGGTTTGGCTGGCGCGCAGGGCGCCCAAAACGACAAAAGGCTTCCGGAGAAGCCTTTTGTTCACGATGTCTAGGTGACGGCTGTCACCTGTCATCTTATACGCGCTTGCGGTACTCGCCAGTGCGGGTGTCGATTTCGATGCGGTCGCCCTGGTTCACGAACAGCGGCACGGACACTTCAAAGTCGGTCGCGATCTTGGCCGGCTTCAGCACCTTGCCGGAAGTGTCGCCCTTGACGCCCGGCTCGGTCCAGGTGATTTCACGCTCGACGCTGGTCGGCAGTTCCACGGAGATCGCCTTGCCGTCGTAGAACACGACTTCGGCTTCCATGCCTTCTTCCAGGTAGTTCAGGGCGTCACCCATGTTGTCGGATTCGACTTCGTACTGGTTGTACTCGGAATCCATCCACACGTACATCGGATCAGCGAAGTAGCTGTAGGTGCATTCTTTCTTGTCCAGGATGATGTGATCCATCTTGTCGTCGGCCTTGAACACGACTTCGGTACCGAAGTTGTTCAGCAGGCTCTTGAGCTTCATGCGCACGGTAGCAGCGCCGCGGCCGCCACGGGCGTATTCGGTCTTCAGGACAACCATCGGGTCTTTGCCGTGCATGATCACGTTGCCGGCGCGGATTTCTTGTGCGATTTTCATGATGAGTAACTGGGTTGTGCCGCGCGCATCGGGCGGCTGGTACAGGCAGGCCCGGTGCAGTCTCGTGCAGTATGATGGGCGCTGGAAGAGTTGCAGTTTACTAGCTGCAAACCCTTATTTTACCCCTAATTGCCCCCCGCTTGTCCAGCCGGCACCCCTGGCTCCTGTCATGGCATCCAACCCGATCCAGTCCCTGTTGCAACAGCTGTCCTCCGGACAGGGCTCCAGTGCCAGCCAGCCCTGGGCGCCGCCGCCGCATGGCGACTTCGAGCGCTATGCGCAGCAGCTGGTGCAGGACAACAACCGGGCGCTGCTGCAAGACCTGCAGCGGCAGACCGGCAACACCGATCTGGGTTCCTGGCGCTGGCGACTGCAGCAGTGGGCCATGCAGCACAACCAAGGCCAACAGCCCGCCCGCCTGCCGGTGCCTGTCACCCCGCCTCCGGCCCCAGCGGCCACTACGCCCCCGGCAGCGCCGCGCCCGGTACGCCGCAAGTCGCGCATGCCCTCGATCATGATGTCGCTGGTAGTGCTGCTGATCGTGTTGCCGGATGACCTGAAACCGCTGCCGGTGGTCGGTTTTATCGCTGCCATGTTTATTCCGCCCATCCGCAACTGGCTGCTGCAGGACCAGCAGCCCTGACTGATCCATTAGCTAGCCCATGCCACCCCAAGTCGAACTCAAGATACTGGACGCCCGCCTGCACCAGCAAATGCCGGCCTATGCCACACCCGGCAGCGCCGGCCTGGACCTGCGCGCCTGCATCGATGCGCCGCTGGAGCTGGCGCCTAACGCCTGGCAGCTGGTACCCACCGGCATGGCGATCCACTTGGCCGATCCCGGCTATGCCGCCATGCTGCTGCCGCGTTCCGGCCTGGGGCACAAGCACGGCATCGTGCTCGGCAACCTGGTCGGCCTGATCGATAGCGATTACCAGGGCCAGTTGATGGTCAGCCTGTGGAATCGCACCGATACACTGTTCGTGATCGAGCCGATGGAGCGCGTGGCGCAGATGGTGATCGTGCCGGTGCTGCAGCCGCAATTCACGCTGGTGGAAGAGTTCTCTGGCAGCAGCGCGCGCGGCGAGGGTGGCTACGGCTCGACCGGTCGCCAGTAAGCCGGATCAGCTTGTCTTGTCCAGCCAGCGGCTGGCCGCCAGCAGGCGCGCCAGCCGCTTTTCCAGTGGCCAGGGCTCGTCGTGCAGCTGCGCGGCCAGCAGCTCGCCCGCCAGCACCGACAAGCTGAGCCCGCGCGCGCCCATGCCGCAACTCAGTTGCAGGCCTTTCAACACTCCCGGCTGAACCGACAGGGCGCCAACGGCCGGCAGGCGGTCCGGCAGCGTGGCACGCACGCCGGCCCAGCCGTGACCCCGCGCGTGGTCAAAATCGTCGTGCAGGATATCGGCTGCAGCCGGGTGCAAAAGCTGCAGCTTCTGCCAGATCTCGGGAAATTCCTGTTTGCGCACATCAGGTGAATTATCAGATCGGGTAAAGGTGGATCCGGTAATCCAGATGGATCCGTTCTGCGCTGATGTCTGCCACGGAATATGGCAGGCCAGACTGCCCTTGCCGTTGACCGGCACGGCGGGCAAGGCGTCATGTGCCTGATCCTGCCAACCCCAGGCGACCTGGCCGCGCAAGGGGTTCAGCGGCAAGGTTTGCTGCAGCGATTGCAGCAGCTGGCGCGAATCGAATCCGGCTGTCAGCACCAGCAACTCCGTTTCGCTGATCAGCGTGCCGGCGGCGTCCAGCAGCTGCCAGGGTGCATCGGCCTGGCTACGTTGCAGCGCATGCACCGCCGTGTTGCCAATAAAGCGGATATTCGGGTGCTCCAGCTGCGCCTGCACCAGCCGCCAGGGCTTGATCCAGGCGGCGCAGTCGTGCCAGACCGCGGTCGCATGGGCGGGCAGGCCGGCGTCCTGGATTTGCCGGGAGGTTGCGGCGCTGGCCCAGGGGTGGCTTGCGCTGATCCAGTCCGGGGCATCGTCCGCATCGGCTAGCCATTGGCGGGGCAGCTTGCTCTTGCCATCCACGCAGTGTTCCAGCACACCGGTAGCGGCCCAGTCCTCGCCGGGTTGCAGCAACTTCTGCGCGCGTTGCAGCGTGCTGCGGATGCCGGCACGGATCACGCGTGATATCAGGGTGTCATCGGCCGAGCTGTGCGGCACCACCAGGCCAACCGGCAGGCCGGAAGCACCAGCGGCCGGACGCGCAGCCCGATCCAGTACCGTAACCTGCCAGCCGCGTTCGGCCAGGCTGCGCGCCACGGCACTGCCAGACAGGCCGGCACCGATGACGGTGGCCTGGCGTGGAACCGCAGCCGGTGCCGACGCCGTACGCCAACGCGGCGCAAAACGCAGGCTGCCGGCAGTCAGCTCGGTGGCCGGTTCCCAGCCGCGCGCGCGCAGCTGCGCCAGCCAGTCTTCAGGGAGAGGGGTATCGGCGCGATCCAGCTGCAGCAGCGTACCGTGCCGCGCCAGCGCACTCAGGCCGGCGGCCAGGCCTTCACGTTGGGAGCGATCGGCTTGCTGCAGCAGGTTGGCAGACAGGGTGATATGGGCAAAGTGTCCGCTGGCTTCACGCAGCAGCTGCCAGGGATCGCCAATAGCCAGATGCAGGTCCAGCCGGCCCGGCAGCAACGGCAGCCGATGCCAGCCCGGCAGCAACGGCAGCCGATGCCAGCCCGGCAGCAGACCCCAGGCCTGTTGCTGGATCGCCTGCTGCAATGGCACCTGTTCTTCAGGCGTTGCGGCCAGCGGCAGGCAGGCCTGTTGCAGCCACTCTGTGCTGGGGGCCGCAGGGCAGATCCAGACCAGTTGCCGGCTGCCCGGATGTTCCGTACGGACATGCGCGAGTGGCGGCAGGGCAGTCTGCCCCGGCGCGAAAATCGTCAGCGCATGCGGCACGAAAGAGAAAGGATCAGGCCTGCGGCGGCACGTAGCCGGCAGCCTGGTCGGCACCGGCGCCAAAGAAATGGTTTTCCATCTGGCGAGCCAGGTACTGGCGGGCGCGGGCGTCGGCCAGGTTCAGGCGGTTTTCGTTGACCAGCATGGTCTGGTGGCGCAGCCAGTCCATCCAGGCTTCCTTGCTGACGCTGTCAAAAATGCGCTGGCCCAGTTCACCGGGGTAGGGCGCACGTGCCAGACCTTCGGCTTCCTTGCCCAGCTTGATGCATTGAACCATGCGTGTCATGTCGTATTCCTTTTCATTCAGTCAGTAGGGGAGCCGCCGTGGCGGCTTCGATGCGGGAATTGTAGCGACCAGCCGGCATTTGCCGGGCAAGCCCTGTTTCGCATAAGGCTTTGCCATGAAATCTCAGCCCTTGTGCAACTAGGGTTATCACGGTTCACGAAGCTGATGAATGTCATGGGCAGGACACTTGCCAAGTGTTACTATTCTCGTCTAGGCAGATGCTGGCAAAAACGCATCGCCAGGAAAATCACCAAGGAAAACCCACTGTCCAGGAGACAAGCATGACAGCACAACCCGGTGCAATTGAATCGGTTTTGGTTGAAAACCGTGTATTCCCCCCGTCCGAAGCCACCATGGCTGGCGCCCGTATCAAGGGCATGGAGGCCTACCAGGCCCTGTGCGACGAGGCCGAGAAGGACTATGAAGGTTTCTGGGCACGCCTGGCCAAGGAATACGTGGTCTGGGACAAGCCCTTCACCAAGGTCCTGAATGAATCCGAAGCGCCTTTCTTCAAGTGGTTTGAAGACGGCGAGCTGAATGCTTCCGCCAACTGCCTGGACAAGCACATGGGCACCCCGGTCGAGAACAAGACCGCCATCATCTTCGAGGCCGACGGCGGCGAAGTGACCAAGGTGACCTACAAGGAACTGCTGGCCCGCGTCAGCCAGTTTGCCAACGCGCTCAAGGCCGAAGGCGTCAAGAAGGGCGATCGCGTCATCATCTACATGCCGATGACGATCGAGGGCATCGTGGCCATGCAGGCTTGTGCCCGTATCGGCGCCACCCACTCCGTGGTATTTGGCGGCTTCTCCTCCAAGGCGGTGCAGGAGCGTATCGTTGACGCTGGCGCCGTGTGCGTGGTTACCGCCAACTACCAGATGCGCGGCGGCAAGGAACTGCCCCTGAAGGCCATCGTCGACGAAGCCCTGCAGGAAAAGGGCACCGATTGCGTCAAGAGCGTGCTGGTGTTCGAGCGCACCCCCACCAAGTGCAACATGGTCGAAGGCCGCGACAAGACTTTCTCCCAGGTGCTGGAAGGCCAGAGCACCGAGTGTGTGCCTGAATCCGTCGAGGCCGAGCACCCGCTGTTCGTCCTGTACACCTCCGGCTCTACCGGCACGCCCAAGGGTGTGCAGCACAGCACCGGCGGCTATATCCTGGGTGCCAACCTGACCATGCACTGGACTTTCGACATCCGTCCGGATGACGTGTTCTGGTGTACCGCTGACATCGGCTGGATCACTGGCCACACCTATATTGCCTACGGTCCGCTGGCTGCCGGCGCCACCCAGGTGGTGTTCGAGGGCGTGCCCACGTACCCCAATGCCAGCCGCTTCTGGAAGATGATCCAGGATCACAAGGTCACCATCTTCTACACGGCACCCACGGCCATCCGTTCGCTGATCAAGATGTCCGACAATGATCCGTCCGTGCATCCCAACCAGTTTGACCTGTCCAGCCTGCGTATCCTGGGCAGCGTGGGCGAACCGATCAACCCCGAAGCCTGGATGTGGTACTACAAGAACGTTGGTGGCGAACGCTGCCCGATCGTGGATACCTTCTGGCAGACCGAAACCGGTTCGCACGTGCTCACGCCGCTGCCGGGTGCCACGCCGCTGGTGCCGGGTTCCTGCACGCTGCCGATTCCGGGTGTGCAGGTCGCCATCGTGGACGAGTCCGGTCAGGACATGCCCAACGGTGCTGGCGGTATCCTGGTGATCAAGCGTCCGTGGCCGAGCATGATCCGTAACGTCTACGGTGATCCCGAGCGCTTCAAGAAGAGCTACTTCCCTGAAGAGCTGGGCGGCTACTACCTGGCAGGCGACGGTGCCGTGCGCAGCGAAGACCGTGGCTACTTCCGCATCACCGGCCGTATCGACGACGTGCTGAACGTGTCCGGCCACCGCATGGGTACCATGGAAATCGAATCCTGCCTGGTGGCCAAGTCCGACCTGGTGGCAGAAGCTGCCGTGGTGGGCCGTCCCGACGAAGTGTCCGGCGAAGCCATCTGCGCCTTCGTGGTGCTGAAGCAGGGTCGCCCGGCAGATGACGAATCTGCGAAGCGCATTGCCAAGGAACTGCGTGACTGGGTCGCCCACGAAATCGGCCCGATCGCCAAGCCCAAGGACATCCGCTTTGGCGACAACCTGCCCAAGACCCGGTCCGGCAAGATCATGCGCCGCCTGCTGCGCAGCCTGGCCAAGGGCGAGGAGATCACGCAGGACACCTCCACGCTGGAGAACCCGGCGATCCTGGGTCAGCTGGGTGATACCTACTGATCCGGTGAGACAGGCGGCAGGCTGAATCTGTCGCCTGAACTGCGCAAGCAACAACAAGGCCACCCTCGGGTGGCCTTGTTGTTGTCATCCCCGCTGACTGTGCCAGCTGGGAAGAGGCGGCTTATTCACCGGCAGCTTCCTGGTGGTACTGCGCCACACGCTCCACCTCATTCTTGCTGCCCAGGATCACGCTCACGCGCTCATGCAGCTGCGTGGGTTGCACATCCAGGATACGCTGCGTGCCGGTGCTGGCAGCACCACCCGCCTGTTCGATCAGCCAGGACATCGGATTGGCCTCGTACAGCAGGCGCAGCTTGCCCGGCTTGTTCGGCTCGCGCTTGTCCCAGGGGTACATGAAGATGCCGCCGCGCGTCAGGATGCGGTGCACGTCGGCCACCATGCTGGCAATCCAGCGCATGTTGAAGTTCTTGCCGCGCGGGCCTTCCTCGCCGGCCAGGCACTCGTCGATATAGCGGCGCACCGGCGGCGCCCAGTGGCGCATATTGCTCATGTTGATGGAAAACTCTTTCGTGTCTTCCGGGATGCGCACGTTTTCCTGCGTCAGCACAAAGCTGCCCAGCTCGCGGTCCAGCGTGAACATGGCCACGCCATCGCCCACCGTCAGCACCAGGGTGGTTTGCGGGCCATAGACGCAGTAGCCGGCGGCAACCTGCTGGCGGCCCGGCTGCATGAAGTCGGCCTCGCTCACGCCATCGTGGCTGGGATCTTTCCTGAACACGCTGAAGATGGTGCCGATGCTCACGTTCACATCGATGTTGCTGGAGCCGTCCAGCGGATCGAACATCAGCAGGTATTCACCGTGCGGGTAGCGGTTGGGCACCAGGTAGATGCCGTCCATCTCCTCGGACGCCATGGCGGCCAGGTGGCCACCCCATTCGTTGGCCTCGATCAGCACCTCGTTGGCGATGATGTCCAGCTTTTTCTGCACCTCACCCTGTACGTTTTCGCTGCCGGCGGTGCCCAGCACCTCGCCCAGCGCGCCCTTGTTCACGGCAAAGCTGATGCGCTTGCAGGCACGCGCCACCACTTCCAGCAGCAGGCGCAGCTCGCCGGGGATGCGGCCGTCCAGGCGCTGTTGTTCGACAAGATAGCGGGTCAGGCTGATATTACGGGAGGGCATGGTCGTCTCGATACGAAAAAAGTCAGTGATCCCGAGATTATAGGGAAGCCGGTGGCTGCCGTTGCCAGCACGGGACGGGTAGCGCGCGGTGGCGTGCCGGTCAAGGGATAACCCTTGACGTAGCCAGAATAAAGTTGTAAAATCCAATTTTTGCTGCTGCATTCATTTACTTCCGCAAGCAGCCACAGTTGTACAGCCTCTGGCATCTGCTGCCAGATCCCGCGCCAGCCCGTTCCGGCAGCGGTGTTCACAGGCTGAGAGGTTTCTTCACCATGCCAACACCTGCAGGCCAGCATCCCGCTGAAGCCCGCGGCGGCGGCGTTTTCCTCTGTGGTTTCTGATTGCGTGTGAATTTTCGGCCCACCAGGCCGCCAGGCACAGCCGGTCATCCCGCCGGTGCCCACACAGCAGCCGTATGAAACCAATACAGGAGAATCTCATGGCCAAGGAAGAGCTGATTGAAATGCAAGGTGTCGTGGACGAAGTGCTGCCCGACTCCCGTTACCGCGTGACCCTGGAAAACGGCCACCCCATCGTGGCGTACTCCAGCGGCAAGATGCGCAAGCACCACATCCGTATTCTGGCGGGTGATACCGTGTCCCTGGAGCTGTCGCCCTACGACCTGAACAAGGGCCGCATCACTTTCCGTCGTCTGGAGCCGCGCACTGGTGGTAGTGCTCCGGCCTACCGTCGCCGCTGATCACTGCGCGCCGCCTGCCTGACAGGTAGCACATAGAAGAAGAGCCTGGCAGCTTGGCTGCACAGGCTCTTTTTATTTGCCTATGGGGATGGCGACTTGCCCCTGCCAGGCAGGCAAGGGCAAGCTGCAGGCATCAGTCTGCCAGCGCGCGCTCCACCACTTCACGCACATCCGGGCTCAGCTCCTTCTTGCCAGCGACGCGGCGGATGGCTTCGCCAGCGGCGGTGCGGTAGGGCTCGGCCAGGCGTTTCCAGTGGTCCATGGCACGTGCCAGGCGGGCTGCGATCTGGGTGTTGATGGCATCAAGTGCCAGCACCTGATCGGCCCAGAACACGTAGCCGGCGGCATCGCGGCGGTGGAAGGCGCCGGGGTTGCCGTGGCAGAAGGCAGAGACCAGGCTGCGCACGCGGTTCGGATTGGTCAGCTGGAAGGCCGGGTGCTGCATCAGCTGGCGCACCTGCGGCAGTACGTCGCCGCTGGCATCGCTGCGCGTGGCCTGCATGGCAAACCACTTGTCCACCACCAGCTGTTCGCCCTGGAACTGCTGGTAGAAGCGCTCCAGCGCCGGCTGTGCCAGCGGGCTGCGTGCCTGCAGCAGTGCCTGCAGTGCGCCGATGCGATCGGTCATGTTGCCGGCATCCTTGCTGCGCTGGTAGGCCTTGCCCGGCCAGACGCTGTCGCCATGGTCGGCGGCGGCGCGGCACAGGTTTTGCAGCGCCAGATTGGCCAGCGCACGGCGGCCAACGCTGACAGGGTCCAGGCGGTAGGCGCCGGTATCCTGGTGCGCGTGCCACAGCGCTTCCCATTCACCGGCCAGCGCATGGGCGATCTGCTGGCGCAGGGCTTCGCTGACTTGCTGGATGCGCTGCGGATTCACCACATCCAGCTGTTCGGCGATTTCGTGCTCGGACGGCATGCCCAGCAGCAGGTGCTGGAAGGCCGGATCCAGTTCCGGGTGCAGCAGCACGGTTCGCAGCGCGTCCAGCGTGCCGCTGTCCAGTACCTCGGTCACCTCACCATCGGCGCGTATGGCAGCCAGGATCTGGCGCATGATCAGGCGTTGCGCGGCTTCCCAGCGGTTGAAGGCATCACTGTCGTGGGCCAGCAGGTGCAGCTGGCTGGCGGCGTCTTCACCTTCCACTTCCAGCTGTACCGGCGCGGAAAACTGGCGCAGCAGCGAAGGCGTGGGCGCGGCGGTCAGGCCGGTAAAGCGGAACTGTTGCTCGGCCTCGGTCAGCACCAGCACGCGCTCCAGCGGGGCATCGGTATCACCTTCCAGCTGTAGCGGCACTGGCTGGCCGCTGGCATCGATCAGGCCCATGCGCACCGGGATCAGGAAGGGCTGCTTGCTGGCCTGGCCGGGCGTGGCCGGGCAGGACTGGCGCAGCGTCAACGTGTACGTGCCGCTGGCGGCATCGAACTGGCCATTGGCCTGCAGGCGCGGCGTGCCGGACTGGCTGTACCAGCGCTTGAAGACGTCCAACTGCTGTGCCAGCGCGCTGTCCGGGTTGGCATCGGCCATGGCCTGGGCAAAGTCGTCGCAGGTGACGGCCTGGCCGTCGTGGCGCTCGAAGTACAGATCCATGCCGCGGCGGAAACCGTCACGGCCGACCAGGGTCTGAACCATGCGCACGACCTCGGCTCCCTTCTCGTACACGGTGGCGGTGTAGAAGTTGGAGATCTCCTGGTACTGGTCCGGGCGCACCGGGTGTGCCATCGGGCCGGCGTCTTCGCTGAACTGGTGGCTGCGCAGCACGCGCACATTGCCGATGCGGCAAACGGCGCGCGCGCTGGGCGTATGCGCCAGGTCTTCGCTGAATTCCTGGTCACGGAAGACGGTCAGGCCTTCCTTCAGGCTCAACTGGAACCAGTCGCGGCAGGTGATGCGGTTGCCAGTCCAGTTGTGGAAGTATTCGTGGCCGATCACGCTTTCGATACCGTCAAAATCGGCATCGGTGGCGGTTGAGGGCTTGGCCAGCACATACTTGGTGTTGAAGATGTTCAGGCCCTTGTTTTCCATGGCGCCGGCGTTGAAATCGCTGGTGGCCACGATCATGAAGCGCTCCAGATCCAGCTTGAGGCCGAAGCGCGCTTCGTCCCAGGCGATGGCGTTCTGCAGCGAGCGCATGGCGTGCTCGGTCTGGTCCAGGTCACCCGGGCGTACGTAGACCTGCAGCAGGTGCTCCTGGCCATCACGCGTGCGGATGCGCTGCTCGCGCGCGACCAGCTTGCCGGCGACCAGCGCAAATAGGTAGCTCGGCTTGCGGAACGGGTCTTCCCATACGG
Source organism: Allobrachymonas wangyanguii (assembly GCF_045055315.1). Classification (GTDB taxonomy): domain Bacteria; phylum Pseudomonadota; class Gammaproteobacteria; order Burkholderiales; family Burkholderiaceae_C; genus Brachymonas; species Brachymonas wangyanguii. The sequence continues at coordinate 1,287,294 of NZ_CP173677.1, forward strand.
CGTAGTGGCGGCCGTCGTCCAGCGTGCCCTGTTCCAGCAGGTTGCCGTTGGACAGCAGCACCGGGTAATCGACCTGGCTGGCGCGCAGCGTCACCTTGTAGGTGGCCATCACGTCCGGGCGATCCAGGAAGTAGGTGATACGGCGGAAGCCCTGGGCTTCGCACTGCGTGAAGAAGCAGCCCTGGCTGGTGTACAGGCCCATCAGCTCGGTGTTCTTGCTGGGGTTGCAGGTGGTGAAGATTTCCAGCGCGATCGGATCGTTGCCTTCGGGCAGGTTTTCCAGCACCAGCTGGTCACCGTCCAGCTTGAAGGAGCAGCCCTGGTCGTTGACCAGCACGCGCGCCAGGTTGAGTGCCTCGCCGTCCAGGCGCAGCGGCTGCTGCGGCACATCGGGATTGCGGCGCAGCGTCATGCGGTTGAGCACGCGCGTCTTGACCGGATCCAGGTCGAAGGTCAGGTCCACATGGTCGATCCAGAACGCCGGGGAGGCGTAATCCTGGCGGTAGACCGTGGGGGAGGGGGTTTGGGCTTCTCGGTACATCTCTCTCGTTCTCGGGTTGCTGTGGCGCGCTTACGCGCTGCCCACATTGGCCTTCAGGGAGGCTTCGATGAACACGTCCAGATCGCCATCCAGCACTTTCTGGGTGTTGTTCACCTCGACGTTGGTGCGCAGGTCCTTGATGCGGCTGTTGTCCAGCACATAGCTGCGGATCTGGTGGCCCCAGCCCACATCGCTCTTGGTGGATTCGAGCTTTTCCTGCTCTTCCATGCGCTTGCGCATTTCGTGCTCGTACATGCGCGAACGCAGGCGCTGCCAGGCCATGTCACGGTTGCTGTGCTGGCTGCGGCTGTCCTGGCACTGCACCACGATGCCGGTCGGCACGTGCGTCAGGCGCACGGCGGAATCGGTCTTGTTGATGTGCTGGCCACCGGCACCGGATGCGCGGTAGGTGTCCACGCGCACGTCGGCCGGGTTGATGTCGATTTCGATCGAGTCATCGATTTCCGGGTAGACGAACACGCTGGCAAAGCTGGTATGGCGGCCACCGGAGGAGTCGAACGGCGACTTGCGCACCAGGCGGTGCACGCCGGTTTCGGTACGCAGCAGGCCAAAGGCGTATTCGCCATCGATCTTCAGGCTGGCACTCTTGATGCCGGCGACGTCGCCCGGGGTTTCTTCCTGGATCTCGACGCTGAAGCCCTTGCGTTCGGCGTAGCGTACGTACTGGCGCAGCAGCATGCTGGCCCAGTCGCAGGCCTCGGTACCGCCGGCGCCGGCCTGGATGTCGAGGAAGGCGTTGCTAGGGTCGGCCGGCAGGTCGAACATGCGGCGGAATTCCAGCGCTTCCACGCGCTCGGTGATGGCAGCGGCATCGGCCTCGATGGCGAGCAGGCTGTCCTCATCGTCTTCTTCCTGGACCATCTCGTACAGCTCGGTGCTGTCGGAAATTTCCTGGGTCAGCTCATCCAGCACCACGACGACGCCGTCGAGCTGCTTTTTTTCCTTGCCGAGTTCCTGCGCCTTTTTCGGGTCATTCCAGACCGCCGGGTCTTCGAGGCCGGCGTTGACGGTTCTCAGTCGTTCTGCCTTGGCAGGGTAGTCAAAGATACCCCCGTAGGTCGTCCACGCGCTCGGCGAGGTCGGCCAGGGTGGTGCCAATGGCGTTGATGCGTTCTGCTTCCATGAGGAGTCCTTATATATCTTGAAGTGTCTGGGGGATGCGGGAAGGGCGCGCGCAGGGGCGCGGCACGCGATGCGGAGCGGATCAGGCCGCTATGGCGCAAGAAGGCGGTACTTCGCGCAAGTTAGCCTGTCATTGTCGCATGCTTTGCCAGACGGGGCACGGGTTTGCCGGATGCCGGAAAGCGCCCGGACTGCGTTAAAATCTGCGCGATTCGTAACCGTTTTTCACACCAACACTGAGAGCACCCCATGTCCCTCGACAAAGTTACCCCTGGTTCCAAGCTGCCCGAGACCTTCAACGTCGTGATCGAGATTCCGGCTGATGCCGCTCCGGTCAAGTACGAGGTCGACAAGGACTCTGGTGCCGTGTTCGTGGACCGTTTCATGACCACCGCCATGCACTACCCGGTCAACTACGGCTACGTGCCGCAAACCCTGTCCGGCGACGGCGACCCGGTGGACGTGCTGGTGATGACGCCGTTCCCGCTGCAGGCCGGCGTGGTGATTCCCTGCCGTGCGCTGGGCATCCTGAAGATGGAAGACGAGGCCGGCATGGACGGCAAGGTGCTGGCACTGCCCACCACCAAGATTTGCCCGCAGTACAACCACATCAACAAGCTGGAAGACCTGAACCCGCTGACGCTGGAAACCATCTCCCACTTCTTCGAGCACTACAAGGACCTGGAAAAGGGCAAGTGGGTCAAGGTGCTGGGCTGGGGCGGCCTGGACGAGGCGACCAAGGAAATCACCGACGGCGTGGCCAACTACAAGGGCTGATCGCGCATCGCACTGGCTGTCTGCCTTGGCGGGCAGCCATCCCATGCAAAAGGGGGAGCATCCAACCGGGTGCTCCCCTTTTGCTTGTGGAGTGGGTCAGCGTACCGTGGCCAGTACCTTTTTCAGCTCTGGCAGCACATTGCGCATGATGATCGGCTGTGCCGTGGCATTGGGGTGGATGCCATCGGCCTGGAAATACTGGCGCGCGTTGGCGGCATCGCCCACGCCCTTGAGCAGGAAGGGCACCAGCGCGACCTTGCGCTCCTTGGCGATCTTGTCGTAGACCTGTGTGAGGCGGCGCGTGTAGTCGGCGCCGTAGTTAGGTGGTACCTGGATGCCGAGCAGCAGCACCTTGGCACCAGTCTGGCGTGCCATGTGTACCATGCTGTCGAGGTTGTCCAGCGTCTTGTCGAGCGACAGGCCGCGCAAGGCGTCGTTGGCGCCGAGTTCGATGACGACGAGCTTGGGCTTGTGCGTCTGCAACAGCGCCGGCAGACGGGCGCGGCCGCCTGCGCTGGTGTCGCCGCTGATGCTGGCATTGTGGATCTGCGCCTGGGCCTTGTCGGCATCGAGCTGCTTTTGCAGCAGGGCGACCCAGCCGGTGCCGCGCGCCAGGCCGTATTCGGCGCTGAGGGAATCGCCCACGACCAGGATCTTGCGCGGGCTGGCGGCGAGCACGCCTTGCCAGGGCGCGGCCAGGCCGACGGCAGCGAGGGCAGACAGAAGCAGGCGACGTTGGAGATGGTGGCTGTCAGGAGTCATGTCCATTCGGATGGGTGCGATGGGAAATAGTTCCATTGTGCGCTGCAGCGTGAGCCGGGGTTGCTACGATTCGTACAGCAATTTCCCTGTTTTAGATAAAGGCCACCCCATGAGACCAGAACAGACCCCCGCGACACCAGATCAGCGCGCCATGCTTTCCGTCCGCCAGTTGGGCAAAACGGTGGACGATGCCGGCGGGCCGCTGACGATTTTGCAGGACATCAGTTTCGAGATTGCGCGTGGCAGCACCACGGCGATTGTGGGCGCATCGGGATCGGGCAAGAGCACGCTGCTGTCCTTGCTGGCCGGGCTGGATGTGCCGAGTACCGGTAGCGTGCTGGTGGATGGCGAAGACCTGTTTGCGCGGGATGAAGATGCACGCGCCGAGCTGCGTGCACGCAAGATGGGTTTCGTGTTTCAGAACTTCCAGCTGATGGCGAACCTGACGGCGCTGGAAAACGTGATGCTGCCGCTGGAGTTGCAGCAGCGCAAGGATGCGCGGCAGCAGGCGCTGGCGATGTTGGAGCGGGTAGGGCTGGCTGCGCGCCAGGGGCATTATCCGCGGCTGATGTCGGGGGGCGAACAGCAGCGTGTGGCATTGGCGCGGGCGTTTGTGGTGCGTCCGGATCTGCTGCTGGCGGATGAGCCGACGGGCAGCCTGGACCATGCGACTGGCGCGCGGGTGATGGCGCTGATGCTGGAACTGAACAGGGACCTGGGGACGACGCTGGTGCTGGTGACACATGACCGGGAGCTGGCGGGGCTGTGCGACAGGAGGCTGGCCCTGGAAGGAGGGAGGCTGCAGGAGTAGTTGCGCTTGTAACAGGAAGAGGTTTCGTGAAATATTACCGATCTGCAAGTGACCAGAAAGAAATCGCTAATGCTAGACTGAGGTAGTAGATGTAAAAGTCTTAATAAATGCCGTGTTAATGTTGCATGAATATTTATCTAAACTAAATTTATCTACATGTAAAATATTTATATTCCTTGCGTATCAATTTCGCAAGGAATTTTAGATGTCACAACCTTTTGTTTGCGATAGTTGATTGAAGAGGGGCATATATGAACAAGGCATAAAAGTCAGTCTGGAACGAAGCTCTGGGCGCCTGGGTGGCCGTGCCGAGCTGGATCGCGTGGCAGAGACGCTCAAGTCGCGCGGTGCCGATGCGCAGATGCGCGTGGTGGGCCACACCGACCGCCTGGGCAGTGACAGCTACAACCTGGGCCTGTCGCAGCGCCGTGCCGAGACCGTGCGCAGCTACCTGATCAGCCAGGGTATTCCGGCTGCCAACATCACGGCCGTCGGCATGGGCGAAAGCCAGCCGGTGGTGCAGTGTGCCAACACCGCCCGCCAGGCGCTGGTGGACTGCCTGCAGCCCAACCGCCGCGTGGAAGTGGAAGTAACAACGCGCTGACCGGACGCATGTCTTGATCCGCCGCATGGCTTCCGCTACCGGAGCCATGCGGTTTTTTCTTGCCTTCAGGCGATAATCTCCCCATGTCCGCATCCCACAAAATCGTCTTTGGCTTCCATGCCGTTGGCGTGCGCCTCAAGATGGCGCCGCAATCGGTGGTAGAAGTATTTTTTGATCCCAGCCGGCGCGATGCCCGCATGCGCCAGTTTCTGGAGCGCGCCAAGGAGGCGAAAGTCGCCCTGGTCGAGGCCGATGGCCTGCGCCTGTCGCGCCTGTGCGGCAGCCACGGCCACCAGGGCGTGGTGGCGCGTGTCAGCGAGATCCGCCAGGAGCGCTCGCTGGATGACCTGCTGGACACCCTGCAGGAGCCGCCGCTGTTGCTGGTGCTGGACGGCGTGACCGATCCGCACAACCTGGGTGCCTGTCTGCGCGTGGCCGATGGTGCCGGTGTGCACGCCGTGATCGCGCCCAAGGACCACGCTGCCGGCATCAACGCCACCGTGGCCAAGGTCGCCAGCGGTGCCGCCGATACCGTGCCGTACTACATGGTCACGAATCTGGCGCGCACGCTGAACGAGCTGAAAGAACGCAATATCTGGGTCGTTGGCACCAGCGGCGATGCCGGCAAATCGCTCTACCAGATGGACTTGCGCACGCCCACGGCGCTGGTGCTGGGCGCAGAAGGCCCCGGCATGCGCCAGCTCACGCGCAAGACCTGCGACGAACTGGTGCACCTGCCCATGCGTGGCGCGGTCGAGAGCCTGAACGTCTCGGTTGCCAGCGGTGTCTGCCTGTACGAGGCCCTGCGCCAGCGCAGCCTGTAAGGGCAGGGGAGCACCCATGAAAATCACGATGCGATCTGCCACCCTGGCCCTGGCTGTCGCCGCAGCACTGCTGGCCGGCTGCACCCAGGAACAGCAGAACAAGCTGGGCCGCGAGGTGCAGAACTGGACCGGTACCAATGGCGTGCTGGAAATCTACGCTGGCGACAAGCTGGTGCGCCGCTTCCTCAAGGTCGACAAGATCAGCACCACGCTGGGTACCGGCAGTGGCGATGCACGCAACTACCGCTACGGCTACGGCGTACTGGATGAAAACCTGAACTTTGTGGCTGACGCCGATGAAAAACGCGTCTACTTCGAGATCAGCGATTACAGCAACATGGTGTTCTTCGAGAATCCGCGTTAAGCCACAGATCCGGCAAGGCTGGCAACGCATGGCTGGCGCGAAAATACCCCCACCGGTACAATCCCGGGCATGCATGCCAGCCGCGCCCGCGAGGCGTCCCCCACCAGCCGTATTCCCTCTGCCCAAGCCTTGACCAGTTACAAGCCGTACTGGGCCAGGCGCTTTGGCACGGCCCCGTTCCTGCCGATGAGCCGCGCCGAAATGGAGCAGCTCGGCTGGGACAGCTGCGACATCATCCTGGTCACCGGCGATGCTTATGTTGATCACCCGAGCTTTGGCATGGCGGTGATTGGCCGCGTGCTGGAGGCGCAGGGTTTTCGCGTCGGCATCATCGCGCAGCCCGACTGGCAGAGCGCCGAACCGTTCAAGGTGCTGGGCAAGCCCAACCTGTTCTGGGGCGTGACTGGCGGCAACATGGACAGCATGATCAACCGCTACACGGCGGACCGCAAGATCCGCAGCGATGACGCCTACACGCCGGGCGACATCGGCGGCAAGCGGCCCGATCGCGCCGCCATCGTCTACAGCCAGCGCTGCCGTGAAGCCTACAAGGACGTGCCTATTGTGCTGGGCGGCATCGAAGGCAGCCTGCGCCGCATTGCCCATTACGATTACTGGAGCGACAAGGTGCGCCGCAGCATGGTGGTGGATAGCAAGTGCGACCTGCTGCTCTATGGCAATGCCGAGCGTGCCCTGATCGAGGTCGCGCACCGCCTGGCGCGCCGTGAGCCGGTCAGCAGCATCACCGATGTGCGCGGCACTGCCTTTGTCATGCGTTCCTCGCCCGAGGGCTGGTTCGAGATCGATTCCACCGAGGTCGATCAGCCGGGCCGTATCGAGGAACACGTCAACCCTTATCAGACTACCGGCGAGCAGGCCGCGGGGCAGGGCACCAGTTGTGATGCCGCCGCGCCGTCGCCAGAGCCGGCCGTGCAGCCGATCCGCATCGTGCGCGAGGCCTCGAAAGCCGTGCAGCGTCCGCCGCGCGAGCGTACCGTGATCCGCCTGCCCAGCTACGAGCAGGTCAAGGCCGATCCGGTGCTGTACGCGCACGCCAACCGGGTGCTGCACCTGGAAACCAACCCCGGCAATGCACGCGCGCTGGTGCAGGCGCATGGCGAGGGCACGACTGCGCGCGATGTCTGGCTGACACCGCCCCCGATTCCGCTGACGACCGAGGAAATGGACTGGGTGTTCGACCTGCCGTATGCGCGCAGCCCTCATCCGTCCTACGCCGACGAAAATGGCCGCCACGACGGCGCCACCAAGATCCCGGCCTGGGAGATGATCCGCTTCTCGGTCAACATCATGCGCGGCTGCTTTGGCGGCTGTACCTTCTGCAGCATCACCGAGCACGAAGGCCGCATCATCCAGAGCCGCAGCGAAGATTCCATCATCCGCGAGCTGGAAGACATGCGCGACAAGGTGCAGGGCTTTACCGGCGTCGTCAGCGACCTGGGCGGCCCGACCGCCAATATGTATCGCCTCGGCTGCAAGAGCAAGGAGATCGAGGCCGCCTGCCGCAAGCCGAGCTGCGTCTACCCGGACGTCTGCCAGAACCTGCATACGGATCATGATCCGCTGATCAGCATCTACAAGCGTGCGCGCAAGCTGCCGGGCGTGAAGAAGGTGCTGATCGGTTCCGGCTTGCGCTACGACCTGGCGGTGAAATCGCCCGAGTACATCAAGGAGCTGGTGCAGCACCACGTGGGTGGCTACCTGAAGATTGCGCCGGAGCACACCGAGCAGGGCCCGCTGTCCAAGATGATGAAGCCGGGTATTGGTACCTATGACCGCTTCAAGCAGCTGTTCGAGAAGTACAACGCCGAAGCCGGCAAGAAGCAGTTCCTGATCCCGTACTTCATTGCGGCGCACCCGGGCACCAGCGACGAGGACATGATGAACCTGGCGGTCTGGCTCAAGCGCAACGGTTTCCGTGCTGACCAGGTGCAGACCTTCTACCCGAGCCCGATGGCGACGGCCACCACCATGTACCACACGCGGCTGAACCCGCTCAAGGGCATCCACCGTCCGGATGGCCCGAATGCGGATCGTGCCGAAAGCGTGGACGTGGTCAAGGGCGATCGCCGCCGCCGCCTGCACAAGGCCTTCTTGCGATATCACGATCCGAACAACTGGCCGCTGCTCCGCGAGGCGCTCAAGGCAATGGGCCGGCAGGACCTGATCGGCAATGGCAAGCAGCACCTGATCCCGACCTGGCAGCCGATGAGCGATGGCAGCTACCAGAGCCCGCGCCGCACGAATTCCACGCCGGCCGGCAAGACGGCCGAGGCCGCGCCCACGGCGCGCCGGCAGCCGCGCAAGGGCAGCCTGCTGACGCAGCATACCGGACTGCCGCCGCGCAGCCAGGGAGCCGGCAAGCCGGCGCTGGGTGGCAACAAGCCGCGGCTGGACAGCAAGAGCGGCAGCCCGGCCGGGCGCGGCAAGCGCAGCCGCTGATTGCCAAGGCCGGTTTTGCGCCGGCCTCAGCCCATCTGGCTCAGCATCTTGCGGAATCGCGCCAGCGACAGCATGAACAGCACGCTGCCGATCACCAGCAGTGCCAGCATCTGCGGCCAGACGATATCGAAGCCGGCCCCGCGATAGAGAATCGCCTGGCTGGCCGAGACAAAGTGCGTGGTCGGCGCGACCATCATCACGTTTTGCACGAACTCCGGCATGCTCTCGCGCGGCGTGCTGGCGCCGGACAGCATTTGCAGCGGCATCATGATCAGCAGCATCAGCAGGCCAAACTGCGGCATGGTGCGGGCCACCGTGGCCAGGAAAATCCCGAGCGAGGTGGTGGAAAACAGGTGCAGCGCTGCCACCGCCAGGAACAGCCAGACCGAGCCCTCGATCGGAATGCGCAGCCAGCCCTGGACCACGAACACCATCGACATGGCGGTCGCCAACAGCACCACTACCGCCATCGACCAGACCTTGGACAGCATGATCTCTACCGGCCGCACCGGCATCACCAGCAGGTGTTCGATGGTGCCATGCTCGCGTTCGCGGATCAGCGCCGCCCCGGTCAGGATGATGGACAGCATGGTGATGATGTTGATGATCTCCATCACGCCCAGCGTCCAGGTCTGCGTCAGCGTCGGGTTGAAGCGCATGCGTTGCTCGATCTGCACGGGCAGCGGCGTGCTGCCGCGGTGTCCCTGCACGAACTCGGCCACCTCGCTGTGCACGATTTGCGTCACGTAGCCGCTGCCGCTGAAGGCCTGGCTCATGCGCGTGGCGTCCACGTTGAGCTGGATCGCCGGTTGCCGGCCCGCCAGCACGTCGCGCTGGAAGTGTGGCGGGATATTCAGCGTGAAGGTGTAGCGGCCGGCATCCATGCCGGCATCCATTTCGTGGATCTCGATGATCTGCGGCGGCAGGAAGTAGGGGGGCAACAGGCCGGAGATGATGCGGCCCGATAGCTGCGAGCGGTCTTCGTCCACCACGGCGATCGGCACCTTGCTCAGCGTTTCCGGGGCCGAGCGCGACACCGTGTAGATCGCCAGCGTGAACGAGTAGATGATCAGCACCAGCATGATCGGGTCACGCAGCAGGCTCCAGAATTCCTTGATGCCGAGGCGGAAGATGTGGCCGAGCTGCATCTCAGTGCTCCTGCTTTTTCAGCAACAGGATAGACACCAGCAGGATCAGTGGTGCCCAGATCACGAGCGGCCAGAAGGACGATGTCAGGTCGGTGAAATCCAGCGCCTTGCCGAATACGCCTCGGCTGATCAGCAGCATATAGGTGGCTGGATGGCTTTCGCCAATCAGGCGGCCAGCACCTTCCAGCGAGCTGACCGGGGTCATCAGTCCGGAGAAGTTGACGGCCGGCAGCATGGTCACCAGCATGGTGATGAAAATCGCGGCAATCTGGGAGCGTGTGAAGATGGAGGCAAACAGGCCCAGGCCGGTCGAGAAGATCACGAACAGCAGGGTGGCCAGTGCCAGCGTCAGGAAGCTGCCCTTGATTGGCACGTCAAACAGCGTCACCGCCATCAGCGCCATCAGCAGGAAGCTGACCATGCCCATCACGATATAGGGCAGCTGCTTGCCCAGCAGGAACTCGGTACGCGTGACCGGGGTCACGTACAGGTTCATGATCGAGCCCATCTCCTTTTCGCGCACGACCGAGAGCGCAGCGAGCATGGCCGGAATCATCAGCAGCATCAGCGGCATGACGGCTGGCACCATGGCCGGCAGGCTTTTCACGTCCGGGTTGTAGCGGAAGCGCGTTTCTACCTGAATCGTCGATTGTGGCGCACGGCCCAGGCGCTCGGTGCTGAGCTGGGTCAGCCACTGCTGGTGCATGCCCAGCACATAGCCCTGGATGGTTTCGGCGCGCTGCGGAATCGCGCCATCGATCCAGACCGCGATGCTGACCGGCTGGCCGCGCTGCAGGTCGCGCGAGAAGCCGGACGGAATTTCCAGCGCCATGGTGATCTGGTTGGCGCGCATCGCCTGGTCCAGTTGCCGGTAATCCTGCAGCGGCGGCATTTCCTCGAAATAGCGCGAGCCGGACAGGTTGTTGACATAGTTCTGGCTCAGCACGGTCTGATCCCGATCGAGCACGGCAAATCGCAGGTCTTCCACATCCATGGTGATGCCGTAGCCAATGATGACCATCAGCAGCAGGCTGCCAAACAGTGCCATGATGCCGCGTACCGGATCGCGCTGCAGCTCCAGCGATTCGCGCAGGGCATAGCTGAACAGGCGGCGTAGGCTGAAGCTGCGCTGCGGACGGGGCTTGCCGCTGGCAGGTGGCGTTGCGGTCGGGACGACGTCGCTTGTCGCTGCAGGTGCCGGACTGCCGCTGTCGGCACCGGCTTCAAGCAGGTAGCCGATAAACGCATCTTCCAGTGAGGCGGCACCACGTTTTTCTACCAGCCGCGCCGGCACGTCACTGTCCAGTACCTTGCCGGCATGCATCATCGACATGCGGTCACAGCGCTCTGCCTCGTTCATGAAGTGGGTGGAGATGAAGATGGTGACGCGATCCTGGCGCGACAGGCTGACCAGCAGCTCCCAGAAGTTGTCGCGCGCAATCGGGTCCACGCCCGAGGTTGGCTCGTCCAGAATCAGTAGTTCCGGGTTATGCACCAGCGCCACTGCCAGCGACAGGCGCTGGCGCATGCCCATCGGCAGGCTGTCGGGCAGGGCGTCCACGACATCGAGCAGCTGGAAGCGTGCCAGTTTTTCCTGCACGCGCGCCGGAATCTCGTCTTCCGGCACCTGGAACAGGCGTGCGTGCAGCACCATGTTCTGCATCACGGTCAGCTCGCCATAGAGCGAAAACGATTGCGACATGTAGCCGACGCGGCGGCGGATGGCCAGGTCACGCGCGTTGACCGCATCACCAAAAATCCAGGCCTGGCCTTCACTGGCATCCAGCAGGCCGGTCAGCATTTTCATGGTGGTGGTCTTGCCGCAGCCGTTGGAGCCGAGAAAGCCGAAGATCTCGCCGCGCCGGATGCGGAAGTTCACATGATCGACCGCGGTGAAATCGCCAAAGCGCATGGTCAGGTCTTTCGCTTCAATCGCGATCTCGTCCTGGCCGTCCTCGGGCAGCGGCGGAATCACCACTTCGCGATGGCCCTGGCGCTTGTCTTCTGGCATCAGCTGGATAAAGGCGGCCTCCAGATTGTCCGTGTCCGTGCGCTGCAGCAGTTCCTGCGGTGTGCCGGTCGCCAGCACGCGGCCCTCGTCCATGGCCACCAGCCAGTCGAAGCGGCTGGCCTCATCCATATAGGCTGTGGCCACCAGCACGCTCATGTCCTGGCCACCGGCGCGGATGGTATCGATAAGGTCCCAGAACTGGCGGCGCGCCAGCGGGTCCACGCCGGTCGTCGGCTCGTCCAGGATCAGCAGGCGCGGATCGTGGATCAGCGCGCAGCACAGGCCGAGCTTCTGCTTCATGCCGCCCGACAGCTTGCCGGCCGGCCGCTGCAGGAACTGGTAGAGGCCGGTGGCCTGCGTCAGCTGGTCGACGCGGCGGCGCCGTTCGGCTTCACCATGGCCGAACAGGCGGCCAAAGAACTGCAGGTTTTCTTCTACCGACAGCGTCGGATAGAGGTTTTTGCCCAGGCCTTGCGGCATGTAGGCGATGTCCGGGCAGACCTGGTTGCGATGGCGCTGGCTGGCCATGTCGCCGCCCAGCACTTGCACCGAGCCGTCCTGGATGGCACGGGCGCCGGCGATCAGTGCCAACAGGCTGGACTTGCCCACGCCGTCCGGCCCGATCAGGCCGATCATGCGGCCGGCGGGAAATTCCAGGCTGATGCCGTCGAGCGCCAGCGTGTCCTTGTAGCGCAGGCTGACCTGCTCCAGCGTGATGACGGAACGGTCCGATCCGCTCATGGCCGGGTCTTGGGTGTCAGCGAAGCTGGCCATTCAGCCTGCGGATCCAGCTTGATCCAGGCGACGCCGGGCAGGCCGATCTTGACCTGTTGCGGATACTGTTGCAGCAGCTCAGGCGCAATCTGCGCCTTGACGCGGAACATCAGCTTCTGGCGCTCGCTTTCGGTTTCTACCGTCTTGGGCGTGAACTGGGCCGAGCTGGCGACAAAACTGATCTTTGCCGGCACCGGGTAATCGGGTGCCGCATCCAGCACGATACGCGCCTCGCTGCCAATCGCCACGCGGCCGGCGACCTGCTCCGGGATGAAGAAGGTCATGTAGACATCGTTCAGGTCGATCATGTTGAGTGCGGGCGAACCGGCCCCGAGCACCTCGTTCGGCTGCACGATGCGGTATTGCACGCGGGCATCGCGCGGCGCCACCAGCACGCTGTCTTCGACCTCGGTCTCGATGCGCTTCATGGTGGCAGCGGCGGCATCGACGGCCGACCTGGCACTGTCGATCTGGGTGCGCGAGGCCACGGTAGCGGCCTGGGCTGCCACCTGGCGCGCCTTGGCGGCATTCACCTGCGCCTGCGCCGCTTTCACGCGCGCGCGGTCGTCATCCAGTTCCTGCATCGAGGATGCGCCTTCACGCGCCAGCACTTCGGTACGGCGCAGCTTGCGCCGGGCGGCATCCAGATCGCTTTCGGCGCTGACCACGGCGGCACGCGCGGCGGCCTCGTCACTGCTGCGCTGCGAGGACATCGCCTGGGCATTGCTGACACCGGTCACCGCCTGCTGGTGGTAGGCGCGTGCCTCATCCAGCTGGGCGTTGAGTGAAGCGATATCCATGCGCACCAGCGGCTGGCCGGCCTTGACAAAATCGCCTTCGTTCACCAGCACTTCGGTGACGCGGCCCGGCAGCTTGCTGCTGGCATTGAGCTCGGTCGCCTCGATGCGGCCATTGCCGCTGACAAAGCCTTCGCCCGGGCCTTGCGGCTGGCTGGAATGCCAGAGGTAGTAGGCGGCAGCTGCCGCAGCCAGCGCCAGGCCGGCGATGATCAGGGTCTTCTTGTGCTTGGCTTGCAGTTTCATGTCGTGGAGGTCAATTCAGGCTGGATAGGTCAGGGCTGGGGCGTGCTGCCCATGGCACCGCCACCGAGGGCGGCAAACAGCTGGATCTGCGCGGCCAGCAGCTGGCGCTGCGTCACCACATGCTCCTGCTCGGCCTGCAGCAGGCTGCGATCGGCATCGAGCACTTCCAGGTAGCTCACGGCACCGCTGTCGTAGCGCATGCGCACCAGCCGTGCACGCTGGCGCTGCGCCTGCAGGCCTTGCGTCTGCGTTGCCAGCTGGCGTTGCAGCCAATGGCGTGCGCTCAGCGCGTCGGACACATCGCGGAAGGCGGATTGCACGGTTTTTTCGTAATGGGCTACCGCCATGTCGGCGCGTACTTCGGCCAGGTTCAGGTTGTTGCGCAGCCGGCCAGCGGTAAAGATCGGCAGCGTGATGCTGGGCATGAAGCTCCAGGTCCGGCTGCCGCCCTGGAACAGGCCATCGAGCTCATTGCTGGCGGTACCGAACATGCCGGTCAGTGAAATGCTCGGGAAGAAGGCTGCACGCGCCGCGCCAATCTGCGCCTGTGCCGCCGCCAGCTGGTGCTCCGCGGCGATGATGTCCGGGCGCTGTGTCAGCAGGGCGGAGGGCAGGCCGGCAGCCACCGGGCGCAACTTCAGTTGACGATCCAGCAGGCCGGTGCGCGGTGTCAGGTCCACTGGACCACCGCCCAGCAAGGCCAGCGCATGACCGTTGCGCTCACGCGCCTGCTCCAGTTGCTCCAGCAAGGCCTGTGCCTGCGTCAGCAGCGTGCGCACCTGGGTCAGTTCCAGCAGCGAGCTGGCACCCACCTCGTAGCGGCGCGTATAGATGCGGTTCGATTCCTGGCGCGTGCTGACCGATTGCCGTGCGATCTCGATGCGCTGGTCATACTCGCGCTGCAGCAGCCAGGTATTAGCTACTTCGGCCACCAGGCTGATACGCAGGGCGCGCTGGGCGGCATCGGTAGCCAGGTAGTTTTGCAGCGCGGCATCGCTCAGGTGGCGGATGCGGCCCCAGAAATCGATTTCCCAGCTGGCCACGCCCAGGCCGACGCTGTAGCTGCCAGCGACCATCGCTTGCTGGCTGGGCGACAGGCTGGCCGGGGTGCGGCCGCGCTGGCCATCGGCCATCACGCCCACGCTGGGGATCTGTTCTGAGCGCTGGATGCCGTAAAGCGCCTGCGCTTCTTGCACGCGCAGCACGGCGGTGCGCAGGTCACGGTTGTTGTCCAGCGCCTGTTCGATCAGGGCCTGCAGTCCGGGATCGGTAAACACATCGCGCCAGCCGCTATCGCTCTGGATAACGGCAGCAGAACCGCCAGCGCTGTGCGCATAGCTGGCCGGGAGAAGATCGCTGGCAGGCTGCTGCTGACCGGCGGGCGTGGTGCAGGCCGCCAGCAGACTCAGCGGTAGCAGCGCCAGCGCGGCGCGTTGAAGCAGGGTGACAGGCACCATCAAGGGATTTTCCTGTGGGGAAGCGGCCCGCCGCATGGCTAGTCAGGCCGTCGTGGAGAAAAGCCCATTGTAGGCGCAGGATTAGCCAGGCGTCCGCCAGAAGGCAACAAGGCAGTGCCGCACTGCGACACTGCCTTGTCTGAAAGTCCGATGACTGCAGGCCGGGTTCAGAACTTGCGCTGGTAGTACAGCAGGCCAAACTCCACGCCATCGTTCGGTTTCTTGATGCCGGCGTTGGAGATGTGCACGCCACGCAGGCCGACCGTATTCAGCTGTTTCGGACCCCACTGGTAACCCACGCCCAGCATGTCGGAGAACTGGAAGGCGGTCGACATATTCGTATCGGACGACAGGCTGGTGTCGGAAATCAGGCGCACGCCGATCGAGCCTTCGACAAACAGGCGCTTGCCATGGTCACCCAGCGGGCGGATCATGCGCAGCACCGGCGAGTAGCCAAATTCGACGATATGGTTGCCGTGTCTGGGGTCCCAGAGGCCCAGCTCGATCTCATGGCGCAGGCCCAGATGCCATGTGTCGCCTTGCCACAGCGGCTGTTCACGATCCCAGCCGGCGATGATGCTGGCCTTGGTCGTGTGGTCGGTGCCGCGGCCAGCAGTGATGCCCAAGTCGGTGGCCAGTACCTGGCTGCCAGTGGCCAGCAGCAAGCTGGCAAGGCCGATGCTGGGCAGGGCGGACAAGGAGGAGCGGAGAGAGTGGAATGCAGGCATGAAAATCACAGGATCAAGAGAAAAATGCAAGCGCTATCTTGGCATTGATGGACGCACATACGATGGGCACACAACAATTTCGCCCTCACGGATATGGTCATATCAACAGCCAGTTGCAGATTCGGGCGGATTGCTGGCAAGACGCCGACGGAGCCTCCAAGGTAAGGCAGCAAGCATCTGCCGTGCGGCCAGTATCTGGCGCATTTGCGACAGAAAAGTGTCCTGTTGCGACGGATTGGCGCATCGGGACTACAAAATTCCTGTTTCGGCTTAATCTGTCAGGCTTGTGCTTTTTGTACCAGCAGAAAGCGTGTGGATGCCGAACGTCTTGTGCCGTTCCTGGCGGCCAGCTTCCCCGTTCCACTCATCGAACTCGACCCATGCAAAACTTCACCGTCGCGGCATCGCTGGCCTATCTGCTGATCGACATGCTGCCGGTCGAAGCCCGGAACCTGGATCAGCTGTGCCAGCAGGCCGGTATACGCCGTGAAGACCTGGATCACCCGGACAAGCGCATGCCCAAGCCGGCGTTCATGAAGCTGGCCGTGCACATCGCCGCACAGCTGGATGATGAAGAACTGGCCTTGCTGACCTACCAGAACATCCACCCGGGCACGCTGCAAATCGTCGGCTACCTGATGCTGAGCAGCAACAGCATGCTGCAGGCCTTGCAAAAGCTGCAACATTACGCACCCCTGCTGGATGAAAGCCTGGAGGTGGAGTTGCGGCGCGAAGCCCAGGGCTACCGCTTGTCCCTGCACCCGCGTGACAACAGTGCCATGCCACGCATCCTCATGGATGCAGAACTGATGACGCTGTTTGGTTTTTTGACCCAGCTGCGCAATGGCCGGCCCTTGCTGGTGCATGAACTCACGCTGACATACACCGATCCGGGCGTTGAGCTGCTGCGCTGGATCGAGATGCAGCAGATCCGTCTGTTGTGCGGTGCCGACCGGATTTCCATGTTGCTCGATGCACAACAGCTGGAAGAAGAAGGCCTGCCGGTTTCGCCGATGCTGGCCGAGGTACACCAGCGTCTGGCCGACTACCAGCTGGAAGAGCTGCGCGCCAACTACCCGGTCTATCTGCGCGTGCGCCAGTTGATCATCGAACGGCTGGAACAGCGTGCGCCCACCATCGAGGAAATTGCCGAAGCGCTGCACATGACGCCGCGCAGCCTGCAGCGTGCCTTGCAGACCGAGGGTTACCAGTACCGCCAGTTGCTTTCGGATGCGCGCCAGGAAATGGCCAGATTGCTGCTGTGCCACACCGGTTACCCGATCAAGGAAGTGGCGTTCCGGCTCGGCTTTCGCGAGCTGAGCAGCTTTCACCGCTTCTGCATGCGCTGGTTTGGTGCCACGCCGCTGCAGCTGCGCCGCGAGGGCAAGGGCGGTGCCCAGTGCTGGCCTGCACATGGTGCTGGCCAGCCGGATGTGCGCTGAAACAACATATCGCTTGGTAAAAACCCGGATGTGTACGATAATAGCGCGATCCCAAGGGGGCGATGGTTGCCAGCAGACAGGCAACGGATTGCAAGCTAGGCCCCCAATCGCGTACATCTCCCATCTCACACCCGGCGTGCGCTTGCATGTCCCTCCCGCATGTTTCTGTCATGCGGTGAATGAACGTCAGACGGTGGATGCACATGTCCTACCCTGACGATGCGCAGCCCTGCGGGCTGGCGCACGTGTGAGATATTCAATGCATCAAGAAGCCTCCCTGGCTGGCGCAGCTGCGCAGCCGCAATCCTCCGTTGCCGAACTACAACTGCCGGGCAACCCGATTCCCGATCCCCATCTGCACGCTGAACTGCAGGCCGACGCGCTGCTGCCGGTCGAAGACGACCAGCCCAACGGTTTTGTCGAACTGAAGCTGGCCGAGCCGCTAGTGCAGGCTTGCCTCGACCTGGGCTACACCCAGCCGACCGTAGTGCAGTCCCAGGCGATTCCGCTGGCGCTGAACGAAGGTTCCAGCTCCTTCATCGACCTGATGGTGTCCAGCCAGACCGGTAGCGGCAAGACCGCCGCCTTCCTGCTGCCGGTGCTGCATACGCTGCTGGAGCAGCGTGAAGCCGCCGAAGAGGAAGAACGCATCGAATGGCAGCGCAAGCTCGACGAAGCTGCCGCCAACGGCGAGCCGACCCCCAAGCGTCCGCGCCGCAAGAACCCGACCGACCGTCGCCATTTCAAGGCCGCCGAGCCCGGCGCACTGGTGCTGTGCCCGACGCGCGAACTGGCGCAACAGGTCGCCCATGACGCGATTGACCTGGTCAAGCATTGCAAGGGCCTGCGCATTGCCCACGTGGTGGGTGGCATGCCTTACGCGATCCAGATCGCCCGCCTGCAGAACGCGGACCTGGTGGTAGCCACCCCGGGCCGCCTGCTGGACCTGCAGCGCAGCATGCAGATCAAGCTGGAAAAAGTGCAGTTCCTGGTGGTGGACGAAGCCGACCGCATGCTGGACCTGGGCTTTGCCGAAGACCTGGCCGAAATCCACGCCCTGACCGCCGAGCGCCGCCAGACCATGATGTTCAGCGCCACGTTTGCGCCGCGCATCCAGCAGCTGGCTACCCGCGTCATGCGCGAGCCGCAGAAGATCCAGATCGACACGCCGCAGCAGAAGCACAGCCAGATCGAGCAGAAGCTCTACTGGGCTGACAACTTCGCGCACAAGCGTGCCATGCTGGACCATTGGCTGCGTGATCCCGCCATCGAGCAGGCGATCGTGTTTGCCAGCACCCAGATCGAATGTGACGGCCTGGCCGAAGACCTGCAACAGGCTGGTTTCGCTGCTGTTGCACTGCACGGCGCCCTGAGCCAGGGCCTGCGCAACCGCCGCCTGCAGGCGCTGCGCCAGGGCAAGATCCAGTTCCTGGTGGCAACTGACGTGGCCGCACGCGGTATCGACGTGCCCAGCATCACCCACGTGTTCAACTTCGGCCTGCCGATGAAGGCCGAGGACTATACGCACCGCATTGGCCGTACCGGCCGTGCCGGCCGCAGCGGTATCGCTGTCAGCTTTGCCGAATTCCGCGACCGTTTCCGCATCTGGGACATCGAGGAATTCACCCAGCAGCCGCTGATGACGGCCGTGATCCCGGGCATGGAGCCCGAGCAGCGCGCGCCCACGCGTCACCCGCCCAAGGGCAAGGGTCGCGCCGGTGGCCCGGGCCATGGCGGCCGCGGCGGCAAGCGCTCCTTTGGTGGTGGTCGCGAACGTGGCGGCTTTGGCCAGGACAACCGTTTCGGCGGCGGCGATCGTGGTGGCTTCCGCCAGGAGCGTGGCGGTTTCGGTGGCGAGCGCGAGTTTGCCCAGGACCGTCAGGAACGTGGTTTCCAGCAGCGTGATCGCGGCTTTGGCAATGACCGTGGCTTCCAGCAGGATCGAGGTGATCGCGGTTTCCAGCAGCGCGAGCGTGGCTTCGGCCAGGGTCAGGAGCGTGGTTTTGGCGGCGGCTTCGGTGATGCACCGGCACGCAAGCCGCGTCCGGCAACCGCTGGTCACGCCGGTGGCCGTCGCGGTGGTGATACCGCCACGCGTGAAGGCCGTCCGGCCCACGGCGAATGGCGCAAGCCGGCCGGTGGCCCGCGTCGCGGCAACGGTGGCGGCAACCGCTACTGATCTGCTGCCAACAGGCCGTCAACGGATAGCCTGATCCCGATCTGACAAGAGCCGGTCACTGCAAGGTGACCGGCTTTTTTTGCGCCTGCAGGGCAGGGCAGCGATGTCGCTGCCATCTGCATGGACAGCAGCTGCCAGGGCCGCATGACGAACGCTTTGTACCTACAATAGCGGGATGTCTTCCCTGTTCGACGATCTCTCCTCCTTTGCCCCGCCACCCACTGACGACAAGTTGCTGCACGGACTCAATCCCGAGCAGCGCCGTGCCGTCACCTTGCCCGATGAACACGCCCTGATCCTGGCCGGCGCTGGCTCCGGCAAGACGCGCGTGCTGACCACGCGTATCGCCTGGCTGCTGCAACAGCAGCGCGTTTCGCCCGGCGGCTTGATGGCGGTGACCTTTACCAACAAGGCGGCCAAGGAGATGAACGCGCGCCTGTCGGCGATGCTGCCGCTGAACGTGCGCGGCATGTGGATCGGCACTTTCCACGGCCTGTGCAACCGCTTTCTGCGCGCGCACTACCAGGTCGCCGGCCTGCCGCAGGGTTTCCAGATCCTCGATACGCAAGACCAGCTCTCCGCCATCAAGCGCCTCTACAAGCAGCATGGCGTATCGGATGACCAGTTTCCTGCCAAGCAGATGCAGTGGTTTATCAGCGGCTGCAAGGAAGAGGGCATGCGCCCCGGCGATGTTCCGGTGCACGATGGCGAAAGCCGCCGCAAGGCCGAGATCTACCAGCTCTACGAGGAACAGTGTCAGCGCGAAGGCGTGGTCGACTTTGGAGAGTTGATGCTGCGCAGCTACGAGATCCTGCGCGACTATCCGCTGGTGCGCCAGCACTACCAGCGCCGCTTCCGCCATATCCTGGTGGACGAATTCCAGGACACCAACCGCCTGCAATATCTCTGGCTCAAGCAGCTGGTATCGGACGGCAAGGAAGGCGTGCCGGCCAATGCCGTGCTGGCCGTGGGCGATGACGACCAGAGCATATACGCCTTCCGCGGTGCGCGCGTTGGCAACATGAACGATTTCGTTACCGAGCTCAAGGTGCAGCACCAGATCAAGCTGGAGCAGAACTACCGCAGCTACAGCAACATCCTGGACAGCGCCAACGTGCTGATCAGCCACAACAAGCGCCGCCTCGGCAAGAACCTGCGTACCGACCAGGGCGCAGGCGAGCCGGTGCGCGTGATGGAGCAGGCGAGTGACCTGTCCGAAGCGCGCTGGATCGTCGATGAAATCCGCCAGCTGGTGGCCGACGGCCGTTCGCGCAAGGAAATCGCGATTCTCTACCGTAGCAACGCGCAGAGCCGCGTGATCGAATCCACGCTGTTCAATGCCAGCATGCCGTACCGCGTCTACGGCGGCCTGCGCTTTTTCGAGCGCGCCGAGATCAAGCACGCGCTGGCCTATCTGCGCCTGCTGGACAACCCGCGCGACGACACCAGCTTCATGCGCGTGGTCAACTTCCCGGCGCGCGGCATTGGCGCGCGCACGCTGGAGCAACTGCAGGATGCGGCACGTGGCCAGCAAAGTGCCTTGACCGATGCGATAGCGCTGGTGCCTGGCAAGGCTGGTGCCAATCTGGCGTCCTTTGTCGCCAAGATCGACGCCATGCGCGAACAGTCGGCCGACCTGAGCCTGAAGCAGATCGTCGAGCTGGTGCTGGAGCACAGTGGCTTGCTGGAACATTATGGCAACGAGCGCGATGGCGCCGACCGCATCGAGAACCTGCAGGAACTGGTCAACGCCGCCGAGAGCTTCGTCAGCATCGAGGGCTTTGGCCGCGAAAGCGCCGGCCTGCAGCCGATGGACATGCGCCCGGTCGATGCCACCGTGGTCGAAGGGGAGGAGGCCGTGCTGCCCGATGGTGAAACCCTGTCGCCGCTGGCCGCCTTCCTGACCCACGCCGCACTCGAGGCCGGCGACAACCAGGCTCAGGCAGGCCAGGACGCGGTGCAGCTGATGACGGTGCACGCCGCCAAGGGCCTGGAGTTTGACGTGGTGTTCATCAGCGGCCTGGAAGAAGGCTTGTTCCCACATGAAAACGCCATGAACGATTTCGACGGCCTGGAAGAGGAACGCCGCCTGATGTATGTGGCCATCACGCGGGCGCGCCAGCGCCTCTACCTGAGCCATGCGCAAACGCGCATGCTGCACGGTCAGACGCGCTATCACATCCGCAGCCGCTTCCTCGACGAACTGCCCGAGGAGTGCCTGAAATGGATCACGCCGCAACGCAGCGGTTTTGCCGATGCCATGCCGGGCCGCTGGCGCCAGGACGGCGACGAGCAGTGGAACCAGGAGGTGCGCCAGTCGGTCGGCCTGCCGGCAGCCGAGATCCCGCGCAAGCAGGAAGATGGACATGGCCTGCGCAAGGGCATGCGCGTGTTCCACACCAAGTTTGGCGAAGGCGATGTGCTGCTGATTGAAGGCAGTGGCAGCGATGCCAAGACCAAGATCAATTTTCCGCGCCACGGGGTCAAGTGGCTGGCTCTGGCCGTGGCCAAGCTCACGCCGATCGCATGAATGGGCGGCCACGCTGCCCGCCAGATGTCACAATGGCAGCAAGACAACAGCTGTCAAAGTCGTAAAGGAGATTGCACCATGAGCCATGCCAAACGCACGCTGCGCACGGGATGGATGCTGGCCCTGGGTTCGCTCTGGCTGGCAGGATGTACCACGGTATCGCTGGATAACCCGGACTGGCCGCCCTTGCGTGGCGGCAGTGGCCCTGCGCCAGTCCTCAACCAGAGTACGCCGCAGGTGCCGCCTGCGCCGCGCACGCCAGACGCCGAGGTGGTGGTCACGCCGGTACAGGATATCCGCGTGGAGCCGATATCGCCCGCTGCACCCCAGCCCGCTGCCAACGACATCAGCTGGGTGGGACATTATTCTGGCAGCCTGCCGTGTACCGATTGTCCCGGCATCCGCACGCTGCTGTCACTGTACGAGGACGGCAGCTATATCCTGAGCATGAAGCGCGAAACCGTCAGTGCGCTGCCGGTGATCCAGCGCGGCCAGGCCAGCTGGAGCGCCGATCGCTCCATGCTGCAGCTGGACCGTGATGGCGAGTACCGCCGCTTTGCCTATCAGGCCGGCCAGTTGCAGCAGATCGATGCCGACGGCACGGCCATGGGCGAGCGCTATCGCTTGCGGCTGCGCCAGGACGACTGATTCCGGTCCGCCAGGCTTCAAGCCTGGTGCAGCGCCTCGGCCACTTCGCGCACCAGCGCTGAACCGCGATAGATCAGGCCGGTAAATACCTGCACCACGTCGGCGCCGGCAGCGCGCTTGGCACGCGCATCGGCGCCGCTCATGATGCCGCCGGCACCGATGATCGGAAAATCCGGGCCCAGTGCCGTGCGCAGCTCGCGGACCACATGGTTGCTCTTCTCGAACACCGGACGACCGCTCAGGCCACCGGCCTCATCGGCATGCGGCTGGCCCTGCACGGCTTCGCGGCTGATGGTGGTATTGGTGGCAATCACGCCCAGACGACCACCATGGCGGCCATCGGCGGTCATGCCGTAACGGCGCAGCGTGCTGGCAATCAGCGCAATCTGTTCCTGTTCCAGATCCGGTGCGATCTTGATGAACAGCGGCTTGTGCTTGCCATGTTGCTGCGCCAGTTGTTCGCGGCGCTCCATCAGCGTGTCGAGCAGCGCATCCAGCGCCTCGTCACTCTGCAGCGCGCGCAGGTTCTGCGTGTTCGGGCTGCTGATGTTGACGGTGACGTAATCGGCCCAGGGGTAGACGCCTTCCAGGCCGGCCAGATAGTCGTCCGCTGCCTGCTCGATCGGCGTGCTGGCATTCTTGCCAATGTTCAGGCCAAGCAGGCGCTTGCTGCCGGCCGGACGGGTGCGCTGCACATTGCGGATAAAGGCCTCCAGGCCATGGTTGTTGAAGCCCATGCGGTTGATTAGCGCCTCCGATTGCGGCAGGCGGAACATGCGCGGCTTGGGGTTGCCCGGCTGGCCCTTGGGTGTCACCGTGCCGACTTCGACAAAGCCGAAGCCCATGGCTTCCCAGGCGGCAATGCACTCGGCGTTCTTGTCCAGGCCAG
The DNA here is from genome assembly GCF_045055315.1 of Allobrachymonas wangyanguii. Taxonomy (GTDB): domain Bacteria; phylum Pseudomonadota; class Gammaproteobacteria; order Burkholderiales; family Burkholderiaceae_C; genus Brachymonas; species Brachymonas wangyanguii. Next base: position 1,310,429 of record NZ_CP173677.1, read on the forward strand.
CAGCCAGGCCGACGCGGTTCGGAAAACGCAGGCCACACAGCGTCACCGGATCATTGACAAAGGGCTGGGAGAAGGTGCAGCGCAGCGGCGTGTGCTGCAGGCGCGACAGGGAGCTGATGGTGAATTCATGGGCCGCTTCAGCGTCCATGCTGAACAGGGCCGCGCGCGACAGGGAGTAGGGAATCAGTGCCATGGAAGAACGATAATGTGCAGTTGTGCGATCAGCGTGATCGCATCTCCCTATTGTCCCAAATCCACGGCAGGAAACCCACATGACACAAGATGAACTCAAGACCCTGGTTGGCCAGGCGGCGCTGGCCTACGTCACACCCGGCACGATTGTCGGCGTCGGTACCGGCTCCACCGTCAACAAGTTCATCGATGCCCTGGCTGGTATGAAGGACCAGATCAAGGGCGCGGTCAGCAGTTCTCTGGCCTCGACACAGCGCCTGGAAGCGCTCGGCATTCCGGTGTTTTCGGCCAGCGAAGCCGGCGAACTCGATGTCTATATCGATGGTGCCGACGAGATCGATGGCCAGGGCTACATGATCAAGGGCGGCGGCGCGGCCCTGACGCGCGAAAAAATCGTCGCCGCGCAAAGCCGCCGTTTCATCTGCATTGCCGATGCCAGCAAGCGCGTCGCGGTGCTGGGCCAGTTTCCGTTGCCGGTCGAGATCATCCCGATGGCCACTGGCCGACTGGTCGAACGCTTTGCCGCCCTGGGTGGCCAGGCCACGGTGCGCGAAAAGGACGGTGCACCGCTGGTCACCGACAACGGCCAGCACATTCTGGACGTGCATGGCCTGCAGATCCGTGACCCGCTGGCTTTCGAGAGCGAAGTCAACCAGTGGCCTGGCGTGATCACCGTCGGTGTGTTTGCGCACCAGAAGGCGACGGTCTGCTTGCTCGGCACCGAACAGGGTGTGGAAACGCTGCAATACTGAGTATGGACGAAAAAAATCCCGTCCGGGATCAACTCCACGGACGGGATGGGTTCAGGCGCTGAACGAGATCAGATCACGCCTTGGCCCAGCATGGCGTCAGCCACTTTCACGAAGCCGGCGATGTTGGCGCCGTTCACGTAGTTGACGCGGCTGCGCGGTGCCGTGTTGCCGTTTTCCGCGCCGTGCTGCACGCAGCTGATATGGATATCCTTCATGATTTCCTGCAGGCGGGCATCCACTTCCGGCGCGCCCCAGTACAGGCGCTGCGCGCCCTGGGCCATTTCCAGGCCGGAGACGGCCACGCCACCGGCGTTGCTGGCCTTGCCCGGCGCATACAGCACGCCGGACTCCAGGAACACGTCGATCGCGTCCAGCGTGCTCGGCATGTTGGCACCTTCGGCCACGCAGCTCACGCCGTTCTTCACCAGCTCGCGCGCGTCGTCACCGCCCAGTTCGTTCTGGGTGGCGCAGGGCAGGGCGATATCGACCGGGATATGCCAGGGCTTCTTGCCGGCGTGGTATTCCAGGCCAAAGGCATCGGCAAACTCGGTCAGGCGGCCACGCTTGACGTTCTTCAGCTCCATCAGGGCCTGCAGCTTTTCCGGGTTGAAGCCGTCGGCATCGTAGACCGTGCCGTCAGAGTCGGAGCAGGTCACGACCTTGGCACCGTGGTGCATGGACTTCTCGATGGCGTACTGCGCCACGTTGCCGGAGCCGGAGACCGACACCGTCATGCCTTCCATGGACTTGCCGGCGTGGTTCAGCATGGCCTCGACGAAGTAGACCAGGCCGTAGCCGGTGGCTTCCGGGCGGATCAGGCTGCCGCCAAAGGACAGGCCACGGCCGGTGAAGACAGTACCGTTGATATTGGTCAGCTTCTTCATCATGCCGTTCATGTAACCGACTTCACGCGCACCTACGCCGATGTCGCCAGCCGGCACGTCGGTATCGGGGCCGATGTGGCGGTACAACTCGGAAATCAGCGCATGGCAGAAGCGCATCACTTCGGCATCGCTGCGGCCCTTGGGGTCGAAGTCGGAGCCGCCCTTGCCGCCGCCCATGGGCAGCGTGGTCAGCGCGTTCTTGAAGGTCTGCTCAAACGCCAGGAACTTCAGGATCGACAAGTTGACGGACGGGTGGAAGCGCATGCCGCCCTTGTACGGGCCGATGGCGTTGTTGTGCTGGATGCGGAAGGCACGGTTGACCTGCACCTGGCCCTGGTCGTCCATCCAGGTCACGCGGAACTGGATCACGCGCTCGGGTTCGCACAGGCGCTCCAGCAGGCCTTGCTGGCCATAGCGCGGGTTCTTTTCGATAAACGGCCACAGGCTGCCCAGCACTTCGTGGACGGCTTGCAGGAATTCCGGCTGCTGGGGGTCGCGCTTGCGGAGCTTGATCAGGAAATCGTCTAGGGATGCAATCTGTGCCATGGTCGTCAATCGAAAATGTGTAGGGACAAAAAAGCCGGCAGTTACATCCGGCCGGCGTCAGGGAGCCCTTGTGAGGTGTGTATGACCTGGTAAGGATACATCCGTAATTATAGGCATCCCTGTCGGCCATGAAACGTTGCAATGCAAGAAAAATCGGGCACCGTTTTCCCGCAGGTTCACGGTGCCCATGGCGTTCAGGCGGCGACTGCCGTGTCTGCCATGCCCTGATGGCGCAGCAGGGCATCCACCGAAGGCTCACGACCCCGGAATGCCTTGAACGACTCCATGGCCGGGCGGCTGCCGCCCATTTCCAGGATCTGCTCGCGGTAGCGGCGTGCCGTGGCCGGGTCCGGGCTGCCGTCGGCAGCCGCGGTTTCCTCGAAGGCGGCATAGGCATCGGCACTCAGCACCTCGGCCCACTTGTAGCTGTAGTAGCCGGCTGCGTAGCCACCGGCAAAGATGTGGCTGAAGGTGTGCGACATACGGTTGTAGGGCGGTGTCGGCAGCACGGCCACTTCCTCGCGCACCTGGCGCAGCAGCGGCATCACGTCCTCCGGCGCTGTTGCCTGGCTGTGCAGCAGCATGTCGAACAGGGCAAATTCCACCTGGCGCAGCGTCTGCATGCCGCTCTGGAAGTTCTTGGCCGCCAGCATGCGCTCGAACAGCTCGCGCGGCAGCGGCTCGCCACTATCGACGTGTGCCGTCATGTTCTGCAGCACATGCCATTCCCAGCAGAAGTTTTCCATGAACTGGCTCGGCAGCTCTACCGCATCCCACTCCACGCCGTTGATGCCGGAGACATCGTGCTCGTTGATGCGCGTGAGCATGTGGTGCAGGCCGTGGCCGGCTTCGTGGAACAGCGTGATCACGTCATCGTGCGTGAGCAGCGGCGGCTTGCCGTTGACGCCGGCGGCAAAGTTGCACACCAGATGCGCAATCGGTGTCTGCAGCTGTGGGGTGTCCGGGCGCTGCCAGCGGTCGCGCACGCCGTCCATCCAGGCACCGCCACGCTTGCCGTTGCGCGCCGGCGGATCCAGGTAGAACTGGCCCACCAGCTGGCCGTCGCGTTCGAGCCGGTAGAACTCGACGCTGTCATGCCAGACCGGTGCCTGGTCGCGCGTGATCTTCAGGTCGAACAGCGTCTCGACGATGCGGAACAGGCCGGCCATCACCTTGGGCGCGGTGAAATACTGTTTCACCTCCTGCTCGCTGAAGGCATAGCGCGCCTCCTTGAGCTTTTCGCTGATATAGGTCCAGTCCCAGGGTTGCGGATCGTCCAGTCCCAGCTGCTCGCGCGCAAATTGGCGCAGGTCGGCCACATCGCGTTCGGCATGCGGACGTGCCTTGGCAGCCAGGTCGCGCAAAAAGGCAATCACCTGGTCTGGCGTGTCAGCCATCTTGGGTACCAGCGAGACTTCGGCAAAGTTGCGGTAGCCCAGCAGCCGCGATTCTTCCTGGCGCAGCGCCAGGATCTCGGCCATGATCGCCGAGTTGTCAAACTGCTGGCCATCTCCTTCGGCCTGGTCCGAGGCACGCGTGGTGTAGGCGCGGTAGAGTTTTTCGCGCAGCGCGCTGCTGTGGGCAAACTGCATCAGTGGCAGATAGACCGGCAGCTTCAGTGTCAGCTTGTGGCCATCGCGGCCTTCGGCCTCGGCGGCAGCGCGGGTGGCATCGATCACGTCCTGCGGCACGCCGTCCAGCTCGTCGGCGTTGACGTACAGCGCCCAGCTGTCGGTGGCGTCCAGCGCATTTTCGCTGAACTTCTGCACCAGCGTCGCCATGCGCTCCTGGATCTCGGCGTAACGCTGCTTGTCGGCGCCCTGCAGTTCGGCACCGCTGAGCACGAAGCCGCGCAGCGCATTCTTCAGCGCCTGCTGCTGTTCCGCCGTCAGCGTGGCGGCATCGATCGCCTTGTACTTGGCATACAGGCGTTCGTCGGCACCCAGACGGGTCCAGTAGTCGGAAATCGCCGGCAGCATGGCGTTGTAGGCGGCGCGCAGCTCGGGCGTGTCACATACGCTCTTGAGGTGGCCGACCGTGCCCCAGGCGCGACCCAGGCGTTCGGTGGCCACGTCCAAGGTGGCGGAGAGCTGCAGCCAATCGGCCGGAAAATCATCGGCCGTGACCGTGCTCAGCGCCTGGTCGGCCGCCGCCAGCAGCTGCTCGATGGCGGGTTGCACGTGTTCGGGCTGCACCTGGTCAAACAGGGGCAGGCCATCGAACTGGAGGAGGGGGTTGGAAGCGGAGTTGGTGGTCGTCATGTAGGGCAGTGTAGGGGCAAAATCCGGCGCTTCAAGCCGGTCATGCCCGCAACCCTGCCCACCGGCTGGCTTATGCGGCTGCGCGTTCGGCCGATTCGATGGTGTTGACCAGCAGCATGGTGATGGTCATCGGGCCGACGCCGCCCGGCACTGGCGTGATGTAGCCCGCCACTTCCTTCACGCCGTCAAAATCGACGTCGCCGCACAGCTTGCCTTCGTCGTTGCGGTTCATGCCCACGTCGATCACCACTGCGCCCGACTTCACCATGTCGGCGGTCAGCACGTTGCGCTTGCCCACGGCAGCAACGATCACGTCGGCCTGCAGCGTCTGCGCCTTCAGGTCAGTGGTGGCGCTGTGGCAGATGGTGACGGTGGCGCTGCGCGACAGCAGCATCAGCGCCATCGGCTTGCCGACGATATTGCTGCGGCCGATCACCACCGCGTGCTTGCCGCGCAGGTCGTAGCCGATGCTGTCCAGCATCTTCATGCAGCCGTAGGGCGTGCAGGGCTGGAAGCCGGGCATGCCGGTCATCAGCGCGCCGGCGCTGGCGATATGGAAGCCGTCCACGTCCTTGGCCGGGCTGATCGCCTCGATCACCTTTTGCGCATCAATATGCGCCGGCAGCGGCAGCTGCACCAGGATGCCGTGGATGGACGGATCGTTGTTCAGTGCCTCGACGCGCGCCAGCAGCTCGGCTTCGCTCATCGTGGCATCGTATTTTTCGAGCACGGAATGCAGGCCGTTGTCTTCGCAGGCCTTGACCTTGTTGCGCACATAGACCTGGCTGGCCGGGTTGTCACCCACCAGGATCACGGCCAGGCCCGGCGTCACGCCACGCGCCTTGAGCGCGGCGGCACGTTCGGCCACTTCGGTGCGGAGCTGTCGGGAAAGGGCGTTGCCATCGATGATCTGTGCTGTCATGTGCGGAATTGGTAGTAGAAAAAAAGAAAAACCCGCAGCGGACTGCGGGGGGAGGGTACGGGATCAGGCCTTGTTGGCGCTGGACCCCAGGGCCACCTTGAGCAGGTCGGCCACGGTATTGGCGTTGAGCTTTTCCATGATGTTGGCGCGGTGCGCTTCCACCGTCTTGATGCTGATGTTCAGGTCATCGGCAATCTGCTTGTTCAGGCGGCCGGCGACGATGCGTTCCAGCACCTGGGCTTCGCGGTTGGTCAGCTTGCCCAGCAGCGATTCACGCGTGCTGGCCATCTGGTGTTCCGCAAAGCTGCTTTGCGCGGACTTGAGCATCTTCTCGACCAGGGCCTCGAGCTCTTCCTCGCGGAAGGGCTTCTGGATGAAGTCGAGTGCGCCTTTCTTCATGGTTTCGACCGCCATCGGTACATCACCATGGCCGGTGATGAAGACGATGGGAAGCGGCGACTTGCGCTCCAGCAGGCGATCCTGCAGCTCCAGGCCGCTCATGCCGCCCATGCGGATATCGGCGAACAGGCAGGCCACCTCGCGCGGATCGTAGCGGGTCAGGAAGCTTTCGGCAGAGTCGAAGCAGCGCACGCGGTAACCCTTGCCCTCCAGTAGCCACTGCAGGGAGTCGCGCACGCCTTCATCATCATCTACAACGTAAATAGTGCCTTTTTCCGGAATCAAGCTCATGGTCTCTCTTGTGTCTGTAGTTGTGCTATTTACTGCTCGGGGTTGGCGGGCACCGGAATCCAGAAAGTAAACCGGCAACCCACAACCTCCGTCTCTGATTCATTGTAAATGTTCTGCGCGTGCAAACGCCCGTGGTGGGACTCTACGATGCTGCGACACAGGTTCAGGCCGATGCCCATGCCCTCCGCCTTGGTGGAGTAGAAGGCCTCGAACACGTGCTGCAGCGTTTCATCCGACATGCCGGTGCCCTTGTCCTCGATCACGAACTCCACCACCGGTCGGCCCTCGCGCACGGCGCGCTGTACCTGCAGCCTGACTTCACGGCGTTCCGGCGGCAGCTGGCCCAGGTCAATCGATTCGGCTGCGTTCTTCAGCAGGTTGATCAGCACCTGCTCGATCAGGATGCGGTCCATCACCAGCTCGGGCAGGTCTGGTGCCATCTGTTGCACCAGCCGCACCTGGCGTCGTCGCATCTCGATATCCACCAGCTCCACCGCATCGGTGACGATTTCCTCGACCCGGGTCGGCGAGTAATTGGGCATGCTGCGCTTGACGAAGTTGCGGATGCGCTGGATCACCTGGCCGGCGCGGGTCGCCTGCTGCGCGGTCTTGCGGATCGCGATCTTCAGGCTGTCCTCGTCCATCTGGCCGCGCTCCAGTCGGCTGACGATGCCATTGCAGTAGTTGTTGATGGCGGTCAGCGGCTGGTTCAGTTCGTGCGCAACGCTGGACGCCATCTCGCCCATGGTCACCAGCCGCGCTGCTGCCTGCGCGCGCGCCTCGTGCTGGGCGCTGGTGTCCTCGGCCTGGCGGCGTGCCGTGATGTCGTTGGCCGTGACCAGCTGCGCCAGCCGGCCATCGACCCATTCCAGATAGCGTGTGCGCACCTCGAACCAGCGGTTCAGTCCCGGCACAAAGACTTCGGTGTTGTTGCTGGGTTCGTGCTGCAGAGCCCCGTCCTGTGGCGCCTGGGTGACCGGCTTGCCGGCCAGCGTCAGCAGTTGCAGGTGGGCGCTGGTACCCTGGTCTTCGCCAAATACCTGGCGGTAGGCGCGGTTGGCAAACAGCAGTTCGTGGCCGCCCAGCGGTGCGACAGAGACCGTCACCTCCAGCGCATCCAGCACGCGCGTGAAGCGCTCGTAGGCGGCGGTCAGCTGGCGCTTGAAACGGTTCGATTCGGTGATGTCCGTCATCGAGGTCATCCAGCCGGTCTGGATGCCATCCAGGCCGACCAGCGGCGACATGTACATGCGCGCCTCAAAGGTGGAGCCGTTCTTGCGCAGCACGCGCATCTCGTAGCCGCCGCGCGGAATATTGTCCTGCATCGTCTCCTGCAGGGTCTTCTCGTGGCGTGCGTAGTCTTCGGGATGCCAGAACGGGTAGGGCGGCAACTGGCCAATCAGCTCATCCTCGCTCCAGCCGGTCATGCTGCAGAAGGCGGTATTGATATAGGTGATGCGGCCCTCCAGATCCAGCGCGCGCATGCCGATCAGCATGGAGTTTTCCATCGCGCGGCGGAAGTTGGTCTCGGTTTCGAGGGCGCGCTGCGAACGCTGGCGACCGCGCAGGTACTTCCAGTTCATGAACAGCGTCAGGCCGGTCAGCAGGCTCAGGCCCAGCACCATCAGGAACAGCGCGTTGTCCGCCATGGCGCTGCCGGAATCGTAGGGCTGCACCCGCAGCACCAGCGAGTTGTCGGTGCGGGACAGCGGTGTCGTGTAGACCTGAGGGGACAGGCTGTTGCTGATCCAGTCAAAGTGGCGATCCAGCCAGGTGCGGTCCTGCTGGCGCGAATCCGGATTGCCAAGCAGCACGCGCCCCTCGTTGTCCAGCAGGGCGAGCGCGTACTTGACGAAGATCTCGGACGGAATCGCCTGGTAGGCCAGGGCGGACAGGCTGTAGCGCACATAGAGCGCACCGACCACGCTGTCGCCTCGCGTCAGTGGCAGCATCAGGCCCAGCCAGGTGTCGTTGTGGCTGCCGGTAGCAATGACGCGGTAGACCGGCAGATGGGTGCGCATCACCTGTTGCAGCAGGGCATGCTCCGCGGGTTGTGGCAAGGTGGTGTCCAGCGGCAGCGCATCCGAATGGTGGGGCGATCCGGCGGTGAAGTTGTCGTGCACACGGCCCTTGACATCGACCAGGGTCATGCTGCGGATCTCCGGGGCGACCGACAGCAGCTTGCTGACCTGCTCGTTGGAAATCGTGGCGCCGTCAGGCTGTGTCATCACGTATTGGGCAAAGCCGCGGATCTGTTCCAGCCGATCGGCCAGACGGCCGTGGATCTGCTGGCGCGTGTATTCGCCCGCATGCTGGACCGACTGGCGCTGGCTCTGGCGCTCTTCCATGCGCAGATAGGTAATGGCCGTGACCACGGCCACCACGAACAGGATCACGGCGACCAGAGGAATCAGGCTGGCCAGGCGATCCTGGCGGTGCTGTGGCATCTCGCTCCACCAGCGGCGCAGCGGCTGCAGGGACAGCCAGGAAAGGACGAGATTGGACATGCAGGCATGGCCCGGACGGGCGGCAACAGGAGATAAAAGCAGAAGCATACAGGCTTTGCCTGAAGTCCATGCGGGATTTCACCGATTCATATTTCACATTAAGAAATCAATATCCACATATTGAAAATAAGGGTTTTCTTGTGCCATACTCCCCGAAGTGTGCGCACACAATGTGTAAAGCCATACGCAGAAACAACCCACAAGGAGACCCGCATGTCCGACGCGCAGCAAGCTGGCGGCCAGTTGCCCCACGATACTGATTCCCAAGAAACACGCGAATGGCTGGACGCCCTGTCCGCCGTCATTGAAAGCGAGGGCAAGGAGCGTGCCCACTTTCTGCTGGAGGGCCTGCTGGAGCATGCCCGCCAGCACAGCATTGATCTGCCGTTCTCGGCCAGCACCGGTTACGTCAACACCATCGAACCCGACCAGGAAGCCTTCTGCCCGGGCAATATCGCGCTGGAAAAGCGCCTGCGCGCCTTCATGCGCTGGAACGCCATGGCCATGGTGGTGCGTGCCAACCGCCTGAACCCGTCTGACGGCGGTGACCTGGGTGGCCACATCGGCTCGTTTGCCTCGCTGGCCAGCATGCTGGGTGCCGGCTTCAACCACTTCTGGCACGCCGACAACGGCGAGCACGGTGGTGACCTGCTCTACATCCAGGGCCACAGCTCCCCCGGCATCTACGCGCGCGCCTACCTGGAAGGCCGTCTGACCGAAGAGCAGCTCGACAACTTCCGCCAGGAAGTGGATGGCAATGGCCTGTCCAGCTACCCGCACCCCAAGCTGATGCCCAACTTCTGGCAGTTCCCGACCGTCTCCATGGGCCTGGGCCCGCTGATGGCGATCTACCAGGCACGCTTCCTGAAGTACCTGCATGCGCGCGGCATTGCCAATACTGAAAACCGCAAGGTCTGGGTGTTCCTGGGCGACGGCGAAATGGACGAGGTGGAAAGTCTGGGCGCCATCAGCATGGCATCGCGCGAGAAGCTGGACAACCTGATCTTCGTCATCAACTGCAACTTGCAGCGCCTGGATGGCCCGGTGCGCGGCAACGGCAAGATCGTGCAGGAGCTGGAAGGCGAATTCCGCGGTTCCGGCTGGAACGTCATCAAGCTGCTCTGGGGCAGCAGCTGGGATCCGCTGCTGGCCCGTGACAAGAGCGGCAAGCTGCGCCAGCTGATGATGGAAGTCGTCGACGGTGATTACCAGGCCTACAAGGCCAACGATGGCGCCTACGTGCGCAAGCACTTCTTCGGCCGTTATCCCGAAACCGCCAAGCTGGTCGAGCACATGACCGATGCCGAGATCTGGGCGCTGCGTCGCGGCGGCCATGATCCGCAAAAGGTTTACGCTGCCTTCCATGCGGCGCACAACCACAAGGGCCAGCCGACCGTGCTGCTGGTCAAGACCGTCAAGGGCTACGGCATGGGCAAGGCCGGTGAAGGCAAGAACACCGTGCACCAGACCAAGAAGCTGACCGATGACGATGTGCGCTACATGCGCGACCGTTTCAACATCCCGGTGCCCGACAGCGAACTGGCCAACATCCCGTACTACAAGCCGGCCGATGACACGCCGGAAATGCAGTACCTGCATGCGCGCCGCCAGGCGCTGGGTGGCTACCTGCCCAAGCGCCGTGCCGAGGCCGAAGAAAACTTCACCGTGCCGTCGCTCGATACCTTCAAGGCCGTGCTCGAGCCCACCGCCGAAGGCCGCGAGATCAGCACGACGCAAGCCTTCGTGCGTTTCCTGACGCAGCTGCTGCGCGACCAGGCCCTGGGCCCGCGCGTGGTGCCGATCCTGGTCGACGAGGCACGCACCTTCGGCATGGAAGGCCTGTTCCGCCAGATCGGTATCTACAACCCGGCAGGCCAGAACTACACCCCGGTCGACCGCGATCAGGTGATGTACTACAAGGAGCAGACCGACGGCCAGATCCTGCAGGAAGGCATCAACGAAGCCGGCGGCATGGCCAGCTGGATCGCTGCCGCCACCAGCTACAGCACCAACAACCGGATCATGATCCCGTTCTACGTGTACTACTCGATGTTCGGTTTCCAGCGCGTCGGCGATCTGGCCTGGGCCGCGGGTGACATGCAGGCACGCGGCTTCCTGCTGGGTGGCACTTCCGGCCGTACCACGCTGAACGGCGAAGGCTTGCAGCACGAAGACGGTCACAGCCATATCTTGGCCGGCACGATCCCGAACTGCGTCAGCTACGACCCGACCTTCGCGCACGAAGTCGGCGTCATCATGCAGCACGGCCTGAAGCGCATGGTCGAGAAGCAGGAAAACGTCTTCTACTACCTGACGTTGCTGAACGAGAACTACGCCATGCCTGGCCTGCAGCCCGGCACCGAAGAGCAGATCATCAAGGGCATGTACCTGTGCAAGCCCGGCGCCGAAGGCCTGCCGCAGCGCGTGCAGCTGCTCGGCTCCGGCACCATCCTGCGCGAAAGCATTGCCGCCCAGGCACTGTTGGCCCAGGATTGGGGCATTGCTGCTGACGTCTGGAGCTGCCCGAGCTTCAATGAGCTGGCACGTGATGGCCAGGACGCCGATCGCTGGAACCTGCTGCACCCGACGGAAACGCCGCGCAAGTCCTTTGTGCAGCAGCAGCTGGAAAGCAGCAGCGGCCCGGTGATCGCCTCCACCGACTACATGAAGAACTACGCCGAGCAGATCCGTCCGTTCGTGCCGGCTGGCCGCAGCTACCGCGTGCTGGGCACCGACGGCTTTGGCCGCAGCGATTTCCGCAACCGCCTGCGCGAGCACTTCGAGATCGATCGCCACTACATCGTGCTGTCCGCGCTCAAGGCGCTGGCCGACGAAGGCAAGATCCCGGCTAGCAAGGCGGCTGAAGCCATCGCCAAGTACGGCATCCAGGCCGACAAGATCAACCCGCTGTACGCCTGATGGCCGAACGAGGAGACAGACACATGGCAAGCATTGAAGTCAAGGTTCCGGACATCGGCGATTTTTCCGATGTGGCGGTGATCGAGGTTCTGGTCAAGGCGGGTGATACCGTCAAGGTCGAGCAGTCCCTGCTGACCGTGGAAAGCGACAAGGCCTCCATGGAAATTCCCTCCAGCCACGCTGGCGTGGTCAAGGAAATGAAAGTCCAGCTGGGCGACAAGGTGAGCGAAGGCTCGGTCGTGCTGCTGCTGGAAACCGCAGATGCCGCCGCTGGAGCAGGCGCCGAGCCATCGCCGGCCAATGCCGAAGCGCCGGTTGGCGGTAGCGAAGTGGTTCCGGGCGCGAGCGAAGCCTCGGCCGCAGCCCGTGCCGCCGATACCGCCGGCGGCGCTGGTGCCGCACAACAGGCAGCACAGCCTGCTGCCGTCGGCAGCATTGAGGTGCGCGTGCCCGATATCGGCGATTTTTCCGATGTCGCCGTGATCGAGCTGTTCGCCAAGGTCGGCGATACGGTCAAGGTCGAGCAGTCGCTGATCACCGTGGAGAGCGACAAGGCCTCCATGGAAATCCCGTCCAGCCACGCTGGCGTGATCAAGGAAGTCAAGGTGCAACTGGGTGACAAGGTCAACCAGGGCGATCTGCTGGTGGTGCTGGAAGGCGCCGTTGACGCAGGTGCTGCCGTTGCTGCTCCGGCTGCTGCTGCCGCTCCCGCTGCTGCGCCGGCCGCGGCTCCCGTGGCCGCTGTCGCACCGGCTGCCAGCCACGATCCGGCTTCGGCACCGGTTAGCAGCAAGCTGCCGCATGCCTCGCCCTCGGTGCGCAAGTTCGCCCGTGAACTGGGCGTGCCGCTGGCTGAAGTGAAGGGCACCGGTCCCAAGGGCCGCATCCAGCAGTCCGACGTGCAGGCCTTCACCAAGTCGGTCATGGCTGGCGACCTGCGCACCCAGGCCCAGGCTGCCAAGGCGCCGGCTGGCGGTGGCGTCACCGGTGGTGGCGAGCTCAACCTGCTGCCCTGGCCCAAGGTCGATTTCGCCAAGTTCGGCGAGATCGAGACCAAGCCGCTGTCGCGCATCAAGAAGATTTCCGCCCAGAACCTGTCGCGCAACTGGGTGATGATCCCCGCGGTCACCTACCACGAAGATGCCGACATCACCGATCTGGAAGCCTTCCGCGTCCAGCTCAACAAGGAAAACGAGAAGGCCGGCATCAAGGTCACCATGCTCGCCTTCCTGATCAAGGCCAGCGTCAAGGCGCTGCAGAAGTTCCCCGAGTTCAACAGCTCGCTGGACGGCGACAACCTGGTGCTGAAGAAGTACTTCAACATCGCCTTTGCTGCCGACACGCCGAATGGCCTGGTGGTTCCGGTTATCAAGAATGCCGACAAGAAGTCCGTATTCGAGATCGCCCAGGAATCGGGTGAACTGGCGAAGAAGGCACGTGACGGCAAGCTCGGCCCGGCTGACATGCAGGGCGCCTGCTTCACCATCTCCAGCCTGGGCGGCATCGGCGGTACCTACTTCGCACCGATCGTGAACGCGCCCGAAGTGGCCATCCTGGGTGTGAACAAGAGCACCCTCAAGCCGGTCTGGGACGGCCAGCAGTTCGTGCCGCGCCTGACGCTGCCGATGTCGCTGACCGCCGACCACCGCGTGATCGACGGCGCACTGGCGACCCGTTTCAACGTCTACCTGGCGCAGCTGCTGGCTGATTTCCGCCGCGTGGCACTGTAAGAGGGCAGCACGATGAGCGAAATCCAAGTCAAGGTTCCCGATATCGGCGACTTCAGCGATGTGGCCGTGATCGAGCTGCTGGTCAAGCCCGGCGATACCGTCAAGGTAGAGCAGAGCCTGATCACCGTGGAAAGCGACAAGGCCTCCATGGAAATCCCGTCCAGCCATGCTGGCGTGGTCAAGTCCCTGGCCATCAACCTGGGCGACAAGGTCAGCGAAGGCTCCGTCATCCTGACACTGGAAGCCGATGCTTCTGCCGCGGCTCCGGCTGCCCAAACGCCCGCAGCGCCTGCGGCAGCAGCGGCTCCAGTCGCTGCCGCACCGGCAGCGGCCGCAGCACCGGCCCCGATCGCCAGCAGTTACAGCGGCCAGGTTGACCAGGAGTTTGATCTGGTGGTGCTGGGCGGTGGCCCGGGCGGTTACAGCGCTGCCTTCCGTGCCGCCGATCTGGGCCTGAAAGTGGCCGTGGTCGAGCGCTACGCCACGCTGGGCGGCGTCTGCCTGAACGTGGGTTGCATCCCGTCCAAGGCGCTGCTGCATGTGGCCGCCGTGATGGACGAAGTCAGCCACCTGGAAGCAGCCGGCATCAGTTTCGGCAAGCCGGTGGTGAATATCGACCAGCTGCGTGGCCACAAGGAAAAAGTGATCGGCAAGCTGACCGGTGGCCTGGCGGCCATGGCCAAGATGCGCAAGGTCACCATGCTGCGCGGCTACGGCAGCTTTGTCAGTGCCAACCATATCCAGGTCGAGGAAACCTCCGGCACTGGCCAGGAAAAGACCGGCAACCGCAGCACGATTGCCTTCCGCCACTGCATCATTGCCGCCGGCAGCCAGGCCGTGCGCCTGCCCTTCATGCCGGATGACCCGCGCGTGGTGGACAGCACCGGCGCGCTGGCGCTCAAGGACGTGCCCAAGCGCATGCTGATCCTGGGTGGTGGCATCATCGGCCTGGAAATGGGTACCGTCTACAGCACGCTGGGCGCACGCCTGGATGTGGTCGAGATGATGGATGGCCTGATGCAGGGCGCAGACCGTGATCTGGTCAAGGTCTGGCAGAAGATGAACGCACCGCGTTTCGACAACATCATGCTCAAGACCAAGACCGTCGGCGCCAGGGCGACCGAAGCCGGCATCGAGGTCACGTTCGAAGGCGAGGGCGCTCCGGCACCGCAAACCTACGATCTGGTGCTGCAGGCCGTCGGCCGCTCACCCAACGGCAACAAGATTGGTGCCGACAAGGCCGGCGTCAGCGTGACTGAGCGCGGCTTTATCCCGGTCGATGTGCAGATGCGTACTAACGTGCCGCACATCTTCGCGATTGGCGACGTCGTCGGCCAGCCCATGCTGGCACACAAGGCGGTGCACGAGGCGCATGTGGCAGCCGAAGTCATCGCTGGCGAAATGCAGGGCAACAAGGAACTGGCTGCGGCCGCTTTCGATGCCCGCGTTATCCCGAGCGTGGCCTATACCGATCCCGAAGTGGCCTGGGTTGGCCTCACCGAAGACCAGGCGAAAGAGCAGGGCATCAAGGTCACCAAGGGCATGTTCCCCTGGTCAGCGTCGGGTCGCGCCATTGCCAACGGTCGTGACGAAGGTTTCACCAAGCTGCTGTTCGATGCCGAAACGCATCGCATCGTGGGTGGTGGCATCGTCGGCACGCATGCCGGTGACATGATCGGCGAGATCGCGCTGGCGATCGAAATGGGTGCCGACAGCGTGGATATCGGCAAGACCATCCACCCGCACCCGACGCTGGGCGAAAGCATCGGCATGGCTGCCGAGGCTGCCCACGGCAGCTGTACCGACTTGCCGCCCCAAAAGCGCAAGTAAGGCCCGGCGCGGAATCCCGTCAGGGGTTCCGCAGCCTGTTCGCACAACGGGCAAGAAAAAAGCGACTTGGCATCAAGTCGCTTTTTGCATGGGTACTGAGGGAATCAGTTGAGGCTCTCCGCCACCCGGATGGCTGCCTGGGCATCAAAGCTGGCACCGTTGCTGTCCACTACGCGGCGTGCACCGTTGAAGCGGCTGCTCCAGTAGTTGATGTCCATGTTTTCGACACGCACGCGTGCACCGGAGCGCGGAGCATGGATGAACTTGCCGTCACCGACATAGATGCCGACGTGGCTGAAGGCGCGCTTCATGGTGTTGAAGAACACCAGGTCGCCCGGACGCAACTCGGACTTGGCGATGACCTGCGTGGCGGCAGCCTGGTCGGCAGCACGACGCGGCAGCACCTTGCCGAAAGTCTTTTCGTAGGTGGCACGCACCAGACCGCTGCAATCAAAACCGGTTTCAGCCGAATTGCCGCCGTAACGGTAAGGCACGCCGATAAAGCCCATGGCAGTCGTTACCAGATCAGAGGCCGAATTGCGGACGTTCTGGCCGAACTGGTTCACCATGTTGGCGCGGTCGTTCAGGAAGGTGTCGATGTCGCTCGCTTGCGGAGCTGCCTGTGCAGCGACGCTGCCGAGGCCCAGGAGGAAAGTGATTGCCAATTTCTTCATGGGTAGCGAGTTTAGCCCAGTTGTAGTCCATGTCCGACGTGTCTGTAGGAGTAACTGCGATTTTCAGCATGTTTTTTGTTACCAAACTCGGAAGAAACCTGAAACAAGGCTGACAAGCCCTTGTTTTTGCAAGTTTGACGTCAGAAAACGGGGTTTTGGGCTGCGATAACGACAGATCGCGTGACAGACCGTGTCAGGGGCCAACCCTGTGCCGATGGCAAGGGAATCGGCTCCATAATGCGGTATCACCCCAATAGAGATGAATGGAGCACGACCGATGCTGATGAATGCAGAAGAATCCCAACTGGTACTTGTGGATTACCAGGAAAAACTCATGCCTTTTATCCACGAAGCGGACAAGGCACTGGCCAATGCCGTGCTGCTGGGCAAGGTGGCCCGCATCCTGCAGGTGCCGACCTGGGGCACCGAAGAGAACCCGGCCAAGCTCGGTCCCAACCACCCCGCAGTGCGCGAGCTGTGCGACAAGACCCTGTCCAAGATGTACTTCAATGCCTGTGATGATGGCCTGGCCGATGCATTGCGTCCGCCGGTACGCCAGCCTTCCGGCAATGCACGCAGCCTGCCCAAGCACCTGCAGAAGGCGATTGCGGCATCCTCTGCACCTGAACGCAACAGCATCGTGATCGCCGGCTGTGAAGCCCATGTCTGCCTGATGCAGACGGCGCTCGGCCTGCTCGAAAACGATTTTGACGTCTGGGTCGTGACCGATGCCTGCAGCTCGCGCACCGAACGCAACCGCGATGCCGGCTTTGACCGTCTGGCTACCGCTGGCGCCGAACTGGTCACCACCGAAATGGTCGCCTTCGAATGGCTGCGTACGGCCGAGAATCCGGCCTTCCGCGAGGTCCTGTCGCTGGTCAAGTGATGGCGGCCTGATTGGTGTCAATCCCTATGGAAATGTAAATTTCTGCTCAGATTCTTGGCAGATAATTATGGACTGGCCGCGTTGCCGCGGCTGGAAACATAACAGACACAAGGAGCACACATGCAGAGCTATGCGGAGTTTCACCAGCAGTCCCTGACGGACCGCGATGCCTTCTGGGCGGAGCAGGCCAAGCGCATTCACTGGGAAACCCCTCCCCAGCAGATCTGCGATTACAGCAATCCTCCTTTTGCCCGCTGGTTCGTTGGTGGCCGCACCAACATCTGCTACAACGCCGTGGACCGCCATGCGCTGGAGCGTCCGGATGATGCGGCCCTGATCGCGGTCTCCACCGAGACCAACACCGAGAAGACCTACAGCTTTGCCGAGCTGCAGCGCGAAGTCGAGCGCATGGCGGCCAGCCTGCTCGAACTGGGCGTGGAGCAGGGCGATCGCGTGCTGATCTACATGCCGATGATTGCCGAAGCCTGCTTCGCGATGCTGGCCTGTACCCGCATCGGTGCCATCCACTCGGTGGTGTTCGGCGGCTTTGCTTCCGGCTCCCTGTCCACCCGTATCGATGATGCCCAGCCCAAGGTCATCATCAGCGCCGATGGCGGTTCGCGCGGCGCCAAGCCGGTGCCCTACAAGCCGCTGCTCGACGAGGCGATCCACCTGGCCACGCACAAGCCGGCAGCCGTGCTGCTGGTCGATCGCGGCCTGACGCCGATGAACCTGGTCGAAGGCCGTGACGTGCTGTGGGGCGACCTGCGCGCGCGCCACATGGACGCCCAGGTGCCCTGTGTCTGGCTGGATGCCACCACCCCCAGCTACACCTTGTATACCAGCGGCACCACTGGCAAGCCCAAGGGCGTGCAGCGCGATACCGGTGGCTACGCCGTGGCGCTGGCGACCAGCATTCCCTTCATCTACGGCGGTGCGCCCGGCGAAACCTTCTTCTCCACCTCAGACATTGGCTGGGTAGTGGGCCACAGCTACATCATCTACGGCCCGCTGATCGGCGGCATGGCCACCATCATGTACGAAGGCCTGCCGACGCAGGGCTTTGACCACCAGCCGGATGGCGGCATCTGGTGGCGTCTGGTCGCCAAGTACAAGGTGACCGTCATGTTCAGCGCGCCCACCGCGATCCGCGTGCTCAAGAAGCAGGATCCGGCGCACCTGACGGCGCATGACCTGTCCAGCCTGAAGGCGCTGTTCCTGGCTGGCGAGCCGCTCGACGAGCCCACCGCCAAGTGGATTTCCGATGGCCTCAATGGCAAGCCGATCATCGACAACTACTGGCAGACCGAAACCGGCTGGCCGATCCTGGGTATTGCCAACGGCATTGACGGCGTGGAAAAGAACCAGCCGCGCTTCGGCAGCCCCGGCTTCCCGATGTACGGCTACAACGTGCGTCTGGTCGATGAAAGCACCGGCCTGGCGGTAGAAGGTGGTGATGCCAAGGGCGTGCTGGTGGCCGAAGGTCCGCTGCCTCCGGGCTGCCTGCAGACCGTCTGGGGCGATGACAAGCGTTTCGTCAGCACCTACTGGAACAAGATGGAAGACGCGAGCGGAGAAGGCCGCTGGGTCTACAGCACCTACGACTGGGCGCGCCGCGATGCCGATGGCTACTACTTCATCCTGGGTCGTACCGACGACGTGATCAACGTGGCCGGCCACCGCCTGGGCACACGCGAGATCGAGGAAAGCATTTCTGCCCACCCGAACGTGGCCGAAACCGCCGTGGTCGGTGTGGCCGATGACGTCAAGGGCCAGGTCGCCCTGGCTTTCGTCACGACCAAGTCTTCCGAAGGCCTCGATACCCCCGAAGGCCTGAAGAAGATGGAACAGGAGATCATGCGCCAGGTCGACAGCGACCTGGGAGCCGTGGCCCGTCCGTCCCGCGTCATGATCGTGACCGCGCTGCCCAAGACGCGTAGCGGCAAGCTGCTGCGTCGTGCGCTGCAGGCAGTAGCCGAAGGCCGCGATCCTGGCGACCTGACCACGATCGACGATCCGTCTTCCCTGCTCAACATCAAGGGCATGGTGGACGCCGGCAAGTAACAATCCAAAACGGCTTTCTGTCAACCGGCAGAAAGCCGTTTTCACCTCTGTATCCAATACACGTTGCAGACACTCTTCGGGCAAATGGTGGCACAATACCGGCTGGAAAGAAAAAGCTTTCATGGCATTGTCATGTCCGCATGTTTTCTGGCCGCGTCCACCATCCGGTTCAGCCGTACCGTGGAAGGTTGAATTAACCAGCTAATGCGCCCTGCAGGGGCGTGGAGGTAAGCGCAAAAATGAGCGATTCATCGATTTTCCAGAGCTACAGCTCTAATACCCATCTGTTCGGCGGCGATGTGCCCTATGTCGAAGAGATGTACGAAAACTACCTGGCCAATCCCGGCAGCGTGCCGGATGACTGGCGCCAGTATTTCGACAACCTGCAGCACCAGCCTGCAGCCGATGGCAGCGACGCACGTGACGTGCCGCACCAGCCGGTGATTGCTGCTTTCGCCGAACGCGCGAAGCAGGGCGGCACCCAGGTGGTGTATGCCAATCCCGACGTCGAAACCGGTCGCAAGCGCACTGCAGCCCAGCAGCTGATTGCCGCCTACCGCAACTCTGGTGCCCGATGGGCCGACCTGGATCCGCTCAAGCGCAGCGAACGCCCCGACATTCCCGAACTGGATCTGGCGTTCTACGATTTCACCGACTCCGACCTCGAGACGGTCTTCAACACCAGCAACACCTTCTTCGGCAAGGAGCGCATGCCGCTGCGTGAGCTGCTGAATGCGCTGCGCGAAACCTACTGCAGCACCATCGGTGTCGAATTCATGCACACCAACGAATTCGCCGAGAAGCGGTGGTGGCAGCAGAAACTCGAGGCCACCCGTGCCAAGCCGGTGTTCAACGCCGACCAGAAAAAGCGCATCCTCGAACGCCTGACGGCTGCCGAAGGCCTGGAGCGTTTCCTGCACACCAAGTACGTTGGCCAGAAGCGTTTCTCGCTGGAAGGCGGCGAGAGCTTCATCGTTTCCATGGATGAAGTGGTGCGCCAGGCGGGTGCCATCGGCGTCCAGGAAATCGTCATCGGCATGGCCCACCGCGGCCGTCTGAACGTGCTGGTCAACACGCTGGGCAAGATGCCGCGTGACCTGTTCGCCGAATTCGAGCACACCGCTCCGGAAGACCTGCCGAGCGGTGACGTGAAATACCACCAGGGCTTCAGCTCCGACATCTCCACCGAAGGTGGTCCGGTGCACCTGAGCCTGGCGTTCAACCCGTCCCACCTGGAAATCGTCAACCCCGTGGTCGAAGGCTCCGTGCGTTCGCGCATGGACCGTCGCGATGACCCGCATGGCCAGCAGGTGCTGCCGGTGCTGGTGCACGGTGACGCGGCCTTTGCCGGTCAGGGCGTGGTCATGGAAACCCTGGCGCTGGCCGAGACGCGTGGCTACCATACCGGTGGTACCGTGCACATCGTGATCAACAACCAGATCGGTTTCACCACCTCCGACCCACGTGACAGCCGCTCCACGCTGTACTGTACCGACGTCGTCAAGATGATGGCTACCCCGGTGCTGCACGTGAACGGTGACGATCCGGAAGCCGTGGCACTGTGCACGCAGTGGGCCATGGAATACCGCCAGGAATTCCACAAGGACGTGGTGATCGATATCGTCTGCTTCCGCAAGCTGGGCCACAACGAGCAGGACACCCCCATGCTGACCCAGCCGCTGATGTACACCAAGATCAGCAAGCACCCCGGTACGCGCAAGCTGTACGCCGACAAGCTGGCAGCGCAGGGCCTGGGCGACACGCTGGGCGACGACATGGTCAAGGCCTACCGCGCTGCCATGGACGAAGGCCGCCACACGGTCGATCCGGTGCTGAGCAACTTCAAGAGCAAGTTTGCCGTCGACTGGTCTCCGTACCTGAACCAGAAGTGGACCGATTCCGGTGACACCGCCATCCCGCTGACCGAGTGGAAGCGCATTGCCGAGCGCATCACCACCGTGCCCGAAGGCTTCAACGTGCACAGCCTGGTCAAGAAGGTGCTGGACGACCGCGCCGCCATGGGTCGTGGCGACATCCCGGTGGACTGGGGCATGGGCGAGCACATGGCGTTCGGTTCCCTGGTGGCCAGCGGTTTCCCGGTGCGCCTGTCCGGTGAGGACTGCGGCCGTGGTACCTTTACCCACCGCCACGCCGTGCTGCACGACCAGCGTCGCGAAAAGTACGACGAAGGCACCTACATCCCGCTGCAGAACATCTCTGACAAGCAGGCACCGTTTGTCGTGATCGACTCCATCCTGTCCGAAGAGGCAGTGCTGGGCTTCGAATATGGCTACGCCTCCAACGATCCGCACTCCCTGGTGATCTGGGAAGCCCAGTTCGGCGACTTCGCCAACGGCGCCCAGGTGGTGATCGACCAGTTCATCGCCTCCGGTGAAGTGAAGTGGGGCCGCCTGAACGGCCTGACCCTGATGCTGCCGCACGGCTACGAAGGCCAGGGCCCCGAGCATAGCTCGGCGCGTCTGGAGCGCTTCATGCAGCTGGCTGCCGACGTCAACATGCAGATCGTGCAGCCGACCACGGCCAGCCAGATCTTCCACGTGCTGCGTCGCCAGATGGTGCGCAACCTGCGCAAGCCGCTGATCATCATGACGCCCAAGTCGCTGCTGCGCAACAAGGACGCCACCTCGCCGCTGTCCGAGTTCACCAAGGGCAGCTTCCAGACCGTGATCCCCGAGCAGAACGCCGACGTGATCAAGAAGGCCGAGAAGGTCAAGCGCATCGTGCTGTGTTCCGGCAAGGTCTACTACGACCTGGTCAAGAAGCGCGAAGAGCGTGGCGATGACGACGTCGTCATCATGCGTATCGAGCAGCTGTACCCGTTCCCGCACAAGGCGCTGGCTGCCGAATTCAAGAAGTACCCGAACGTCTCCGATGTGGTGTGGTGCCAGGACGAGCCGCAGAACCAGGGCGCCTGGTTCTTCGTGCAGCACCAGATCTTCGAGAACATGTCCCAGGGCCAGAAACTGGGCTATTCCGGTCGCGCCGCCTCTGCCTCTCCGGCGGTGGGTTACGCACACCTGCACCAGGACCAGCAGAAGGCGCTGGTCGAAGGTGCCTTCACCCGCCTGAAAGGTTTCGTGCTGACGCGCTGATCGGCCGTCACAAGTATTTTTTACCCCCTGACAAGACACTGAGAGAAGAACATCATGGCAATCGTAGACGTCAAAGTCCCCCAACTGTCCGAATCCGTTGCCGAGGCAACCCTGCTGCAATGGAAGAAAAAGCCCGGTGAAGCCGTGGCCGTGGACGAAATCCTGATCGAAGTCGAGACCGACAAGGTGGTGCTGGAAGTGCCGGCTCCTTCTGCAGGCGTGCTGACCGAGATCCTTGAGCAGGACGGTGCTACCGTGACTGCCGAGCAGCTGATCGCCCGCATCGATTCCGAAGCCGTGGCTGGCGCTGCTGCACCTGCCGCTGCTCCGGCTGCGGAAGCCGCCCCGGCCGCTGCAGCGCCTGCTGCCGCCGCCGCAGCTCCGGCTAGCGCCAGCATGGCTGGCGTGGCCATGCCGGCTGCTGCCAAGCTGATGGCTGACAACAACCTGGCTGCCGGCTCCGTGGCTGGTACCGGCAAGGATGGCCGCGTGACCAAGGGTGATGTGCTGGGTGCCGTGGCTTCCGGCGCTACTGCCGCCAAGCCGGCTGCACCGGTGGCTGCCGTGCCGCAAGGCGCCCGTCCCGAGCAGCGCGTCCCGATGACGCGCCTGCGTGCCCGCGTGGCCGAGCGCCTGCTGCAGTCCCAGCAGACCAACGCCATCCTGACCACGTTCAACGAAGTGAACATGGCACCGGTGATGGACATGCGCAAGCGTTTCCAGGAAAAGTTCGAGAAAGAGCATGGCTGCCGCCTGGGCTTCATGAGCTTCTTCGTCAAGGCTGCCGTGCATGCCCTGAAGAAGTACCCGGTGCTGAACGCCAGCGTCGATGGCAACGACATCATCTACCACGGCTACTTCGACATCGGTATCGCTGTCAGCAGCCCGCGTGGTCTGGTGGTGCCGATCCTGCGTGACGTGGACCAGATGAACTTTGCCGATATCGAGAAGAAGATCGCCGAATTCGGCGCCAAGGCCAAGGACGGCAAGCTGGGCATTGAAGAGCTGACCGGCGGTACCTTCTCCATCTCCAACGGTGGCGTGTTTGGCTCCATGATGTCTACCCCGATCATCAACCCGCCGCAGTCTGCCATCCTGGGCGTGCACGCCACCAAGGATCGCGCCGTGGTCGAGAACGGCCAGGTCGTGGTGCGCCCGATGAACTATCTGGCCATGTCCTACGACCACCGCATCATCGATGGCCGCGAAGCCGTGCTGGGCCTGGTCGCCATGAAGGAAGCGCTGGAAGATCCGGCCCGCCTGCTGTTCGACATCTGATAGATAGTCTGCGATGGCCTGGGTCTACCTGCTGCTGGCCGGTGTCTTCGAGATCGGCTGGCCACTCGGATTCAAGCTGTCGCAACAAGCCGAATACCGGATCAGCGGCATCGTCGGCGCCATTATTTCGATGGCACTGAGCGGTGTCCTGCTCTGGATGGCACAGCGCGAGATTCCGATCGGTACCGCCTATGCGGTATGGACCGGAATCGGTGGCGCTGGCACCTTTCTGATCGGGGTGATGTTTTTTGGCGATCCGGCCTCGCTGGTGCGATTCGTGGGCGTAGCCCTGATTGTCGGCGGCGTCATCACCCTCAAGCTTGCACACTGAGCCTGCAGTGTGAAACGGAGATCAACATGAGCACTCAATTCGATGTTATCGTCATCGGCGCCGGTCCCGGCGGCTATATCGCTGCCATCCGTGCAGCACAACTGGGCAAGAAGGTTGCCTGTATCGATGCCTGGACCAACGGCAAGGGCGGCCCGGCACCGGGTGGTACCTGCACCAACGTCGGTTGCATTCCCTCCAAGGCACTGCTGCAGAGCTCCGAGCACTTCGAGCACGCCAACCTGCACTTTGCCGACCACGGCATCAGCGCCAAGGACGTGAAGATGGACGTGGCCAAGATGATCGGCCGCAAGGACGACATCGTGAAGCAGAACAACGATGGCATCCTGTACCTGTTCAAGAAGAACAAGGTCAGCTTCTTCCATGGCCGTGGCTCCTTCGTCAAGGCCGCTGATGGCAGCTACGAAATCCAGGTGGCCAACGGCGACAAGACTGAAAGCATCACCGGCCAGCACGTGGTCGTGGCGACCGGTTCCAACGCCCGTGCGCTGCCGCAAGTGGCGTTTGACGAAGAAACCGTGCTGTCCAACGACGGTGCACTGCGTATCGGTGGCGTGCCGAAGAAGCTGGCCGTGATCGGCTCCGGCGTGATCGGCCTGGAAATGGGCTCCGTCTGGCGCCGTCTGGGTGCTGACGTCACCATCCTGGAAGGCCTGCCCACGTTCCTGGGCGCGGTGGACCAGCAGATTGCCAAGGAAGCCAAGAAGGCGTTTGACAAGCAGGGCCTGAAGATCGAGCTCGGCGTCAAGGTCGGCGACATCAAGACCAGCAAGAAGGGCGTGAGCATTGCCTACACCAACGCCAAGGGTGAAGAGCAGAAGCTGGATGCCGACAAGCTGATCGTCTCCATCGGCCGCGTGCCGAACACCGACGGCCTGAATGCCGAAGCGGTGGGCCTGCAGCTGGATGAGCGTGGCTGTATCGTCGTGGACGACAACTGCAAGACCAACTTGCCCAACGTCTGGGCGGTGGGTGACGTGGTGCGTGGCCCGATGCTGGCGCACAAGGCGGAAGAAGAGGGCGTGGCCGTGGCCGAGCGCATCGCTGGCCAGCATGGCCATGTGGACTTCGCACTGGTGCCCTGGGTCATCTACACCAGCCCGGAAATCGCCTGGGTCGGTCGTACCGAAGAGCAGCTGAAGGAGCAGGGTGTGGCCTACAAGGCTGGCACCTTCCCGTTCATGGCCAACGGCCGTGCACGCGCGCTGGGTGACACCACCGGCATGGTGAAGTTCCTGGCCGATGCCACGACCGATGAAATCCTGGGCGTGCACATTGTCGGCCCGCTGGCTTCCGAACTGATCGCCGAAGCCTGCGTGGCCATGGCCTTCCGCGCCAGCAGCGAAGACATCGCGCGTATCTGCCATGCGCACCCGAGCCTGAGCGAATCCACCAAGGAAGCCGCCCTGGCTGTTGACAAGCGTACCCTGAACTTCTGATGTCAGAATCGGCGAGTACTCCCGGTCCGGTGACCCGGATCTACCAGCAGCGACTGGCAGAAAAGGGTTTCCGGAGCGACCCGGCCCAGTTGCGGGCCATTCAGGAGCTGGACCGTTGCGCTGTCGAGTGGTCACACTACAAGCGCAAGCGTTCCAGTTCGCTGAAGAAATTCATCAACCGCCTGCCGGTCCCGAAAGGGGTCTACATGTACGGCGGGGTTGGCCGCGGCAAGAGCTTCCTGATGGACTGCTTTTTTGATGCCGTGCCGATCAAGCGCAAGACGCGCCTGCACTTCCACGAATTCATGCGCGAGGTGCACCGTGAACTGGCCAATCTGCAGGGCACGGAAAACCCGATTGATGTGCTTGGCGAACGCATGGCCAAGCGCTTCAAGCTGATCTGTTTCGACGAGTTCCACGTCAACGACGTGGCGGACGCCATGCTGCTGCACCGCATGCTGCAGTCGCTGTTCGACAACCAGGTCGGCTTTGTCACCACCTCCAACTTCCGTCCGGACCAGC
This sequence comes from Allobrachymonas wangyanguii, assembly GCF_045055315.1. Taxonomy (GTDB): domain Bacteria; phylum Pseudomonadota; class Gammaproteobacteria; order Burkholderiales; family Burkholderiaceae_C; genus Brachymonas; species Brachymonas wangyanguii. The sequence goes on from NZ_CP173677.1 coordinate 1,335,987, forward strand.
TGTACCCCAACGGCCTGCACCGCGACCGCATTCTGCCGGCGATTGCGCTGCTGAACGAGCGTCTGGAAGTGATGAGCGTGGACAACGGTACCGATTACCGCCAGCGAACGCTGGAAAAGCTGCGCCTGTACCTGACGCCGATCACGCCCGATACCGATGCCGAAATGCACCAGGCTTTCGACGAGCTGAGTGCCGGCAACGACGAAGAGCCGGTGTTCGAGCTGAAATCGCGCAAGATCAAGGCGCGCCGCCGTCGCGGTCCGGTGATCTGGTTCGATTTCCGGGACCTGTGCGGTACCGCCAGCTCGCAGAACGACTATCTGGAAATTGCCACGCAGTGCCATACCGTGCTGCTGTCCAATGTGCCCGAGATGGACGCCAGCATGTCCACCAGTGCGCGTCGTTTCACGCTGCTGATCGACGTGCTGTATGACCGTCGCGTCAAGCTGATGGTGTCGGCGGCGGTAGAGCCGGCCCGCCTGTATACCAAGGGCGCACTGGCGCACGAGTTTGTGCGTACTGCCTCGCGACTCGAGGAAATGCAGTCGGCTGAATACCTGGCGCTGGAACACCGCAGCGTCGACATCACGATTACCTGAGATCGACCTGATGCAGTTGCACCACCATGTCCTTCCCTTCGGTCGCCAGGCTGGGCTGGTGCTGCTGGCTGCAGCTGCCAGCGTGCTGGCCGCTTGTACGGCACCGAAGATCCCTGACCCGGCTCCTACGAAAGAAGAGGTGCCGTTTCTGGGGCAGCAGCTGACGCAGCAGGAAATCACGCGCCTGCGCCAGCAGGTCGAAGGCCAGCGGGCCACGCTGCGCCAGGGCTGGGAAAACGACCAGCGTGCTTGCTACCAGCGCTTCTGGGTCGATGCCTGCCTGAAGCAGGAGCGTCGCGCCTTTCTGGCACAGGATCTGGTGCTGCAAAAGCAGGAGGTCGAGCTGAACCGCCAGGACCGGCGCCTGAAGGAAATCGACCGCCAGCTGCGTCTGGCCGACAAGGCGCGTGAAGCAGCGGCGCAGTCGGCCCCGGCACCGCAGGCTGCCCGACCCGGTCTGCCTTCCTGGGCCGCCGATGCGCCGCAGCAGCCGGTCAGCGTGATCCCGAAGCCTGCCACGCCCAGTCCCTGAGGCAGCCATAGGGCTTGCCGATGGCCAGGCAAGGCCAGCTGACACTTTCACGTACAGTAGGCTTCATGCGCAGTACCCCGATTGATGCCGATGCCGTCCAGCCGCCGCATAGCGAGCTGGCTGAGCAGGTTACCCATATGCTGTCGGCCTATGGGCCGCTGGCACGCGACAATCCGTCCTATCGCCAGCGTGACGGCCAACTGGAGATGGCCTGTGCCGTGGCTGATGCGATTGCACGCAGCGAGGCACTGGTGGTGGAAGCGGGTACCGGGGTCGGCAAGACCTTTGCCTACCTGATTCCGGCACTGCTCAGCGGTGACCGCGTACTGGTATCGACCGCGACCAAGAACCTGCAGGACCAGCTCTACACGCGTGATCTGCCGTATCTGACCGGCTTGCTCGGCTTGCCGCTGCGCAAGGCACTGCTCAAGGGGCGCAGCAGCTATCTCTGCCTGTACCGGCTGGAACTGGCGCGCCAGGATCCGGTGGTGCACTTGCGTGAACTGCAGGCCGATATGCACCGGATCGAACAGTTTGCGCGCCGTACGCTGAGCGGCGACATGAGCGAGCTGGAGGGCGTGGATGAGCGCTCGCAGCTGCTGCCGCTGGTGACCTCGACGCGCGACAACTGCCTGGGCCAGCAGTGCCCGCACAGCAAGAACTGTCACGTCAACCTGGCGCGGCGCGAGGCGATGGCGGCGGATGTGGTGGTGGTGAACCACCACCTGTTCTTTGCCGATATGGCGGTGCGTGAATCGGGCGTGGCCGAACTGCTGCCGACCGTGCACACGGTGATTTTTGACGAGGCGCACCAACTCAACGATATTGGCACGCAGTTTCTGGGCCAGCAACTGTCGACCAGCCATGTGCTGGATTTCAACCGCGACATGCTGGCGACTGGCATGCAGCTGGCGCGCGGACTGGCACCCTGGCAGGATCTGTCACGCGATCTGGAACAGGCGGTGCGCGAATGGCGGCTGGCCGGTGGACGCCATGCGAGCGGCACGCGGCTGCGCTGGACCGGCGAGATTCCCGAAGGCCTGGATCCGGACGCCTGGCTGGGAACGATGCGCGGGCTGCAGGAGCGCCTGCAACAGGCCTCGGAAGCGCTGGAGATGATGTCCGAGCTGGGACCGGATTTTGTCCGCCTGCGCCAGCGTGCTACCGAATTGCTGGACAAGGTGCAGCTGTTCCGCCGTTCGTGCAGCGCAGGCCATGTGCGCTGGGTGGATGCTTCCGGCATGCTGCGGCTGGTGGAATCGCCGCTGGATATCGCCAAGGTGGTACGCGAAAAATTGCTGCAGCAGGCGCCGGCCCAGGCAGCGCCAGCAGCGCAGGACTGGACACCGGAAGACGAAGACGAGATGCCCTGGGAGGACGATTTGCCAGAGCCGGAGTGGGGCGTGGTCGGATCACCGCTGCCGCCAGCGAAACGCTCATGGATTTTCACCTCGGCGACGCTGGGAGAAAACGACCGGCTCGAATGGTTTACCCGGCCTTGCGGGTTGGACGAGGTGCCGACCTTGCGTGTCGAGAGCCCTTTCGATTACGCGCGACAGGCCGCTGTCTATGTGCCGCGCAGTTTCCCGCCGCCGGGTGGTATCGATCATCTGCATGCGGTAGCGGATCTGGCGGCGCGATCGGCGCGCGTGCTGGGCGGGCGTACGCTGGTGTTGACGACGACGCTGCGCGGACTGCGTGCGATTGCTGAACGCCTGCGCGAACAGCTTCAACACGAGAGCGACCTGCTGGTGCTGATGCAGGGCGAGGCGAGCAAGGCGCGGCTGATTGCGCGCTTTCGCGAGGGCCGTCAGGGCGAGCGCGGCCAGGGCTGCATCCTGGTGGCATCGGCTTCGTTCTGGGAAGGCGTGGATGTGCCAGGTGATGCGCTGGAGCTCGTGGTGATCGACAAGCTGCCGTTCCCGCCGCCGCAGGATCCGCTGGTGGAAGCGCGTACGCAACGGCTGGAGCGTGAGGGCGGCAATGCCTTCCGCGAGTATTTCCTGCCCGAAACAGCGGTGATGCTGAAGCAGGGTGCTGGCCGGCTGATCCGCAGCGAATCCGATCAGGGCGTGCTGATCATCGGCGATTCGCGCCTGCTGCAGAAGAATTACGGCAGTCGTCTGCTGCGCGTGCTGGGCGATGTGCGCCGCTTGCCGGACGAGGCGGCGCTGGACGAGGCGCTGCAGCAGCTGGCAAAAACACATCAGGCCTGATGATTCAGGCCTGATGGGGATGTGAGGTGCAGCTGGATTACCAGAGGCGGAACCAGGAGCGCTTTTCCTTGACCTTGTGGTTCACATCCAGATAACGGCTCTGCGGGAAGTTTTCCTTCAGCACGCGCAGGGCATCGTCACGCGGTTGTTCCATGCCCATGGCATGGTAGGACTGCGCCATGATGCCGAGCGCCTGTTCCTGGGCTGGTGTGCCAGGGTAGTTGGTCAGCGTGGACTGGGCGCGGTTGATGGCGGCCACATAGGCTTCGCGGCTGAAGTAGTAGTTGGCGATGGCGACTTCGGACGAGGCCATGGCGTTGACGATATAGGTCATGCGCGCGCGGGCATCGGGCGTGTAGCGCGAGTTGGGGAAGCGCGTCGTCAACTCCTTGAAGGCGGCAAACGATTCGCGTGCGGCCGCCATGTCGCGCTCGGACAGGTCATTCGCGTTCAGGAAGTCCAGCCAGCCGGATTGCTCGTTGAAGTTGACCAGGCCCTTCAGGTAATAGGCGTAGTCCAGTGCCGGGCTGGTCGGGTGCATCTGGATGAAGCGGTCCAGCGTGAGGTTGGCATCCACGTAGTCTTCGTTCTGGTATTGGGCATAGGCTTTTTCCAGCTGGGCCTGTTGAGCCAGCGGGGTGCCCTGGGCACGTGCTTCCAGTACGTCGTACAGCGGGATGGCCTGGTCGTAGCCACCGGACAGGCGTTCGTCACGCGCTTCGCTGTAGATGCGGTTGGGGCTCCAGTCGGCGGTTTTCTCCTGCACCGTGGGCGGGGTCTTGCAGGCAGCCAGCAGCGTGGCCGTGCCAAGGCCCAGCAGGACGGGACGGAGGTAACGGGAGATTAGAATGCTGCGATTCGGCTGAGGCATGGATGACTACTCTTCGGTCGGGTCAGATTGCCAAAGATTATAGCCAGCAGACTTTGGCCACCAGTGAGGAAATGCAAGTGCAAGCCACAGACGATGATGAGCAGCCAGGCGCAGACGAAGCGCAGGCCGATACCGAGGCCGAAGCCGAACTGCGTGTGCTGCAGGTGGAGATCGCCGGCAACGGCATGCGGCTGGATCGCTATCTGGCCGAGCAGGTGCCGGAGTTTTCGCGCAGCTACCTGCAGCAGCTGATCGAGCAGGGCCTGCTGCGGCGCCTCGGCCAGCCCTGCACCAAGGCGGCGACCAAATTGCGTGTGGGCGACCGGCTGGAGCTGGAGCTGCGTCCTACAGCGCAATCGCAGGCCTTCGTGCCGCAGGATATTCCGCTCGACATCGTCTACGAAGACGCGCACTTGGCCATCGTGCACAAGCCGGCCGGACTGGTGGTGCATCCGGCGGCTGGCAACTGGAGCGGCACGCTGCTGAACGCGCTGCTGCACCATTACCCGGAATCGCGCATGCTGCCGCGCGCCGGCATCGTGCATCGACTGGACAAGGATACCAGCGGCCTGATGGTGGTGGCGCGTGATCGTGCCGCCATGGACGGGCTGGTGCGCCAGATTGCGGCACGCGAGGTGCACCGCGAGTACCAGGCACTGGCGCACGGCGTCTGGCGCGAGGCGACCAGCGGCGTGACCGAGGTCGATGCCGCCATCGGGCGCGATGTGCGCAACCGTCTGCGCATGGCGGTGGTGGATCTGGCGCATCAGGCCGGCAAGCCGGCGCGTACCGATTTCCGCCTGCTGCGACAGGGTACGCTGGATGGTCAGCCGGTCTGCCATGTGCAGGCCACGCTGCATACCGGCCGCACGCACCAGATCCGCGTGCACATGCAGCACCTGGGCCATCCCTTGCTGGCCGATGCCATTTATGGCGGCAAGCCGGTTGCCGGGCTGCAGCGTCAGGCCTTGCACGCCTTCCGCCTGTCGCTGCAGCACCCGCTGACGCAGCAACCGATACAATGCGAGGCGCCCTTGCCGGCGGACCTGCAGCAGGTATTGCAGGCGCTGGCATGATTTTTTCCATTCCTTGTGTGTTGGCATGAACGCTTTCCAGGCCCGTCGCATTCTTGAAACAGCGCTGCTGTGTGCCCAGCAGCCGCTGACGCTGCGCGACATGCGCCAGCTGTTTGACGATGCGATTGCGCCCGATACGATTCGACAGCTGCTGCACGAGATTGGCCAGAGCTGGGAGCAGGGCGGCATGGAGCTGTGCTGCGTGTCCACCGGCTGGCGCTTCCAGAGTCGGCCGGAGATGCGTGACTACCTGGATCGGCTGCATCCGGAAAAACCGCCGCGCTACACCCGCGCCACGCTGGAAACGCTGGCCATCATCGCTTACCGCCAGCCGGTTACGCGTGGCGATATCGAGGACATCCGCGGCGTCACGGTCAACTCGCAGCTGATCAAGCAGCTGGAAGACCGCGGCTGGATCGAGACCATTGGCTATCGCGACACCATCGGCCGTCCGGCGTTGCTGGCGACCACGCGCCAGTTCCTGGATGATCTCGGCCTGTCGGCGCTGGATCAGCTGCCGGTACTGGAAGATGCCGACCAGGACGCCTTGCTGGAGCAGCTCGCCAGCCTGGAATCGCCGTCTGTGCAAGAGGGCACGCCGGACGCCGATCAGCCGGAACTCGACATCGCGCCGCAGCCGGCGCTTGATTCCGCGGCCACAGAAGCGGACAATACGGGTGTTGCCAACACGGCACCAGCGGTTGCGGACACCTCGGGAGAGGCATCCGGTGCTGCTGACACTTCCGATACCGACGATACCCCATCGCATTCCTGATCCGGCACGCTGCCGGCTCACACGTTTTCCTGCCGGCGCAGCCGCCGGCTACCTTGCAGGTACTCCTATGTCATCCCATCCTGATCACGATTCCGACCAGCAGCCGTCTGACGAAGGCAGCAGCACGCCGCGTCCGCGCAGCCGCAAGCCCGCCAGCCAGCCGCGCAGCCGCGCGCCACGCAAGCCGGCGACGGAGGCACCACGCCGCCCGCGCCAGCCGGCGCCGGCTGTCGAAGACGACACCATCGTGCCGGACGAGGACCTGTTTGCCGCGGTAGTCGCAGGCGAGTTTGACGGCGATGAGCCGGCTGACGCCGCCGAGGTGCCCGCCAAGCGCGTGCTCCTGCCGCAGCCTGATGCCCCCAAGCTGCACAAGGTGCTGGCCCAGGCTGGCCTGGGATCACGCCTGGAAATGGAGCAGATGATCACCGAGGGCCGCATTTCGGTGAACAACGAGCCGGCCCACGTCGGCCAACGCATCCAGTTTGGCGACGTGGTCAAGATCAACGGCAAGCCGGTACGCCTGCGCATTGCACCGCCGCCGACGCGCGTGATCGCCTACCACAAGCCGGTCGGCGAGCTGGTCACGCATGACGACCCGCAGAACCGCCCGACCGTGTTCCGCAAGCTGCCGCGCCTGCCGCAGGGCAAGTGGCAGTCGGTCGGCCGTCTGGACCTGAACACCGAAGGCTTGTTGCTGATCACCAACTCCGGCGCGCTGGCCAACCAGCTGATGCACCCGCGCTTTGGCCTGCAGCGCGAGTACGCGGTGCGCGTGCTCGGTGCCCTGTCCGACGAGGAAAAGCAGCGCCTGCTCGACGGTGTGCAACTTGATGACGGCCCGGCCCAGTTCGGCAGTATCGAGGAGGGCGGTGGCGAAGGTGCCAACTGCTGGTACCGCGTGACGATTTCCGAAGGCCGCAACCGCGAGGTGCGTCGCATGTTCGAGGCAGTCGGTCACGCCGTGAGCCGCCTGATCCGCATCCGCTACGGCATGATGAGCCTGCCGCGCTTCCTGCGCCGTGGCGTCTGGATGGAACTGCCCGAGCGTGAGGTGAAGAACCTGATGGCCGAAGTCGGCCTGAAGGAAAGCGTGGACCTGGAACAGCTGCGCCGCCAGGAGCAGGGCGTGCGCCGTCGCAACCCGGACCGCCCGGGTGCCGCCGCCAGCAAGCGCGCCAAGTCCGGCCCGGGTCGTGCCGCGCCGCGCGCCTCCAGCCAGCCCGATCCGATGCAGACCTCGTTCGGTTATCTGGATGGTCGCAAGCCGGAAACCCGCGCCAAGCGCCCGACCGGTGGCGGTGGCCGCAGTGCCCCGGCCAACTGGATGGGGCAGGGCAATGGCCCGTCCGGCAAGCCGCGCCGTCGCAAGTAAGTCGCAGCTGCCATGGCCTGTTCCCGCGAATGCCATGGCAAGCAGGTAAAATCCCGGGGTTGTGCAGCTGGCCGCATGGGCTGACTGCGCAATCCATCCTGCCGGCCAACCCGGCCGCCCCGGATTTCATTCTCCCTACTATCAGGAATACACATGGCTATCGAACGCACCCTCTCCATCATCAAGCCCGACGCAGTTGCCAAGAACGTGATCGGCCAGATCTACGCCCGCTTCGAGGCTGCCGGCCTGAAGGTCATCGCTGCCCGCATGATGCACCTGTCCCGTAACGAAGCCGAGGCTTTCTACGCCGTGCACAAGGAGCGTCCCTTCTTCAAGGACCTGGTCGATTTCATGATCTCCGGCCCCGTGATGGTGCAGTGCCTGGAAGGCGAAGGCGCCATCCTGAAGAACCGTGACCTGATGGGCGCTACCGACCCGAAGAAGGCCGACAAGGGCACCATCCGCGCCGACTTCGCTGACAGCATCGACGCCAACGCCGTGCACGGCTCTGACGCTGCTGAAACGGCTGCCGTGGAAGTGGCTTTCTTCTTCCCGGGCATGAACGTCTACTCCCGTTAATCCACGGAGAGAGGACATCGCCATGACCACCACCAATCTGCTCGACTTCGATCTGGAAGGCCTGGTGGCGTGGTGCGGCCAGCTGGGCGAGAAGCGCTTCCGCGCAACCCAGCTGTTCCGCTGGATTCACCAGAAGGGTGTCTCCGACTTTTCCCTGATGAGTGACCTGGCCAAGAGCTTGCGTGAAAAGCTGGCAGGACAGGCCACCATCACCCCCTTGCAGGTGCTGACGCAGCAGATGTCTGCGGACGGCACCATCAAGTGGCTGTTCGACGTTGGCGGCGGCAATGCCGTCGAGACCGTCTTCATCCCCGAAACCGACCGTGGCACGCTGTGCATCTCCTCGCAGGCCGGCTGTGCCGTAGGCTGCCGTTTCTGCTCCACCGGTCACCAGGGATTCAGCCGCAACCTCACTACCGGCGAAATCACGGCACAGCTGTGGTTTGCCGAACATTTCCTGCGCAAGCACCTGAACACCGACGAGCGCGTCATCTCCAACGTGGTGATGATGGGCATGGGCGAGCCGCTGCAGAACTACTCGGCGCTGGTGCCGGCGCTGCGCACCATGCTCGATGACCACGGCTATGGCTTGTCGCGCCGCCGCGTCACCGTGTCCACCTCGGGCGTGGTGCCCATGATGGACCGCCTGTCGCAGGATTGCCCAGTGGCGCTGGCCGTATCGCTGCACGCGCCCAATGATGCGCTCCGCGACCACCTGGTGCCGCTCAACCGCAAATACCCGCTGGCCGAGCTGATGCAGTCCTGCCAGCACTATCTGGAGTTCGCCCCGCGCGACTTCATCACCTTTGAGTACTGCATGCTCGATGGCGTCAACGACCAACCCGAGCATGCGCACCAGCTGATCGATCTGGTACGGAAATCGGGCAAGGGTGCCTGGTGCAAGTTCAACCTGATTCCATTCAATCCCTTCCCCGAATCTGGCCTGAAGCGCTCGCCGCAATCGGTGGTGCTGGAGTTTGGCCGCATGCTGAACGACGCCGGCATTGTCACCACGGTGCGCAAGACGCGCGGTGACGATATCGATGCCGCCTGCGGCCAGCTCGCCGGCGATGTGCAGGACCGCACGCGCGTGGAGCGTCGCATCGTGCTGCAGCGCATGGCCGATATCCAGGCGGCACCGGCACCGGGGGCTCAGGATGACTGAAACCGGCCTGTTCAGGACACTGGCAGGCCTGATGCTGACGCTGCTGCTGGCAGCCTGTAGCAGCACGCCGCCGTCCATGTTCCAGGAAGCTGCCGCCACGCCGGCGCAGCGCCTGCAGGCGCATCTGCAGCTGGCTGCGGCCTATCTGGAACAGGGCCAGCCCGATATTGCCCGCCAGGAAATCGATACCGTGCTGCAGGCCGATCCGGCCCAGCCGCAGGCCTGGCACCTGCAGGGCTTGGCGCTGCAACAGCAAGGCCAGGGCGAACTGGCCGAGCGCAGCCTGCGCCACGCCTTGCAGCTGGCGCCGCAGGATGCCGGCATCATGCACAACCTGGCCGTGCTGCTGTGCGAGCGGCAGCAGGGCGCCGAAGCCGGACGCCTGTTCGCCTCGGCCCTGGCCTTGCAGCCACCAAGCGCGCAAGCCCGTACCCGACAGGCACTTGCGCATTGCGCAGCCACCCCATCCACCTCCAACTCCCAAGAGCCCAGGAATGACTGACGTACAGAATGAGTCCATTGCAACCGGATCCGAAGACAAGCCCCGGATCCGACTGGATGAGACCCTCAGCCCCGGCAAGATGCTGCGCAGCGCGCGTGAACAGGCCGGCGTGGAAGTGGAGGTGCTGGCCACGACCATGAAGGTGCCGCCGCAGCGTATCCTGGAACTGGAAAACGATGACCTGTCCAACATGCCGGGTGTGTTCTTTGCGCGCGGGCTGGCGGCCAATATCTGTCGATTCCTGGGCGTGGAGGCGCAACCGGTACTGGCACGCATGCCGTCCGACAAGCCGCATATCCACACCGATGACGAATCGATCAATGCCCCGATCAGCAATTCCCGCTTTGGCGCGGGCATGCGCGCGGGCATGGGCCTGCCGCTGTGGGCGATAGCCGCCGTGGCAGCGCTGGCGATTGGTGCCGTGCTGCTGTTCCTGCTGCCGACTTTCTCGGCCAAATGGGAGGGCACCAGTGTCGAAGCGGCCAGCGCCCCGGCCAGTGCGGCCGAAGCTGCTCCGGCAGCCGTCGGCCAATTGGCTCCGGCTCCGGCAGCAGCCACCACTCTGGCGCCGGCTCCGACGCTGGCTCCGGCATCTGCCGCAGCACCGGCTGCCACGACTCTGCAGCCGGCCGCCGCCGTTGGCACCACCCTGACGCCGGCCAGCGCTGCGGCATCGGCTCCGGTTGTCAGCAGCAGCACCGGCCTGGTGTTCCGCGCCAGCGGTGAAACCTGGGTGCAGGTCCGCAACCAGAACAACCGTACCGTATTCGAGCGCACGCTGGCTGCCGGTGAAGAGCAGACCGTACCGGTCGATACCTACCCGATCCGCGTGACGATCGGCCGTGCCGAAAACATCCAGCAGCTGCTGGACCGTGGCCAGACATTTGATCTGGCCGGTGTGGCGCGTACCGGCGTGGCGCGCTTCCAGATTCAGTAAGGAGTCCGCAGATGGAATCCCAGACCACTCCCGTTCCGGTATCCGTACCGCAGCGTGCCCGCACGCTGCAGGCGCAGGTGCGCCATGGCGACCATGTGGTAACGATTGGCGGCGACGCGCCAGTGCGCGTGCAGTCCATGACCAATACCGATACCGTCGATGCCGTCGGCACCGCGATCCAGGTCAAGGAGCTCGCGCAGGCTGGCTCCGAACTCGTGCGCATCACCGTCAACACCCCGGAGGCAGCCCAGGCCGTGCCCTACGTGCGTGAACAGCTGGACCGCATGGGGGTGAACGTGCCGTTGATCGGCGACTTCCACTACAACGGCCACCGCCTGCTGACCGAGTTTCCGGACTGCGCCCAGGCGTTGTCCAAGTACCGCATCAACCCGGGCAACGTCGGCAAGGGCGACAAGAAGGATCGCCAGTTCGGCCAGATGATCGAGGCCGCCATGCGCTGGGACAAGCCGGTGCGTATCGGCGTCAACTGGGGCAGCCTGGATCAGGAACTGCTGGCCGACATGATGGACCTCAACAGCCAGCGTGCCGAGCCCTGGAGTGGCCAGCAGGTCATGTACGAGGCGCTGATGGCCTCGGCCATCAACTCGGCCGAGCGTGCCGTGGAAATGGGCATGGCACGTTCGCAGATCCTGCTGTCCTGCAAGGTCAGCGGTGTGCAGGACCTGATCGCCGTCTACCGCGCCCTGAGCCAGCGCTGCAACTACCCGCTGCACCTGGGCCTGACCGAGGCCGGCATGGGCGTGAAGGGTACCGTGGCGTCGGCCACGGCGCTGTCCATCCTGCTGCAGGAAGGTATCGGCGATACCATCCGCGTTTCGCTCACGCCGCAGCCGGGCGAGGCCCGCACGCAGGAGGTGGTGATCGCCTCCGAGATCCTGCAGTCGCTCGGCCTGCGCACTTTTGTACCCAGTGTCACCGCCTGCCCGGGTTGTGGCCGCACCACCAGTAGCACCTTCCAGGAGCTGGCCAAGCAGATCGATGACTTCCTGCGTGCGCAGATGCCGGTCTGGCGTGAGCAGTATCCCGGCGTGGAAACGATGAAAGTGGCCGTGATGGGCTGCATCGTCAACGGCCCGGGCGAAAGCAAACATGCCGATATCGGCATCAGCCTGCCCGGTACTGGTGAGGCGCCGGCCGCTCCGGTATTCATCGATGGCGAAAAAGCCCTCACGCTGCGTGGCGAAGGCATCGCCACCGAGTTCCAGCAACTGGTGACTTCCTATATCGAACGGCGTTACGGCAACCCTGCCTGACGCCTTTCCTGGCCCGCCTGGCGGGCCTTGTGTTTCAAGTATCCGACAACAATTTCATGGCACAGAAAATTACCGCGATCAAGGGCATGAACGACATCCTGCCGCCGCATTCCGCGCACTGGGAATGGCTGGAGAGCCAGGTGCGCGAGGTCATGGCGCGCTTTGCCTATCGCAATATCCGCACCCCCATCGTCGAGCCGACCGGCCTGTTCGTGCGCAGCCTGGGCGAAGTGACCGATGTGGTCGAGAAGGAAATGTATTCCTTTGAAGACCGCCTGAATGGCGAGGCGCTGACACTGCGCCCGGAAAATACCGCCGGCGTGGTGCGCGCCGTAGCCGAGCACAACCTGCTGTACGAAGGCGGCAAGCGCCTCTACTACATGGGCCCGATGTTCCGCCACGAGCGTCCTCAGCGTGGCCGCTATCGCCAGTTCCACCAGGTGGGCGCCGAGGCGCTGGGCTTTTCCGGCGCCCATGTCGATGCCGAACTGATCCTGCTGGCACACAGCCTGTGGCAGCTGCTGGGCGTGCGCGATGTGCGCCTGGAAATCAACAGCCTGGGCCAGCCGGACGAGCGCAAGGCACACCGCGAAGCGCTGATCAAACACTTCGAGGCACACCAGGAGCTGCTGGACGACGACGGCAAGCGCCGCCTGTACAGCAACCCGCTGCGCATCCTGGATACCAAGAACTCGGCCATGAAAGAGGTGGTGGAAAGCGCGCCGAAGCTGCTCGACTTCCTCGGCGAAGCCTCGCTGCAGGCCTTCGAGACGCTGCAGCAGATCCTGCGTGCGCATGACGTGGCGTTCACCATCAACCCGCGACTGGTGCGCGGCCTCGATTACTACAACCTGACCGTGTTCGAGTTCATCACCGAGAGCCTGGGCGCGCAGGGCACCATCTGTGCCGGCGGCCGTTATGATGGCCTGATCGAACAGGTGGGCGGCAAGCCGGCACCGGGCGTCGGTTGGGCCATGGGCGTGGAGCGCGTGCTGGAACTGCTGAAGGAGCAGGAGCTGCTGCCCGAGCTGCCGGTGCCCGACGCCTATGCCGTCATTCCCGACATGCAGTCGCTGCCGGTGGCCATGCATGCGCTGCAGCAGCTGCGCCAGGCTGGCGTCCGGGTGCAGATGCACGCCACGCCTGGTGGTGACATGGGCAGCTTCAAGTCGCAGTTCAAGAAGGCCGATGCCAGCGGTGCCCGCTTTGCCCTGGTGTTTGGTGCCGACGAAGTGGCCGAGGGCTGTGTGACGATCAAGCAGCTGCGCGATGGCGCCGGCGAGCAGGTCAAAAAACCGCTGGCAGAGCTGGCAGACTGGGCGAACAGCCTACAATCACAAGATTAAATCGAGCCTGCCAGCGCGCAGGACAGCAACGGAACAAGCATGGCGATTCAGAATCTCGACCTCCAAGAACAGGAACAACTCGACAAGCTCAAGCACTTCTGGGAGAAGTGGGGCACGCTGATCACCACCGTGGTGGTGGTGGGGCTGCTGGGCTTTGCCAGCTGGCGCGGCTACCAGTGGTACGAATCCAACCAGGCCGTGAAGGCCTCCGCTTTGTACGACCAGGTGCAGGCTGATGCCGACGCTGGCGATGTGGCCAAGCTGGCCAACAGCCTGAAACTGATGCAGGACGACTTTGCGTCCACCACCTATGCGCAACATGCTGCGCTGCTGGCGGCACGCGTGTTCCACGAGAAAGGGCAGGCCGACCAGAGCCGCGCCGCCCTGACCGTGGCGGCCGAAAAGGGCGCAGACAAGGGCCTGCAAGGCTTGGCGCGCCTGCAGCTGGCACAGCAGATGGTGGAACAGAAGCAGTTTGACCAGGCACAGCAGCAGCTGCAGCAGGTCGATGCCAGCTACGCCGCCCTGGTGGACGACCTGACGGGCGATATCCATGCGCTGCAGAACCAGCCGCCGCAGGCGATCGAGGCCTATACCAAGGCCTATCGTGCGCTCGACGGTGACCCGGCCTACCAGCAGATGGTTGGCATCAAGCTGACTTCGCTGGGCGTGGATCTGGCCACGCTGGCGCCGGCAATAGCGGCAGCGCCAGCCAGTGCGGCGGCATCGGCTGCTGCCACGCCTGCAGCCGCATCGGCTGTAGCCAGCGCTGCCAGTGCCAGCTGATTTTCCCGGTTCAGAATCGCGCAACAAGGAGTACGGATGATGCAAGCAACGGTTTCCCGCAAGACGGCCACCTGGCTGGTCACCCTGTTGATGGGCGCAGCCCTGAGCGCCTGTTCCAGCTACAAGCCGCCCAAGCCGACACCGCTGCAGCAAAACCCGGCCAGCGTCGCGGCTGCGACCAGCTGGACGCAGAAGCTCGCCGGCAATGTCCAGTTCCCGCTGCTGGTAGCCGCTGATGGCGACCAGGTGGTGCTGGGCAGCTCCAACGGCCAGGTGCAGGCACTGCAGGCCAGCACTGGTGCCAGCCTGTGGCAGGCACAGGCCGGCAAGTCGCTGAGCGCCGGTGTCGGTACCGACGGCACGACCAGCGCCGTGGTGGTCGACAACAACATGCTGGTGGCGCTGCGCAATGGCCAGGAAGTCTGGCGCACGCGACTGGCGTCGCAGGCCTATACCGCACCGCTGGTGGCAGGTGGCCGCGTGTTCGTGCTCACGGCCGACCGTGGCATCACCACCTACGATGCCGCCAACGGCTACCGCCTGTGGCAGCAGACCGCACGTGGCAATACGGCCGATCGCATGGTGCTGGAGCAATCCTCGCTGCTGATGCCGGCTGGCGGCATGCTACTGGCTGGCGTGTCTGGTCGCGTGGTGGTGTTCAACCCCGATAACGGTACCGGCATGCTGGAAATGGTGCTGGCCAGCCCGCGCGGCATCCACCAGGTGGCCTCGATTGCCGACGTGATCGCGCCGGCGACGCGTGCCGATGCCAGCCTGTGCGCACGCAGCTTCCAGGCGGCTGTGGGCTGCGTGGACATGACCAATGGCAGCACCGTCTGGACCCAGCCCAGCGATGGCTCCACCGGCGTGACCGGTGATGCCGGCATCGTGATCGGTACCGATCGCACCGGCGACGTCGTAGCCTGGAACCGCCAGAATGGCGAGCAGCTCTGGCAGAACCGCAATCTGCGCTACCGCAACCTGAGTGCGCCGCTGCTGGTGGGCAACCTGGTGGTGGTGGGTGACGGTGACGGCATGGTGCACATCCTGGACCGCAATACCGGCCTCCTGCGCAACCGCATTGCGACCGATGGTTCTGCCATCCAGGCCGCTCCGGTACTGGCTGGCCATACTGTGGTGGTCGTGACCTCGAAGGGCACGGTCACCGGCATCCGCCTGAACTGATTCAGGCGGACTCTGAGAAAAGGAAACGGCGTACATGAAACCCGTGATCGCCCTGGTGGGGCGGCCCAATGTGGGCAAGTCCACCCTGTTCAACCGCATGACCAAGTCGCGTGATGCGATCGTGGCCGACTTTGCCGGCCTGACGCGTGACCGCCACTACGGCAATGGTCGCCAGGGCCGTCGCGAGTTCATCGTCATCGATACCGGCGGTTTCGAGCCGGATGCCGGCACCGGCAGCATCTTCCGCGAAATGGCTCGCCAGACGCAACAGGCCGTGGCCGAAGCGGATGTGGTGGTGTTCGTCGTTGACGCGCGTGAAGGCCTGTCGGCGCAGGACCATGACATTGCCAACTACCTGCGCCGCCTCGGCAAGAGCACCATCCTCGCGGCCAACAAGGCCGAGGGCATGAAGGAAGGCCAGCAGCTGACCGATTTCTATGAGCTCGGCCTGGGCGAGGTGCACGCGGTGTCCGCAGCCCATGGCCAGGGCATTCGTGGCCTGGTCGATCTGGCGCTGGACAGCATCGGCATTCCGGAGCCGGATGACGACGATGAGGCCGGCGAAGAGAACAAGACGATCAAGCTGGCCGTGGCCGGCCGTCCCAACGTCGGCAAGTCCACGCTGATCAACACCTGGCTCGGTGAGGAGCGCCTGGTGGCGTTCGACCTGCCGGGTACCACGCGTGATGCCATCAGCGTGCCGTTCGAGCGTGATGGCCAGACCTACGAGCTGATCGATACCGCTGGCCTGCGCCGCAAGGGCAAGGTGTTCGAGGCGATCGAGAAATTCTCGGTGGTGAAGACGCTGCAGGCGATCGAATCGGCCAACGTGGTGCTCTTGCTGCTGGATGCGACGCAGGGCGTGACCGACCAGGACGCGCACATTGCCGGCTACATCCTGGAATCCGGCCGCGCCGTGGTGATCGCCATCAACAAGTGGGATGCGGTCGACGACTACCAGCGCGAGCTGGTGCTGCGCTCGGTCGAAACCCGTCTGGGTTTCCTCAAGTTCGCGGCACTGCACTATATTTCTGCGATCAAGCGTCAGGGCATCGCCCCGCTGTGGAAGTCGATTGGCCAGGCCTATGCTGCAGCCAACTGCAAGATGCCGACGCCGGCGCTGACGCGTGCACTTCACGAGGCCGTGCAGTTCCAGGCACCCAAGCGTTCCGGCATGTACCGTCCCAAGCTGCGCTATGCGCACCAGGGCGGTATGAACCCGCCAGTGGTGGTGGTGCACGGCAACTCGCTCGAGCACGTCACCGATGCCTACAAGCGCTATCTGGAAGGCCGTCTGCGCAAGATCTTCAACTTGACTGGTACGCCGCTGCGTATCGAGATGAAGACCTCGCACAACCCCTACGCCGACAAGGACTGAGCGGCCTGCAGGCCGCTGCGTACCGCGCCTTCGAGCGTGGCCGGGTAATCGCCCTCGACATAATCACCACAGGCACGCAAGCCGGGCAGGATCTGCATTGGTGGGCGCTGCACGTCGGCGCTGCAGACAAAGGTGGCGCGCTTGTCCACCAGCGTGCGGATCAGCGTCAGCCGTGACAGGCCGAGTTCGGCCTGCGCTTGCTGCAGGGTTGCCTGCTCATGGGCGTCCCGCGGCAGTTCGCTGCAGCTGGCGACAAAGGCCAGCAGGCGCTGCCCGTTTTCTATCCCATCCTGTTCCGGATGGCTGAACACGAACTGGGCCGGACTGCCGGCCAGCGCTTGCATGCGCGGCAGGCGTGCGGCATCGTCTAGCGGGCACCAGGCGTAAGTGGTGGCAATCGGCATCCACTGCAGCCGATTCGCCATCTCGATCCAGCGCTGGTAACGGCTGTGCTGCACCTCGCAAAAAACTGTCTGTATCTGTTGCAGCAGGCGCGCCGCTTCCGGTGCCGGTGTCGCCAGGATGACGCGATCAGCCTGCAACTGGCTGCCATCGTCGAGTTGCAGCTGCCAGCCGGCATGGGGAGAATTGGCCTGTAGCGGCTCCAGTCCTTGTACCCGGCAGCCGAGCCGCACCTCGGCGCCTTGGGTTTGCAGCCAGCGCACGGCGGGCTCCGGCAGCACCTGGCCCAGCGGCACGCGTGCCACCAACGCGTCCGAGCCTCCGCGTTGTGCCATCAGCGCGTCGTGGATCACACGCAGGAATACCCGGCCGCTGGTATGTTCCGGCTGACTATTGAAGGCCGACACGCACAGCGGCGTGACCAGATCTTGCAGGATATCGGCATGCAGGCCACGGCAGACCTGCAGCACGCTGGCGCTGTTGTCACAACGGTAGCCCTGGTGTTGCCAGCGCGCCGCCACGCGCAGCAGGGAGAGTTTGGCTGCCAGGCTCCAGCCCTGCGCCTGCCAGATGGCACGCAGCACATCCCAGGTGGGCAGGGCAGAGGCGGGCGGCATGCGCAGGCCACGACCATCCGGTGTGCGCAGATCCAGCGGTTCACGATGCAGCACCTGGCTGGGATCGACTCCGACTTGCAGCATCATTTGCAGGCAGCTGGCATAGGCGCCGATCAGGATATGCTGACCGTTGTCCATGGTCAGGGTATCGCTCAGGGCCACGCTGCGCGCGCGGCCGCCCGGGTCACGCGCGGCTTCGAGCAGGCTGACACGCCAGCCGAGCTGCTGCGCTGCTAGCGCCGCCGTGCAACCGGCCCAGCCGGCACCAACAATGGCCACATGGCCAGGCGCGGAAGGCATGCCGCTCAGAGCTTGCGCACGCCGAGCGCCTGTATTTTCCAGGCCAGCCAGAACTTGCGCAGTGGCGTCAGGCTGATGCGCTGGTGCAGCACCTGGAAGTTGGAACGTTCGATTTCGCGCAGCAAGGTGCGGTAGATGCTGGCCATCATCAGGCCGGGCTTCTGGCTGCGGCGGTCCACCGTGGGCAGCAGGGCGAGCGCACGGTCGTAGTGCTGGTGCGCGCGCTGTGCCTGGTATTGCATCAGGCGCTGGAAGTCTTCCGAATACTCGCGCTTGAGGATGGTGTTGGCCTTGACGCCAAACTGCTGCAGCTCGCTGATCGGCAGGTAGATGCGGCCGCGCATGGCGTCTTCGCCAACGTCGCGGATGATGTTGGTAAGCTGCAGCGCCAGGCCGAGCTCATGCGCATATTGCGTGGTCTGCTCGTCTTTCTGACCGAAGATGCGTGCCGACACTTCACCGACGATGCCCGCGACCAGATGGCAGTAGCGCTGCAGGCCGGGAAAATCCAGATAGCGTGTCTGCTGCAGATCCATCTGGCAGCCCTCGATCACCGCCAGCAGTTGGCGCTGTTCGATCCCGAAAGGCTGGGCCCAGGGCATCAGCGCCTGCATTACCGGATGCGTGGGCTGGCCGGCGTAGGCCTGGCGCACCTCGTTCTGCCACCAGGCCAGCTTGGCCTGGGCCACGCCAGGATCCTGCACCTCGTCCACCACATCGTCGATTTCACGGCAGAAGGCGTAGAAGGCCACGATCGCGGCGCGCCGGTCGGCCGGCAGGAACAGGAAGGCATAGTAGAAGCTGCTGCCGGAGGAGGCAGCCTTCTGCTGGACGTACTCTTGCGGAGAGGCGGGGGTGGTGTCAGACATGGTGGCCGCTATTGTCCCATGTTCCTGCATGAATCCGGTTCAGGCCAGCCGATGTCGCAGGCTGCCCCAGAGCAATGCCGGCGCATCGGCCTTGCTGATACGCGGACGCTGGTGGGCAATGCGGCCGCCGAGCGCGCGCGTCTTGCGGCCAATGCGCCAGCCGCCCTGCATCACCAAGCGCAGCTCCCAGCCCGACAAACGGCCGGCCTGTTGGCTGACCGCCGCCGGCAAGGGCAGGCCGGCGCACATCAGGGCATCGGCGCGATCCAGCAAGTCTGCCGCCAGCACCTGGATGGCGGGTTCAGGACTGGCCGCTGGCAGACGCGGATCCACGCCATGCGCCTGGCACAGGTCCTGCGGCAGGTAGTAGCGACCACGCGCCACATCGAGCGAGATGTCCTGCCAGAAGTTGTAGAGTTGCAGCGCCGTGCAGATGGCATCGCTCTGCTGCAGGGATTCGGCATCGTGCACACCGTACAGGTGCAGCATCAGGCGCCCGACCGGGTTGGCCGAATAGCGTGCGTAGTCGAGCAAGTCATCGTGGCGGGCGTAGACGGCAGCCTGTTCGCTGTGGTGGATATCGCGGCGGAAGGCCGTCAGCAGGTCCTGCAGCAGCGGTACTGGCAGCTGGTATTGCCGGATCACGCCTTGCAGCGGCTGCATGATGCCGCTCCATGACGCATCGGCTGGGTAGGGCGTGCTGCCGGCCGCCAGCGTCAGTGCGTTTCCATAGCGATCCAGCTCCTGCAACCGCTGCGAGGCCGTTTGCGTGCCTTCGTCGGCGATGTCGTCGGCTGTTCGCGCAAAATGGTAGAGCGCTGCCACCGCCGGCCGGATCGCCGGCGGGCACAGCCAGCTGGCCACCGGAAAGTTCTCGTAGTGGGTGACGGGCTGGGCCTGGGCGGGTGGGGCGGTCATGTGCGATCGTGTTTTGCGTGAATTCTGGCTTTGAGCGTGAATTGTCCGTCATTGCAAGCTAAAATCACTGATTACCTGTTTCACGTGGTGCAGTTGTCATGGCTGCGTCATCGGAACCTGCGCGGGTGGCGAAATTGGTAGACGCACCAGGTTTAGGTCCTGACGCCAGCAATGGTGTGGGGGTTCGAGTCCCCCCCCGCGCACCAGAGTTTTCAAGTTTGCAGGCCGGCCTCCGCTGCCGCTGCCTGCCTTCTATCCAGCAAAGGAAATATCCATGTCCGTGAATGTCGAAACCCTCGAGAAGCTCGAGCGCAAGATCACCCTGTCCCTGCCCGTGAAAGACGTGCAGGACGAAGTCACCAAGCGCCTGCAGCGCCTGGCTCGCACCGTGAAGATGGACGGCTTCCGTCCGGGCAAGGTGCCGGTCAGCGTGGTGGCCAACCAGTACGGCCCGGCCGTGCAGTATGAAGTGATCAACGACAAGGTCGGCCAGGCGTTCTACCAGGCCGCCAATGAAGCCGAACTGCGCGTGGCTGGCCAGCCGGCCATCAGCGAGAAGGATGGCGCTGCCGAAGGCGAGATGCTGTTCGAGGCCGTGTTCGAAGTGTTCCCCGAAGTCAAGATCAACGACCTTACGGCTACCGAAGTCGAGAAGATCGCTGCCGAAGTGGACGACGAAGCTATCGACCGCACCATCGACATACTGCGCAAGCAGCGTCGCACCTTTGCCCAGCGTGGCAAGGACGAGCCGGCGGTGGACGGTGACCGCGTGACCGTGGACTTCGAAGGCAAGATCGACGGCGAACCCTTTGCCGGCGGCAAGGCCGAAGGCTTCCAGTACCTGGTCGGCGAAGGCCAGATGCTGGCTGAATTTGAAGACGCCGTGCGCGGCATGAAGATCGGCGAAAGCAAGACGTTCCCGCTGGCCTTCCCCGAGGACTACCATGGCAAGGAAGTGGCTGGCAAGACCGCCGACTTCCTGGTGACGGTGCAGAAGCTGGAAGCTGCCAACATGCCCGAAGTGAACGAAGAGTTTGCCAAGCAGCTGGGCGTGGGTGATGCGACCGTGGAAGGCCTGCGCGCCGACATCCGCAAGAACCTGGAGCGCGAAGTCAAGTACCGCCTGCTGGCCCGCAACAAGAACGCCGTGATGGACGCGCTGATCAACAGCGCCGAGCTGGACCTGCCCAAGGCCAGCATCCAGGCCGAAGTCAACGCCATGGCCCAGGCTGCGCGCCAGGACCTGGTGCAGCGTGGCATGAAGGATGCCGCCAACGCCGAACTGCCGGCCGAGCTGTTCCAGCCGCAAGCCGAGCGCCGCGTGCGTCTGGGCCTGATCGTGGCCGAACTGGTGCGTGCCGAGAACCTGATGGCCACGCCCGAGCAGATCAAGGCCTACATCGACGACCTGTCTGCCAGCTACGAGAAGCCGGAAGAAGTGGCCCGCTGGTACCTGAACGACCAGCAGCGCATGTCCGAGATCGAAGCCGTGGTGACGGAAGCCAACGTGACCGACTTCGTGCTGGGCAAGGCCAAGGTCAGCGACAAGAAGGTCAGCTTCCAGGAGCTGATGGACCAGCCGGTCTGAGACTGATGCCGTAACGGCCGGCAGTTCCGGCCGTACCGACAGGCCTGTGTGGTCAGACTCTTGCAGTCTGCCGCCCAGGCCTTATTTATTCAGCATCATTCCCGTCATAATGTATGACAGTCAGGCTGGTGCCAAGCCGGCCGGAAACCTTTGGAGCCCTACGCATGCAAACTTCGCGCAACAGTGCACTCGACGCCCAGGCCCTGGGCCTGATCCCCATGGTGGTGGAGCAATCCGGCCGTGGCGAGCGCTCCTATGACATCTATTCCCGCCTGCTGAAGGAGCGTGTGGTGTTCCTGGTCGGCCCGGTGAACGACCAGACCGCCAACCTGGTGGTAGCCCAGTTGCTGTTCCTGGAAAGCGAAAACCCGGACAAGGATATTTCCTTCTACATCAACTCGCCCGGTGGCTCGGTCAGCGCCGGCATGGCGATCTACGACACGATGAACTTCATCAAGCCCGATGTGTCCACGCTGTGCATGGGCATGGCGGCCAGCATGGGCGCCTTCCTGCTGTCGTCCGGCGCCAAGGGCAAGCGCTTCTGCCTGCCCAACTCGCGCGTCATGATCCACCAGCCGCTGGGTGGTGCCCAGGGCCAGGCCACGGACATCGAGATCCATGCGCGCGAGATCCTGCGCCTGCGCAAGGAGCTGAACCAGATCCTGGCCACCAACACCGGCCAGCCGCTGGACAAGATCGAACGTGATACCGAGCGTGACTACTTCATGGCCGCGCAAGAAGCGCGTGATTACGGCCTGGTGGACCAGGTGATCCGCCAGCGCGGCGAAGCGGTCTGAGTCCCATGATGACCGCCGGGCCTGCAGGTCTGGCGGTTTCCTGTTTTTCCCTGATATTTGCCTGCGACCTTGATCGCATGGCCTGATTGCATGACAACCCCAAAAGACAAGCCCGGTACGACCACGCACTGCTCGTTCTGCGGCAAGAGCCAGGATGAGGTCAAGCAGATGGTGTCGGGCAGCCATGGTGGCCGCTCCGTCTTCATCTGCAACGAGTGCATCGAACAGTGCACCGAAATCCTGCACGAGAGCGCGAGCCTGGACGACGCCGCTCCGGTGGCGGATCGCCTGCCGACGCCGGCCGAACTCAAGGACAACCTCGACAACTACGTGATTGGCCAGGAAGCGGCCAAGCGCACGCTGTCAGTGGCGGTCTACAACCACTACAAGCGCCTGCGCTACCAGGAAAAGCAGGGCACGACGGACCAGGTCGAACTGAGCAAGAGCAACATCCTGCTGATTGGCCCGACCGGTTCCGGCAAGACGCTGCTGGCGCAGACCATGGCGCGCATGCTGGACGTGCCTTTCGTCATGGCCGATGCCACCACGCTGACCGAAGCCGGCTACGTGGGCGAGGACGTCGAGAACATCATCACCAAGCTGCTGCAGAGCTGCGATTACGATGTCGAGCGTGCCCAGCGCGGCATCATCTACATCGACGAGATCGACAAGATTTCGCGCAAGTCCGACAACCCGTCCATCACGCGCGATGTGTCGGGCGAAGGCGTGCAGCAGGCGCTGCTGAAGCTGATCGAAGGCACGCGTGCCAGCATTCCACCGCAGGGCGGCCGCAAGCACCCGAACCAGGATTTCCTGCAGGTCGATACCACCAACATGCTGTTCATCTGCGGCGGTGCCTTTGCCGGCCTGGAAAAGGTGATCGAGCGCCGTACCGAAGGCTCCGGCATCGGTTTTGGTGCCGAGGTGCGCAGCAAGGAAAACCGCAGCCTGACCGAGATGTTCCAGAGCATCGAGCCGGAAGACCTGATCAAGTACGGCCTGATTCCCGAGCTGATCGGCCGCCTGCCGGTGGTGACGGCGCTGGCCGAACTGGATGAAGCCGCGCTGGTGCAGATCCTGACGCAGCCGAAGAACGCGATCGTGAAGCAGTACAGCCAGCTGTTCCAGATGGAAGGCGTGGAGCTGGAGGTGAGCGAATCGGCGCTGAAGGCGATTGCGCAGAAGGCGATGGAGCGCAAGACCGGCGCCCGTGGCCTGCGCTCCATCATGGAGCAGGCGCTGCTGGACACCATGTTCGAACTGCCCGACCTCGACAACGTCGAGAAGGTGGTGGTGGACGACTCGGTGGTGGCCGAAGGCAAGCCTCCGATGCTGGTGTACCGCAAGGCCGAGAAGAAGGCCTCCTGAGGCTTTCAGGCCAGATGCCCGCCAGCCGGCGGGCTTTTTTTGCGCCAGGCGCAGGCTGCATGGATTCCATGCTTGAATATCCGTGCACAGCGCCCATAACTGGTAGCTGAACCTAGAATACGAGAGTACGCCTACATGACCGATTTTGCCTATCTGCCCCCCGAAAGCGTCGAGCTGCCCATGCTGCCGCTGCGCGATGTGGTGGTGTTTCCGCATATGGTGATCCCGCTGTTCGTGGGCCGCCCCAAGAGCATTGCGGCGCTGGAAACCGCGATGGAAGCGGATCGCACCGTGATGCTGGTGGCCCAGAAGTCGGCCGCCGACGATGAACCGACCATCGAGGACATGTTCGAGACCGGCTGCGTGGCCTCCATCCTGCAGTTGCTGAAGCTGCCCGACGGCACCGTCAAGGTGCTGGTGGAAGGCCGCCAGCGCGCACGCATCGAATCCGTGACCGAAGGCGACGAGTATTTCACCGCCAAGGTGCTGCCGGTGGCTGCCGATGAAACGCAAAAGCCGGCCACCGAGGAGGCTGGCCGTGAACAGGAGGCGCTGCGTCGCGCGCTGATGCAGTCCTTTGACCAGTTCGTGAAGCTCAACAAGAAGGTGCCGCAGGAGATCCTGACCTCCATCACCGGCATCGACGAAGTGGGCCGCCTGGCCGATACGATTGCCGCCCATTTGCCGCTGAGCCTGGAAAACAAGCAGCAGGTGCTGGATCAGGGCCCGGTGCAGCAGCGCCTGGAGTTCCTGTTTGCGCGCATCGAGCACGAGCTCGATATCCTGAACATGGACAAGCGCATCCGCGGCCGCGTCAAGCGCCAGATGGAAAAGAGCCAGCGCGACTTTTACCTGAACGAACAGGTCAAGGCGATCCAGAAGGAACTGGGCGATGGCGAAGAGGGCGCCGACCTGGAAGAGCTGGAAAAGAAGATCCGTGCCGCACGCATGCCCAAGGCTGCGCTGACCAAGGCCGAATCCGAACTGCGCAAGCTCAAGCTGATGTCGCCGATGTCGGCCGAGGCCGGCGTGGCGCGCAACTACCTGGATGTGCTGGTCAACCTGCCCTGGAGCAAGAAGACCCGCATCAAGACCAGCCTGGCCGAGGCGCAGCGCATCCTGGACGAAGACCACTACGGCCTGGAGCGCGTCAAGGAACGCATCGTCGAATACCTGGCGGTGCAGCAGCGCGTGGACAAGATCAAGGCACCGATCCTGTGCCTGGTGGGCCCGCCGGGCGTGGGCAAGACCTCGCTCGGACAATCGATTGCCAAGGCGACCGGCCGCAAGTATGTGCGCATGGCGCTGGGCGGCATGCGCGACGAGGCCGAGATCCGTGGCCACCGCCGTACCTATATCGGCGCGCTGCCGGGCAAGATCCTGCAGAACCTGACCAAGGCCGGCACGCGCAACCCGCTGTTCCTGCTGGACGAAATCGACAAGCTCGGCGCGGATTTCCGTGGTGATCCGTCGAGCGCGCTGCTGGAAGTGCTGGATCCGGAGCAGAACCACACCTTCAACGACCACTATGTCGAGCTGGATTTTGACCTGAGCGACGTGATGTTCGTGGCGACTTCCAACTCCATGAAGATCCCGGCTGCGCTGCTGGACCGCATGGAAGTGATCCGCCTGTCCGGCTATACCGAGGACGAGAAGGTCAATATCGCGCGCCGCTACCTGCTGCCCAAGCAGATGGAGAACAACGGCGTCAAGGACAGCGAGCTGGAAGTGGCTGACGAGGCCATCCGCGACATCGTGCGCTACTACACGCGTGAAGCCGGCGTGCGCGGCCTGGAACGCGAACTGGCCAAGATCTGCCGCAAGGTGGTGATGCAGGTGCAGCTCAAGCAGGTCGAGGGCAAGGTCACGGTCGATGGCGAGAAGCTGAACGACTACCTGGGCGTGCGCCGTCACCGCTTTGGTCGCGCGTCCGAAGCCAACAAGGTGGGTGAAGTGGTGGGCCTGGCCTGGACCGAGGTCGGTGGCGAACTGCTGACGATCGAGACCGCCATCATGCCGGGCAAGGGCGTGATCCAGCGTACCGGTTCGCTTGGCGACGTGATGAAGGAATCGGTGGAAGCGGCGCGTACCGTGGTGCGCAGCCGTGCCGGCCAGCTTGGCATTGCCGACGAGGCCTTCGAGAAGAAGGACATCCACATCCACGTGCCCGATGGCGCCACGCCCAAGGACGGTCCGAGCGCCGGTGCGGCGATGACGACTGCGCTGATTTCGGCGCTGACCGGCATCCCGGTGCGCAGCGATGTGGCCATGACCGGCGAGATCACGCTGCGTGGCGAGGTCACCATCATCGGCGGCCTGAAGGAAAAGCTGCTGGCGGCCCTGCGTGGCGGTATCCGCCAGGTCATCATCCCTGAGGAGAACGTGAAGGACCTGCAGGAAATTCCGGACAACGTGAAGCAAGGCCTGGAGATCACGCCGGTCAAGTGGATCGACCAGGTGCTGGCGATTGCGCTGGAGCGCCAGCCGGAGCCACTGCCCGGTGCCGAGCCGGCAGAAGGCCCGGATGCCGACGAGGAGCTGCCGGATGTGCCGGTGGCCAAGGCGAAGAAGCCGGTGCGCAGCAAGCGCCAGGCGACCAAGCACTAAGCAAAGGCCAAGGGCGCAAGCCCTGAAACCACAACGGGACTCCAGCGGAGTCCCGTTGTCATTGGAGCTGTCAAGCCGTCAGTGGTTCTGGCTGGCGCGTGCCAGGATCTGTCCGGCCAGCGCGATCACGGGCGGGTCTATCATCTTGCCGTCCACGGTAAAGGCACCGCTGCCTGCCGCCTGTTCCGCCGCCAGCACGCGTTGCGCCCAGTCGATTTCCTCAGCCGTTGGGCTAAGTGCCTGGTGCACGCTGGCGATTTGAGACGGGTGGATGCAGAGCTTGCCGCCAAAGCCGAGCCGGCGCGCGGCCTAGGCGTCCTGCAGGCACAGGGCCGGATCGGCGGTGGCGGTGGTGACGCCATCGACCGGGGCCGGCAGGCCGGCACGGCGCGATGCCAGCAACAGCGCCCAGCGTGCCGGCAGCAGTTCCATGCCGCCCGATGCAGCTGGCATGCCCAGGTCCGCCAGCAGGTCGATATGGGCGAGTGCCAGGCGCAGCACGCCGGCCGAGCGGGCAATCGCATCGGCCATGGCGATGCCTTCGGCAGTCTCGACTAGCGCCACGATGGGCACGGCTGGCAGCTGCTGCCGCACCTGGGCCAGCTGCGCCGTCGATTCGGTCTTGGGCAGCATCAGCGCACCCAGGCCGTCAAGGTGTGCCAGCAGTGCCAGGTCGTCGGCGTGGAATGGCGTGCTGCTGGCGTTGGTGCGCACCAGCACGCGGGCGCGCATGGCGGGCTCGATCTGTGGCCAGGCCTGCCGGATGGCGTCACGCGCGCTGGCCTTGTCCGGCAGCGCGACCGCATCTTCCAGGTCGATGATGACGGCATCGGCGCCAGCAGCCAGCGCCTTGCCGATGCGCTCCGGCCGGCTGCCGGGCACGAACAGCCAGCTGCGGGCCGTGCTCAGGGGAGAGGCGGCCATGCTCAGATCGCTCCGGCCTGGCGCATGTCGGCAATCGCTTCGGCGTCACGTCCCAGTTCGTGCAGGATCGCTTCGGTGTGCTGGCCCAGAGCCGGTACCGGATCCATGCGGTAATCGTAGTGGCTGTTGCGGCCCGGCGGCGGCAGGGCGGGTACCTCGCCCTTGGCCGTGGCGACCGGTTGCCAGCGTTCACGCGCTTGCAGCTGTGGGTGCTGCCAGAGTTCGGACATGGTGTGCATGCGCGCATTGGCGATCTTGCCCTGTTCCAGCCGCTGCATCACCTCGGCCGTGCTCAGGCTGGCAAAGGTCTCCAGGATCAGCGCGCGCAAGGCATCGCGGTTCTGCACACGGCGGAAGTTGGCGTCAAAGCGCGGATCCGTGGCCAGCGCCGGATCCTGCAGCACGATGTCGCAGAAGATTTTCCATTCGCGTTCGTTCTGCAGGCCGAGCATCACGGTGCCGCCATCGCCGGCGGCAAACGGGCCGTAGGGGTAGATGCTGGCGTGTGCGGCGGCGGTGCGCTGCGGCGGCTGGGCGCCTTCGAAGGCGTAGTACAGCGGGTAGCCCATCCATTCGGTCAGCGATTCGAGCATGGAGACATCGATATGGCTGCCCTGGCCGGTCTGCTGGCGCAGCAGCAGCGCGGCCAGGATGTTGGTGTAGGCATACATGCCGGCGGCAATGTCGGCGATCGAGTTGCCGGCCTTGGACGGGTCGTCCGGCGTGCCGGTGATCGACAGCAGGCCGGCCTCGCTCTGGATCAGCAGGTCGTAGGCTTTCTTGTCGCGGTAGGGGCCGTCTTCGCCGTAGCCGGAAATATCGCAGACGATCAGCTCCGGGTGCTCGGCTGACAGCGTGGCGTAATCGAGTCCCATGCGGGCGGCGGCACCCGGTGCCAGGTTCTGGATCAGCACATCGGCCTTGCCCAGCAATTGTTTCAGCGCATCAAGTGCCTCGGGCTGCTTCAGGTCCAGCGTCATGCTTTCCTTGGAACGGTTGGTCCAGACAAAATGCGAGGACAGGCCGCGCACGCGTTCGTCGTAGCCGCGGGCAAAGTCGCCACTGCCGGGGCGCTCCACCTTGATCACGCGTGCGCCCAGGTCGGCCAGCTGGCGCGAGCAGAACGGAGCGGCAATCGCGTGCTCCAGCGAAACCACGGTAATGCCATCAAGAGGTCGTTGCATGCTGGCCTCCGCTCAGTAGGACTTGGGCAGACCCAGGATGTGCTCTGCCACGTAGCCGTAGATCATGTTGGTGGAAATCGGCGCGACCTGGTACAGGCGCGTCTCGCGGAACTTGCGCTCCACGTCGTATTCGCAGGCAAACCCGAAACCGCCGTGCGTCTGCAGGCAGACGTTGGCCGCTTCCCAGCTTGCCTTGGCGGCCAGGTACTTCGCCATGTTCGCTTCGGCGCCGGCGTTCTGCATGGCGTCGATTTTCTCGCAGGCCTTCCAGCGCATCAGGTTGGCGGCTTCGAGTTCGATGAAGGCATCGGCAATCGGAAACTGCACGCCCTGGTTCTGGCCGATCGGGCGGCCGAACACGACGCGCTCCTTGGCGTAGCGCGCGGCGCGGTCGATGAACCAGTAGCCGTCACCGATGCACTCGGCGGCGATCAGCGTGCGCTCGGCGTTCAGGCCGTCCAGAATCGTGCGGAAGCCCTTGCCCAGCTCACCCAGCAGGTTCTCCTCCGGGATCTCCAGGCTGTCGAAGAACAGCTCGTTGGTTTCGTGGTTGACCATGTTCAGGATCGGCTGCACTGTCAGGCCGTTGCCGATCGCCTGCTTCAGGTCCACCAGGAAGCAGGACAGGCCATCGGTCTTTTTCTGCACCTCGGCCAGCGGCGTGGTGCGTGCCAGCAGGATCATCAGGTCGCTGTGCTGGATGCGCGAGATCCACACTTTCTGGCCATTGATGACCCAGCGGCCATCCTTTTTCACGGCGGTGGTCTTGAGCTTGGTGGTGTCGCTGCCGGTGGTCGGCTCGGTCACGGCCATGGACTGCACGCGCAGTTCACCGCTGGCGATGCGCGGCAGGTAGAGCTGCTTCTGCGCTTCGGTGCCGCTGCGCACGATCGCGTTCATCACGTACATCTGGCCGTGGCAGGCGCCGGAGTTGCCGCCGGAGCGGTTGATCTCTTCCATGATGACCGAGGCTTCGGCCATGCTCAGCCCGGCGCCGCCATACTGCTCGGGAATCAGCGCCGACATCCAGCCGGCTTCGGTCAGTGCCTGCACGAACTCCTCGGGGTAGGCGCGCTGTTCGTCAATTTGGCGATGGTATTCGTCGGGGAAGGTGGCGCACAGGCTGCGCACGGCATCGCGGATGTCCTGGTATTGGTCGGTGGTAGTCGTCATGTCTGTCTCCTGGAGAATCGGTATCGGAATATGAGGGTGTTCAGGCCAGTTCGGCCTGGGCCTGCATGGTGAGCCAGCCTTCGTGGTCTTGCGCCCACAGCTGCACGGTCTTGCCGTCAGGCTGCAGGCGGCCACAGACGCGGAAGGGCTGGCCATCAAAAGTCGGGCGCACGGCGCGGAAGCTGAAGCTGCGCACCTCGGCATCGGGCAGCTGGCGCAGCAACAGATCCATCAGCAGGGTGGCGATCAGCGGGCCATGCACCACCAGGCCGGGATAGCCTTCTTCCTGCTGCGCATAGCTGCGGTCGTAGTGGATACGGTGGCCGTTGAAGGTCAGCGCCGAGTAGCGGAACAGCAGCAGCGGGCTCGGATCGATCTCGCGCTGCCAGTCTGCGTCCTGTTCGGCGGCGACCGGGGCCGGGGCTGCAGCGCCGGGGGTCGCGGCTGCGCGGTAGACGATGTGCTGCTTGTCCGTCAGCGCCAGTCCCTGGGCGTTGTGGATATCGTGCTGCACGGTCACGAATACCAGCTCGCCGCTGCCGCCTTGCTTGTGCTGCACGGAAGCGATGCGCGAGTGGCGCTCGATGGCATCGCCGGCGCGCAGCGGATTGCCGGGCTGCCACTGCAGCGCGCTACTGGCCCACATGCGACGCGGTAGCGGCACCGGTGGCAGCAAGCCGCCACGCCGGGCGTGGCCATCGACGCCGGCAGCCGAGGTCTGGTAGAGCGGCTGGAACGCCAGCCAGTGTGCCAGCGGCATCGCCTGGCTGCCAGCCTGCAGCGCAGCGGCATCGTGGTCCAGCGTCACGGCCAGCGCGCGCAGCGTCTGCAGGCTCAGGTTGTCGCTGGCGGTTTCGCTGCGATCCTGCCAGGCCTGCAGCGGCGTGAACCAGTCGGGAAGGGAAGTAGGGGCGTGCATGAAGCTGTCTCCGGTGATCGCTCAGGTCTTAATGGTGGTCGCGGTCCAGATGGGTGTTCTGGCTGGCGTGCGGCAATTGCAGCGAGCAGACCAGCAGCATCACTGCCATGGCCGCCACATACCAGAAGTAGATCCCGGCCATGTTCTGTGTTTTCAGCCACAGGGCGATGTATTCCGCGGTGCCGCCGAACATGGCGTTGGCCACTGCGTACGGCAGGCCGACACCCATGGCGCGCACACCGATCGGGAACAGCTCGGCCTTGAGCAGGCCGCTGATGGAGGTATATAGGCTCATGCCCAGCAGCATGAACACCATCAGTGCCAGGGCGATCCAGGGGTCTGTGGTGTGACCCAGCAATTGCAGCACCGGTACCGTGAAGACGATGAAGAAGGTGCTGAAGGCCAGCATCTGCTTGCGGCGGCCGATCTTGTCGGACAGGATGCCGAACAGCGGCTGCAGGATCATGAAAATGAAAAGGGCGGCCGTCATGATGTTGCTGGACAGCTTCGGATCCATGTGGGCGGTGTTCACCATGTACTTCTGCATGTAGGAGTTCAGCGTGTAAAACAGCAGCGATCCTCCGGCCGTAAAGCCCATCACCAGCAGGACTTCGCGCGGATGCTGGAACATGCCGCGCAGCGTGCCGGCATGCGCGTGGTCCCGGTGTTGTCTGTTGGAGCTTTCATGCATGCCGCGGCGCAGCACCAGCGCTATCACGGCCACAGCAGCCCCGATATAGAACGGAATCCGCCAGCCCCAAGCGCGCAACTCGTCGGCGCTGAGCACATACTGCAGGATGGCGACCACCATCACGGCGAGCAGCTGTCCGGCAATGATGGTGGCGTAATGGAAGGAGCCGTAGAAACCCCGCGTGCGGGCAGTAGCCACTTCGCTGAGGTAGGTGGCGCTGGTGCCGTATTCACCGCCAACCGACAGGCCTTGCAGCAAACGGGCCACCAGCAGCAGCACCGGAGCCCAGATGCCGATCTGGGCATAGGTCGGAATTACCGCGATCATCAGCGAACCCAGGCACATCAGCATGACGGACAGGACCATGGACTGGCGGCGGCCCTTGCGGTCGGCGATGCGGCCAATCAGCCAGCCACCGACCGGGCGCATGAAGAAGCCGGCGGCAAAGATGCCGGCCGTGTTCAGCAGCTGCGTGGTGGGATCGCCCGAGGGGAAGAAGGCGGGCGCGAAGTAGAGTGCGGTAAATGCGTAGGCAAAAAAATCGAACCATTCCACCACGTTGCCCGAACAGGCCACGAGAATGGACTTGAGGGCCGCCTTGGGCGGGTGCTTCGATTCGGAATCGGGTGCGGAATCTGAGGGGGTGACGGGTAAGGCGATCTGCCCCGTCAGGGTGCTGGTGTTCATGTTTGTCTCCTGGCCTTGGTCCTTGTTTGTCATATGGCTGTTCGATGACAGCAACGCGATTCTTGACCTTTGCCCGACATACGTGAAATACTTTATCAACCTATCCGTTATCAGAAAAAGATATAGCAATGGATTTGCGCCAGCTCAGGTATTTCATCGGTGTCTGTGAAGCCGGTAGCGTGCTGCAGGCGTCAAGCCGCCTGCATATCGCCCAGCCGGCGCTCAGCCAGCAGATCGCCGCGCTGGAAGACGAGCTCGGCATCCAGCTGTTTGTGCGCACCAGCCGCGGCATGCTGCTGACCGAAGCTGGCATGCTGTTCCGCGAGCATGTGGATGGCATCCTGACCAGCGTACAGCGGGCGCGCCAGGCGATGCGTGACTTTGGTGCCACGCCGCACGGCGAGGTGGCGATCGGCTTGCCCACCACGGTCGCG
This sequence comes from Allobrachymonas wangyanguii, assembly GCF_045055315.1. Taxonomy (GTDB): domain Bacteria; phylum Pseudomonadota; class Gammaproteobacteria; order Burkholderiales; family Burkholderiaceae_C; genus Brachymonas; species Brachymonas wangyanguii. The sequence goes on from NZ_CP173677.1 coordinate 1,368,061, forward strand.
TTGGTGGCGGCAGTCCCCTTGCTCACGGCCTGCCGCGCACGCTATCCGGAGATCCGGCTCAAGCTGATCGAAGCCTATAGCGGGCATCTGGGCGAGAGGCTGCAGACCGGTCGGCTGGACCTGAGCATCCTGTTTGGCGAAGACAAGGAGCCGGAACTGCACAAGCTGCCCTTGCTCGACGACCGACTCGTCCTGCTGACCACGGCGCAACAGCGGCCGCGACGCAAGCGCATTGCCCTGGAAGCGCTACCGGACTGGCCTCTGGTATTGCCAGGGCAGGGCCACGGCTTGCGCCGCATCATCGATGCCGCCTGCCAGCCGCTGGGCGTGCAACTGCAGGTCGTGGCAGAAATCGAATCGCTCGGCAGTGTCAAGAAGGCCGTCATGGCCGGTATCGGCGGCACCATTCTGCCGATGAGCGCGGTCGCCCAGGAACTGCAGTCGGGTCAGCTATACGCCACCGAGCTGCAAGACCTGTCGATGCTGCGCCGCGTGGTGTGTGCTACCAGTTCGGTGCGGCCAGCCACGGCGGCAGCCAAGGCGGTGCAGGAGCTGCTAGTCGAGGTGCTGCGTGGCATGGTGGAGCGGGGGGAGTGGCCGGGGAGTTGGGTGGGGCCGGAGGCTTCCTGAAATCCTCGAACACAGCCTGACGACGAATAGATGAAAAAATTTCTGCGCCTTGCCAAAAACACAAAAAACGCGCTACAATAAATGCTTCAGCGCGGGAATAGCTCAGTTGGTAGAGCGCAACCTTGCCAAGGTTGAGGTCGCGAGTTCGAGCCTCGTTTCCCGCTCCATATTCCAGAACAAGGGAAGCTTCTGCTTCCCTTTTTCATCAGTCAGCACGCTGGCTACAATGGAACCACTTTGGCGCGATAGCAAAGCGGTTATGCAACGGATTGCAAATCCGTCTAGTCCGGTTCGACTCCGGATCGCGCCTCCAAAGAAAACCACAGCAACTTCAAGCACTTAGCGGTGAAAGCCCTAAGTGCTTTTCTTTTTGTGGCGGCACAGCACCTTCAGATGAAAACCCTTATTCTGCCAAGTGGCGATTGACGGTTTTCTCCAGCACGGATTGCACGGCTTCAGCAAGCTCGCGCATGGCAGCCATCACATCGTCGGGAGCCGATACCGGTTGCCCTTGTTTTGTTCCGGCTTCCCAGTAGTTCCAGGAGCGCAGTGTCACTTTGCCGACATGCTCGGCACACCATGTGGCGCTGTGCCCGCTCAAATCACGCAACTGGCGCAGGGAAAGATGGTCATGGATTGACATGTCGTTTTGTTCCGGGTTGTCTGTTGGCTTCTGGTCTTCAATCACCCAGCATGCACACGTAATAGATAAACGGGATGGTACCCGCCGGCAAGGTGTCCGGTAGTTTTTGTCCTTCCTGCATGGCGTCGAGACACAGCCGGATGCGATGGATCGGATTCAGCAGGTTCAGCCATTCCGGCACAGAACCGAACTGATCCTTGTAACGCCGGGAGATGGCGTACGTCCATCCCATACCGTGGGACCAGCTGAAGCGAAAGGTCACCTGCAAACCGCCATCGAGTACCAGGGACTGCTTGAAATTCCCACCCAGGCGTTGCATACACAGGGCTTCGATCCGCTGCTTGAGTTGCTTCAGCGGCATGATGGTGTGTGTCGTGTCAGTCATGTCGGCGCTCCTGGTGATGAAAACAAGACCTACGGTAACCAGGTGCAGTCGCACGGCATGAGACTGTCAATGCTGCGGAGGCCTACAGCAGCACCGCATGCCCGACCACCCGAACCACCATCCCCACCAGGGACCCTAGCGCCGCATACTTCCAGACCGCAGCAATACGCCGGCCGGAGGAGATCAGCACGGCAATGCCGGCCAGGTCCAGTGGCGTCAGCAGCCAGCCGGCGGACAGGTTGATCAGGGCGGCATCGACCTGGCCAGCGCGGTGCAGTTCGGACATGACGGCCAGCATGGCGCTGCCGCCGGCCAGGTACTTGGTCAGCGTGGGTAGTACCAGTACCGGATCGATATGCAGCAGGGTCAGCAGCGGCGTCAGCACCCCGGTGAGCCAGTCAATGCTGCCGCTGCGCTGCAACAAGCCGACCACCACCAGCGCCAGCACCATAATCGGAATCGCCCCCAGCGCAATCTTGAAGGCTTCGGAGCCGGCGGCGTTGATCACGTCCAGCAGGCCCTTGCCGCCGCTGACGGTGGCGTGGTTCAGGCCGTCGGGAGTGGGTGCTTCTTCATCGGGCAGCTTGCGCCCGATCAGGTGCCAGGTCACGGCGGCTGCCACCAGGCCGCCGATGACAGACAGCAGCAGCGTCACGCCAATCTCCAGGCCCATCGCCATCATCGGGAACGAGGCATTGGCCTGTGCCATGGCAAACACCATGGCCAGCGTGGCGGCAATCTGTCGTTGCGAGATCCCGCGCTGGTCCATGATGCTGAGCGTGGCCACCGGTGCGGCAAAGCTGACCAGGCTGACTTGCAAGGCGGCAAAAATGCCAAGCCCGCCCAGGCCAAAGGGTCGCAGCACTGGCGTGAGTTTCTGCACGATCCAGTCCAGCCAGCCATGCGCTTCCATCAGCCGCATCAGGAACAGCATGACGATCATGATGGGCAGCATCACGAACAGCGAGAATTCGATACCGGCGCGGCCGGCTTGCATGATGATGTCGATCAGCATGAACGGGGCAGGGGGAGTCGCCAGGGCAATGCGTGATCATGTACCTGTTTGCGACCGATTTTTGTGGAGATGGCTTCGGGTAAGCCCGAATCCTACACCGACGCGCTGAACGCGCGTGCTACATTGATAGCCATTTCGTGGCACTTTCCTGGGTGTCACCGTGATCCCTGATACGTATGGAGTCGTGTATGCAGATGCCCGCTATCACCTTGTCCCGGTCCTGCCTGTCGGTGCTAGCCGGCTGCAGCCTGCTGGTGCTCAGTCCGTTGGCGCAGGCCGCCAGCTGGGTGAGCGAGCAGGGCACGCTGCGCCCGCAAGCGCAACAGGCCTTGGCCACCCTGCAAAAATCGGCTGGCGAAGGCCTGAATCCGGCCGATTACGGCGTCACGGCATTGGCACAGGCGCTGCAACAGGCCCAGGGCCAGAACCTGACGCCGGAACAGGCCAGCGGTCTGGACCAGAAGCTGAATCAGTCGGTCGAGCGCTACCTGAAGGACTTGCACAATGGCCGCGTCGATCCGCGCGTGCTCAAGGAAAACTACAACGACAGCCACCGCACCGCCTTTGATCCGAAACTGGTGCTGGCACAGGCGCTCGACAGCGGTGACCTGAACCAGGCCTGGAAGGCGGCCACGCCGTCGTTCCCGGCGTACGCCAGCTTGCGCAAGGCGCTGCACCAGCTGCAGGCGCTGTCCGGCCATGCGGCCTGGGAAAGCAAGCTGCCGGCGCTGCCCAAATCGGGCCGGATTGCCGCCAACCAGGCATGGGCTGGCCTGCCGATCGTGGCGCAGCGCCTGGCTGCCCTGGGTGATATGGCGGCCGTGCCTGCCGGTACACCCACGACCTTGACACCGGCCCTGCGCGAGGGCCTGAAGGCCTTCCAGACCCGCCACAGCCTGACTGCCAATGGCCTGCTGGATCGAAAGACCGTTGATGCGCTCAATATCACGCCGGATGCCCGCGCGCAGCAGGTGGCACTGGCGATGGAACGCGCACGCTGGACGCCGCTGGCGCAGGGCAAGCGCATGATCGTGGTCAACGTGCCGCAATTCCGCCTGTATGGCTATGAAATCGACCAGGGCAAGGTGATTCCCAAGGTCACCATGCGCGTGATTGTTGGCAAGACGCTGGATACGCGCACGCCGATGTTCGACGAGGACATGACCTACGTCGAGTTCAGCCCGTACTGGAACGTGCCGATCTCGATCGCGCGCAGCGAAACCATTCCGCGCATCAAGCGCGATCCCGGCTACATGGCCCGCCAGGGTTTCGAGATCGTGCAGGGCAATTCGGTCAGCAGCAGCCCGTCGGCAGCCAACCTGAATGCGGTGCTCAACGGTAGCGCCCGCATCCGACAGAAGCCGGGTCCGCGCAACGCACTGGGGGATGTCAAGTTCATGTTCCCGAACAACATGAACATCTATCTGCACCACACGCCATCGACTGGCCTGTTCAACCGCGACAAGCGCGACCTGAGCCATGGCTGCGTGCGCGTGGAAGAGCCGGTGCAGCTGGCGCAATTCGTGCTGCAGGATGATCCGTCCTGGACCAAGGACCGCATCACCAAGGCCATGGGCGGTACCAAGCCGACGATTGCGCGCCTGAAGGAACCACTGCCGGTGGTGCTGACTTATAGCACCACGGTGGTGCTTGATGGCAAGCCGCATTATTTTGCCGACCTGTACGGCCACGACAAGCTGCTGGCACAGCAGCTGGCCAAACGCAGTCCTGCAACTGTCAGCTCCAAGTAGGCGTTGGCGTTACAAAAAACCGCTGGCGCCGAATAACCCTGCTGCCTACAATGACAGGTTAAGTAGTATCAAACCTGTGTCTATCTGTAGCCATCTGCAGCCAAAACACAGGTTTTGCAGTTGGAGCAACAGGGTATGCGATCTTCTCGCCGTGGTTTTCTGGGACAGGGCCTGCGCGCCGTAGCGGCAGGCGGGCTGGTGATGCAGGCAGCGCCTGCGATGGCGGCATTCGGTTACGGTCAGCGCCGGCTGTCACTGGACCATCTGCACACCAACGAGCGCCTGTCGCTGGTCTATGCGGTAGGGGAAGATTTCCTGCCGCAATCGATCAGCCGCCTGAACTATTTCCTGCGTGACCACTACACCGGCATTCCCGGTGACATGGATCCGCGCCTGTACGACATCATGCACCAGGTGCGCGGCCTGCTGGCAACGAATGCCCCGTTCGAGATCATCTCCGGCTACCGCAGCCCGGCTACCAACGAGCGCCTGCGCACGACGCGCGGTGGTGGCGTCGCCAAACAGAGCCTGCACACGCAGGGCAAGGCGGTGGATATCCGCATGACCGGCGTGCCGCTGGCGGAACTGCGCGATGCCGCCAAGTCATTGCAGGCTGGCGGCGTTGGCTACTACCCGCGCGACAACTTCGTGCATATCGATACCGGCCGCGTACGCTACTGGTAAGCCCAAGGCAGCGCGCGGCCAGACAGCAGGATCAGGCCGGTGCCTGCCAGTGTCCGCTCTTGCCGCCGATCTTCTCGAGCAGGCGCACGCCGCCAATTTCCATGCCGCGGTCGACCGCCTTGAGCATGTCGTAGATGGTCAGCAGGCCGGCCATGGTGCCGCTCAGGGCCTCCATTTCCACGCCGGTACGGCCCACGGTTTCGGTCGTCACGCGCAGGTGCATGCGCTGCAGTGCGGCTTCGGGCTCAAACTCCACGCCCACATGGGTCAGCGCCAGCGGGTGGCACAGTGGGATCAGCTGCGCCGTCTGCTTGGTGCCCTGGATCGCGGCCAGGCGTGCCACGCCCAGCACATCGCCTTTCTTCGCGCTGCCACTCATCAGCATGGCGAAGGTGTCCGGCTGCATGGTGATATGGCCGGTGGCGGTGGCAATGCGGCGGGTTTCGGCCTTGCTGCCGACATCGACCATATGGGCCTGGCCGGTGCTGTCAAAATGGGTCAGTTCACTCATGGGGAAAACAAGGAATATGGCTGAAGAGAATCCGACAAGTGTAGCGGCTGTGCCGGGCCTGCCACCGGTGCTGGGCATGGTGGGCTGGTCTGGCAGCGGCAAGACCACGCTGCTGGAGCAGTTGCTGCCGGTGTTGCGGGCGCGTGGCGTCTCGGTCTCGGTGATCAAGCACAGCCACCATGACATCGTGCTGGATGTGCCGGGCAAGGACAGCGACCGCCACCGCCGTGCCGGTGCGCAGGAGGTGATGGTGGTATCACCGTATCGCTGGGGCCTGTTTGCCGAGACCGCCGAGATGCCGACGCTGCAACAGCAACTGCAGCGGCTGGCGCCAGTCGATCTGGTGCTGGTGGAAGGGCAGAAACAGCTGGCGATTCCCAAGATCGAGATTTACCGGCCAGCGGTAGGCGCATTGCCGCGCTACCCGACGGACTGTCATATCATTGCCGTAGCCAGTGACGCCGCCCCCGGACCGGAGGGCGCGCCGCCGGGCATCGCCTGGCTGGACCTGGACGATGTGCCAGGCGTGGCCGATTTCCTGCAGCAGTGGCTGCAGCGACAGCAACAGAAGTGACCCCAACCATGATTCGAATTCTTTACTTTGGCATGCTGCGTGACAAGCTGGGCTGTGACCAGGAGCAGCTCGAATGGCAGGGCGGCAGCACCGAACAGCTGCTGGCGCAACTGCGCAGCCGTGATGCCCAGTGGGCCGAGGCGCTCGCGCCGGGCCAGGTGTTCCGCGTGGCGGTGAACCGCCAGATGGCTTACGAAGACATGCCGATCCCGGATGGTGCCGAAGTCGGCATCCTGCCGCCGGTCACGGGAGGCTGAGCATGTGGCTGAAGGTGACGGTGCAGGAAGCCGCATTCGACCTGCAACAGGAAGAACGCCTGCTGCTGGCAGAAGCCGGTGATGCCGGCGCGCTGGTGGCGTTTCAGGGCATGGTACGAGCGCACGATCAGGAACATCCGCTGGCGGCGCTGCATCTGGAACACTACCCTGGCATGACCGAAGGCGAGATCGAGCGCATTGCGCAGCAGGCCGCTGAACGCTGGCCGGTATCGGCCTGCCGCGTGATCCACCGCGTGGGCCGGCTCACGCCCGGCGAGGGCATCGTGCTGGTACTGGTGGCATCGGCACATCGCCGTGCCGCATTTGCGGCCTGCGAATACCTGATGGACTTTCTCAAGACCGAGGCGCCGTTCTGGAAGCGCGAGGAATTTGCTGACGGTAGCCACAGCTGGGTTGCCGCCAAATCCAGCGATGACGCGGCGCGCGAGCGCTGGCAGGCATGACGCAGGTGCTCGGCCTGCTGCTGGCCGGCGGGGAAGGACGACGCATGGGCGGACGGGACAAGGGTCAAGTGCTGTTCAAGGGCAGGCCCTTGGCGCAGCATGTGCTGGAGCGGCTGCAGCCACAAGTGCAGCAGGTGCTGATCAGCGCCAACCGCCATCTGCCGGAATACCAGGCGCTGGGAACACCGGTCATGCGCGATGCCGAACGCTGGCAGGGCATGGGACCGCTGGCGGCGCTGGCCACGCTGGCTGGGGAAGATGTGGCTGACCCAGCGCCCGATTGCCTGCAACTGGTGCCGTGCGACACGCCGCATCTGCCGTCAGATCTGGTAGCGCAGCTGCTGCAGGCGCTGCAGCAGGATCCCTCGCTCGAACTGGTCTACCCCTCTACCACGGAGGGAGTACAGCCCGCCTGTCTGCTGGCACAATGGTCCGTCGTGGCCAGCGTGCCGGACTACCTGATGCAGGGCGGCCGCAGCCTGCGTGGCTGGATCGCAGGCCGCCGCGCTGCCGCCGTGCCGTTTGCGACGGCCACCGATTTTGCCAATGCCAATGATCCGCAGACACTGGCCCGGCTTGAACAACCCTGATTCCGAGACACCATGCTTCTTGATTACTACGATGCACGCCGGCAGCTGCTGGCCTCCCTGCCCGCCGTGACCGACAGCCAGGTGCTGCCGCTGACGCAGGCCGTGGGCCGGGTGCTGGCCGCCGATGTTGCCGCCAGCTACGACACGCCGCAATTCGACAACAGCGCCATGGATGGCTACGCCATCGCCGATCCGCAGGCCGACCGACTGCAGTTCAGCCTGGTCGGCCGTATTGCCGCCGGCGACAGCGCCGAAGGCGTGCAGCTGCAGCCAGGCCAGGCGGTCCGTATCTTTACCGGTGCACCGGTGCCGGCTGGCACCAGCGCCGTGGTGCCGCAGGAAGAGGTCGAGGCCGGCGAGGGCGGGATTACGCTGCAGCGCGTCGCGCGTGCCGGCCAGCATATCCGCTACCGTGCCGAAGAATACGCCGCTGGCAGCCAGCTGCTGGCCGCCGGCACCAGGCTGGATGCAGCTGCCATCGGCCTGGCTGCCAGCCAGGGCCATGCCAGCCTGCCAGTGCTGCGTCCGCTGCGCGTTACCGTCTTCTCCAGCGGTGATGAGCTGCGTGAGCCGGGCCAGCCGCTTGGCCCGGGCCAGATTTACGATGCCAATCGCTTCCAGATGCTGGCCTGGCTGGCGGGCATGCAGGTCGAGTTGGTCGATGGCGGTGCGCTGCCCGATGACGCCCAGGTCACCAGCGAGCGGCTGGAAGCGGCAGCGCAACAATCCGATGTGATCCTGACCAGCGGTGGCGTTTCCGTCGGCGAAGAGGACCATGTGCGCAATGCGCTGTTGCGCATCGGCAAGATCGAGTTCTGGAAGCTGGCCATCAAGCCCGGCAAGCCGTTTGCCTGGGGCCAATCCGGCCGCGCCCAGATCTTCATGCTGCCGGGCAACCCGGTGGCGACTTTCGTCACCTTCTTCATGCTAGTGGCACCGGCGCTGCGCCGCATGCAAGGCCTGGCCCAGACCGATCCGCTCAGCTTCCGTGCCACGGCCAGCTTTGAGCGCAGCAAGCGTGAACCGCGCCGTGAGTTCCTGCGTGGCGTGGCCAGCGTGGGGCCGGACGGCCAGTGGAGCGTGCGTGCGCTGCAGGGCCAGAGCTCGGTCATGCTGTCGGCCTGCGTGGCCGCCAATGTGCTGATCGAAATGCTGCCCGATACCCCGGTAGCCGTGGGCGATACGCTCACGGTCTACCCGCTGCCCGGCAAAGGAGTGCTGTGATGACCGAATCGACCCTGCCTGAAATCACCATCGGCCTGGTCTCGGTGAGTGACCGCGCCAGCAGCGGCGTCTACCAGGACGAGGGCCTGCCGGCGCTGCGCGAGTGGCTGCAGGCGGCGCTGCGCAATCCGGTGCAGTTCGAGGAACGCCTGATTCCCGACGAACAGCCGGTGATCGAAGCCACGCTGAAAGAGCTGGCCGATACGCGCGGCTGCTGCCTGGTGCTGACCACCGGTGGCACCGGCCCGTCGCCGCGTGACGTGACGCCGGAAGCCACGCTGGCCGTGGCCGATCGCGTCATGCCCGGTTTTGGCGAACAGATGCGCCAGGTCAGCCTGCACTACGTGCCGACGGCGATCCTGTCACGCCAGGTGGGCGTGACACGCGGCACCTGCCTGATGCTGAACCTGCCCGGTCGACCCAAGTCGATCCGCGAGACGCTGGAAGGCGTGCGCGCTGACGATGGTGCGGTGCTGGTGCACGGCGTGTTTGCCTCGGTGCCGTACTGTATCGAGCTGATGGGCGGCCCGTATATCGAGACGCACGCCGAATACGTGACGGCTTTCCGTCCGAAAAAGAAGTAAGGCGAACCGGCCGAGACCGGTGGCTCAGCCGCCGGTCATCGACATGAAGCGGATCGTCTGCTCGGGCTTTTCCAGGAACTCGTGGCGTTCCGGCTTGAGCTCGATGGCTTCGCGGATGGCGGCTTCGAGCTCTGCATCCGAGCAGCCGGCGCGCAGCAGCGGACGCAGCTCAAAGCTCTGCTCCTGACCCAGGCACATGTACAGCGTGCCATCCACCGCCAGCCGCACGCGGTTGCAGGCGGCGCAGAAGTGCTGCGACATCGGCGTGATCAGGCCCAGCGTGAAGCCGGAATCCGGACTGATCCAGTAGCGCGCCGGGCCACCGCCGAGCTTGGCCTCACTCGGGATCAGGCCGTATTTCTGCTGCAGCTCCCAGGTCAGATCGGTCAGCGACAGGCCCTGTGTTTCGCGGCCGGTGTGGCCCATCGGCATGGCCTCGATCAGGCGCAGCACGAAATCGTTCTCCATGCAGAAGTGAACCATGGCGTCGAGGTCGATATCGTTCACGCCGACCATCGGCACCATATTGATCTTGATGCGCGTGAAGCCGGCGTCCTTGGCGGCCTGCAGGCCGTTGAGCACCTTCTCCAGCGTATCGCTGCCGGTGATCTGCTGCACGCATTCGCCACGCAGCGAATCCAGACTCACGTTGAGGCGGTCCACGCCGGCATCACGCAGTGCCTGCGCATGCTTGACCAGCTGTGTGCCATTGGTGGTGAGCGAGAGGTCTTCCACCTGGGGCAGGGCGGCAATGCGCGCGGCCAGCTCAGGCAGATTGCGGCGCAGCAGCGGCTCGCCGCCAGTGAGGCGGAAACGCGTCGTACCCATGCGCGCAAAAGCGGCGATCACGCGTTCGACCTCGTCAAAGGTGAGCCAGTTCTCCGGCTCTTCGAAACCGCGGAATCCCTTGGGAATGCAGTAGCTGCAACGCAGGTCGCAGCGGTCCGTCACCGATACGCGCAGGTAGTCGATGGTGCGGCCAAAACGGTCTTGCAGGCTGATAGTCATGCAGCGATTGTCGCTGTTTTTAGAATCCGTACAGAGGGAGGGCTTGCGCGTATCAGGTGAATCGGGTCGGGCAGCAGAAATCCATGGGCTGGCCGCTGAGTGGATGCGGGATCTGCAGCGCATAGGCATGCAGCAGCAGGCGCGCTGCCATGGCCTGATTCGCGGCATCACCATACAGGGTATCGCCCACGATCGGGTGTCCGATGGACAACAGGTGCACGCGCAGCTGGTGCGAGCGGCCGGTGACCGGCTCCAAGTCCAGCACGCTGTGCGGCTGTGCCGGCCGAAAGAAATCCGCTGCCAGTCCCGCGCATGCGTCCTGCGGCCCGAGCCGACGCCAGTGCGTCACGCTCGGCTTGCCGATGGCATGGTCGACCTTGCTGCGCGGGCGGTTCGGCCAGTCCACGATCAGCGGTGCGTCAATCGTGCTCCAGTCCGGCAGCAGTGGCAGTTCGCCCTGCACGATGGCGACATAGCGCTTGTGCGTGCGGCGTTCGGCAAAGTGCAGGCTCAGCGTGCGCTGCGCCTCGATGCCGCGTGCCATCAGCAGCAGACCGCTGGTGCCCATGTCCAGCCGGTGCACAATCAGCGCATCGGGAAACTGCGCCTGCACGCGCACGCTGAGCGAATCGTGGTTGTCCGGGCCACGGCCGGGCACTGACAACAGGCCGGACGGCTTGTCCAGCACGATCATCGCCTCGTCGCAATAGACAATAGGCAGTGCGGCACTCATTCGGGCAGGGTCTCCGCGCCGTCACCCAGCACCCGTTCGACCATCACGATATCGAGCCAGCGCCCATGCTTCCAGCCGCAATTGCGGATGATGCCGACCTCGCTGAAGCCGAAATGGCGGTGCAGGCCGCGCGAGCCGTGGTTGTCCGAATCGCCAATCACCGCCATCAGCTTGCGGATGCCGAGTGCTTCGGCCTGGCGGATCAGTTCGCCCAGCAGCTGCGTGCCCAGGCCCTGGCCGACGGCATCAGGCGCCAGATAGATGCTGTCTTCGGCGCTGTAGCGGAAGGCGGCGCGTGGCCGGAACCAGTTGCAGTAGGCAAAGCCCTGCACCTGGCCATCGATTTCCACCACCAGCCAGGGCAGGCCACGGCTGTGCACTTCGTCGATGCGCTGGCGCATCTGTTCGGGGGAAGGAGCTTCGGTTTCAAAAGTGCCGGTGCTGTGCAGCACATGGTAGGCATAGATGGCGGTGATGCGTGGAATGTCGGCCTCGGTGGCCGGCCGGATCAGGGGCGTTGCAGACATGGAACGGAATCGGAGAGAAAAAAGCGCTGGGCTTGAGTAAGCAGGAGGTCTGCGTTTATAATCTTGTGTTTTCAGTGTGTCGCTGGCCGGGTGGCCAGTCGCGTGTCTCAAACGCTGGAAGAATTTTTACCACCCAAAGGATATCACCATGGTCGTTATTCGACTCTCCCGCGGCGGCAGCAAGGGCCGTCCGTTCTTCAACGTTGTTGTGGCTGACAAGCGCGTGCGTCGCGACGGTCGCTTCATCGAGCGCATCGGTTTCTACAACCCCAGCGCCAAGGAAAGCACCGAAGGCCTGCGCATTGCCCAGGACCGTCTGGCCTACTGGAAGAGCGTTGGTGCACAGGTGTCCCCCACCGTGCAACGCCTGGAAAAGCAGCTGGCCAAGACCGCTGCCTGATCCATCCGTCACTTGACGAGCAAAGCCCAGTGCGATCCACTGGGCTTTGTTTTTCCTGATTGCCGAAAAAAAGCCATGAGCATTGACCTGACAAGCCTGCTGAGCCCCGCCCAACTGCCCGAAGATGCGGTCGAAGTCGCCCGTATTGGCGAAGCCTGGGGCATCAAGGGCTGGTTCCGCGTGATTCCCTACAACGCGCTGACCGAGGCGCTGTTTGCCTGCAAGCAGTGGTACCTGCTGCCGGCCGAACGCGGCGCGCGCCATTTCACTGGCACGCTGGCGCTGGATGTGGCGCAGGTGCGCGAGCATGGTGATGGCCTGGTGGCGCACAGCCGCAGCATTCCCGATCGCAATGGCTCCGAACTGCTCAAGGGCGCGCGCATCTGCGTGCCGCGCTCGGCCTTCCCGCCGCCAGAAGAGGGCGAATTCTACTGGGTCGACCTGATCGGCTGTGCCGTCACCAACCGCGAAGGCGTGGCGCTGGGCACGGTCAAGGACCTGCTGGCGACCGGCCCGCAGACCACGCTGGTGCTGGAGGCGCAGGACGGGGAGAAGACGGTCGAGCGCCTGATTCCCTTCGTCGCGGCTTTTGTCGATGAAGTCGATGTAGCCGGCAAGCGCATTGTGGCCGACTGGCAGCCTGATTACTGAGCCCGATTCGTCCATGCGCTTCGACATCATCACCCTGTTCCCGGAACTGATTGAGCCCTGGTTGCACAGCGGCGTGACGCGCCGCGCCTATGCCAGCGGCCAGGTTCAGGTACGCCTGTGGCAGTTGCGCGATTTTGCCGAAGGCAATTACCGCCGTGTCGATGACCGCCCGTTTGGTGGCGGCCCCGGCATGGTGATGCAGGCCGAGCCGCTGTCGCGTTGCCTGCAAGCGATCCGTACCGATCGTGCCGAATCCGAAGGTGAACAGGCACCGGTGGTGCTGTTCAGCCCGATTGGCGAACGCCTCGATCATGCCGGCGTCAGCCACTGGGCCGAGAGCCGTGGCGCGATCCTGCTGTGCGGTCGCTACGAAGGCATGGACCAGCGCTTTATCGATCGCCATGTGGACCGGCAGATCAGCCTGGGCGATTTTGTCGTCTCCGGTGGCGAAATTGCCGCCGTGACCCTGCTCGATGCCGTGGCGCGGCTGCAGCCCGGCGTGCTGCAGGACGAGGCCAGCCATATCCAGGACAGCTTCAATCCGGCGCTGGATGGCCTGCTGGATTGCCCGCATTACACGCGCCCGGAAATCTGGGAAGGCGAAGCCGTGCCCGAGGTGCTGCTGGGCGGCAACCATGCCGCGATTGCGCGTTGGCGCCGTGAGCAGAGCCTGCGCCTGACGCGCCAGCACCGTCCGGAACTGCTGGCGGCGGCACGTGCCCAGGGTCTGCTGGATGCGAAAGATGAGGCCTGGCTGGCCTCGCGTCAGGACTGAGGCTCAGGCCAGCGGCGGCGGCTGGCTGCGCTCCTGCTGATCCAGCGCCGTGGCCTCGACAAAGCAATCCACATAGCTGAAGTACTGCGAAGCAAAGAACATGCTGGTGACCACCATCACCACCAGCTGGATCAGCACTGCCGCGGCCAAGGTGCCGAATACCGAGGCGATCAGCATCGAGAGGCCAAAGATCAGCGCCATCGTCAGGCCGAGCCAGCCAAGCAAGAACAGCACATAGGCCGGAAAATTGCGGATGCAGGCGACCAGGCTGAAGAACATCGCCTTGACGGCAGGCACCTGGTGCCAGTGCAGCAGCGCCGGTGCGTGCCAGAACAGCATGGCAATCACCACGTTGCTCACCGCCGCCACCAGCGTCGCCAGCTGGAAGCTGCCATCACTGGCAATCTGGCGGATTTCTTCCGGCGTGCTTTCCACGCCCAGGATATAGAGCTTGAGGAACTGGCCGCCATCGATCAGCTGCGTCAGCGCCATGCTGAGGCCGAACAGCAGCGCATAGACGCTGCCCAGCAGCAGCATGCCGTTGAGCTCCGCGCGGCCGGCGCGGAAGGCGGTCAGCAGTACCGTCGGCATCGGGAAATTGCCGTGTGCCACGGTGCGCGTGGCGGTCATGAAGCCCAGCGTGACCGCCGGCAGCAAGGCCAGCGCCAATGCCAGCCCGATCCACGGGATCATCGCCAGGATGCTCATGGCGAGCAGGAACATCATGAACAGGCCGAGCAGGGCGACCGGACGCTTGCCAAAGGTGCGGATGCCTTGCTGCATCCAGGCGAAGCCACGGCTGGCAGGGACAAGCTGCAGCTGCATGCGACTCAGGCCAGCACCGGCGCGTTCGCCAGCGTCAGCGGATGGGCAATGCGCTGGCGCAGCACGCGCTCGAAGTGGGTCGGGTCGTGCGGTACCAGCATGCTGGCTTCGCGCGGCAGGTAGAAATCCCACAGGCGCGAGATCCAGAAACGCAGCGCGGCAGCGCGCAGCATCGCTGGCAGCAGCTCGCGCTCGGCAGCCTGCAGCGGACGTACCGACTGGTAGGCGTCGATGAAGGCGCTGGCCCTGGTCAGGTCGAGGGCGCCGCTGGCCTGGTCGACACACCAGTCATTCAGGCACACCGCCAGATCGAACAGCCAGCTGTCATTGCCGGCAAAGTAGAAATCGAAGAAGCCGGTCAGCGTCTCGCCATCGAACATGGCGTTGTCGCGGAACAGGTCGGCGTGGATCGGGCCACGCGGCAGGGCGGCGTAGGCGCTGCCAGCGGCCACATGGTTCTGGTAGGCCAGTTCTGAGCCCAGCAGCTCGGTCTGCTCCTCATTGAGGTGCGGGTAGACCAGCGGTGCGACCTCGTTCCACCACGGCAGGCCGCGCAGGTTGGGCTGCTCGCGGTTGAAGTCCTGGCCGACCAGGTGCATGCGTGCCAGCGTGCTGCCCACCGCGCTGCAATGCACGGCCTGCGGCTGCAGCTGGCTGCTGCCTCGCAGCTTCTCGACCACGGCACCGGGCTTGCCGCACAGCGTGAACAGGATTTCGCCTTCGGCATCGCTGGCTGGCAACGGCACCGGAATGCCGCGCTTGGCCAGATGCTGCATCAGGTACAGGTAGTAGGGCAGCTGCTCGTGCGTCAGGCGCTCGAACAGGGTCAGCACATACTCGCCCTGATCGGTGGTGGCGAAATAGTTGGTGTTTTCGATACCGCCCTGGATGCCACGCAGCTGCGTGAGGGTGCCCAGGTTGAGGCGCTGGAACAGCGGCTGTGCCGCCTCCAGCGAGACGTCCGTATAAACTGCCATGGATGCTCAGAATTTCAGCAGGTTCCAGACGCGTTGGCCGCTGCTGGTGCTCGGGGTGGGAGTAGTAGGCTTGATTTCATAGGCGCCGGCGCGGCTGGGCGTGACGACCAGGCTGCGGGTTTCACCGCCCACGCGCAGTTCGTCGACCGCGCCGCCGGCATCGCTGTGGTGGATGCGTTCGATGCGCTGGTCGCCAGCCTGCATCGGTTCGGCCTGGCCGGTGCTGGTCACGGTGACCGGAGTCGCCAGTTCATTACCGGCACGGGTCTGCTGGCCGGTCTGGGCGCAGCCGGCCAGCGCAAGCGCCAGGGTAGCCGCCAGGGCGGAAAGCGTCAGGGAATGTTTCATGCTGTGAGTCGCTGAAGGAGGCGCACGGCATGGACCCATGGCTGGCGCAATGTTTCGATTTTAAACGATTACCGCCGGGTGACAGGCTGCGGGGAGATGTCCCGGCGAGACGCTTTGCAGGCACAATGCCTCCATGCAAGAATCCTCCGCCACCCCCGTCATTTCCGATCCGGCCACGCCGGACAACACCTTGTTGCTGGTCGATGGTTCCAGCTATATCTACCGCGCCTTCCATGCCGGCGGTAACTGGAGCGTGCCGCTGCCTGACGGCACGCAGCAGCCGACCGGCGCACTGCGCATCATGGTCAACATGATGCAGTCGCTGACCAAGGCCTATCCCGCCAGCTATGCAGTCTGCGTGTTCGACGCCAAGGGCACGACTTTCCGCAACGAGATCTATCCCGACTACAAGGCGCAGCGCGCACCCATGCCGGACGACTTGCGCAGCCAGATCGAGCCGATCCACGATGTGGTGCGGCTGCTGGGCTGGCAGGTGCTGGCGATTGAAGGTGTGGAAGCCGATGACGTGATTGGCACCTTGGCGCGCATCGGCTCCGAGCGTGGCATGCGCGTGGTGGTGTCCAGCGGTGACAAGGACCTGAGCCAGCTGGTCAACGAGCGCGTCAGCATTATCGATACCATGAGTGGCAAGGTGCGTGACGTGGCCGGCGTGACGGCCGAATTTGGCGTGCCGCCGGCGCTGATGGTCGATTACCAGACGCTGGTTGGCGACACGGTGGACAACGTGCCTGGCGTGGACAAGGTGGGGCCGAAAACAGCGGCCAAGTGGCTGAATGCCTACGGCTCGCTCGATGCGCTGATGGAGCGCGCTGACGAGATCAAGGGCGTGGCCGGCGAGAACCTGCGCAAGGCGGCCGACTGGCTGCCGATCGGCCGCAAGCTGGTCACCATCGTCACCGATTGCGATCTGTCTGCACAGGTAGCTGGCCTGCCCGGGATGGACGCGCTGGCGCTGAAAACACCGGATGTGCCAGCACTGCGCGATTTCTACACGCGCTACCAGTTCCGTTCGCTGCTGAAGGCGCTGCCGGACGAGAACCAGCCAGCGGCTGCCAGCAGCGGCGATACCGTGGACCTGTTTGCTTCGCCGGCTACCGCAGAAACTGAAGCAGCAGCGGCCACTGTCGATTACCGCATGATCACCACGCAGGAGCAACTGACGGACCTGTTGCAGCACTTGCAGCAAGCCGAGCTGGTCGCGATCGATACCGAAACCACCTCGCTGAATGCACTGCAGGCCACGCTGGTCGGCATGAGTTTTTCCACCGTGGCGGGCGAGGGTGTATATATCCCGATCGCGCACGATGGCATGGATGCGCCCGAGCAGCTGCCGCTGGAACTGGTGCTGGACACGCTGCGCCCCTGGCTGGAAGATGCCAGCCGCGCCAAGCTGGGCCAGCACATCAAGTATGACCGCCATGTGTTTGCCAACCATGGCGTGCAGGTGCGCGGTTATGTGCACGACACCATGCTGCAAAGCTATGTGCTCGAAGCGCATCGCCCACATGGCCTGGAAAGCCTGGCGCTGCGCCACCTGAGCCGCGACGGCACCAGCTACGAGGAGCTGTGTGGCAAGGGTGCCAGCCAGATCCCGTTTAGCCAGGTGCCGGTCGACAAGGCCACGCACTATGCCTGTGAAGATACCGATTTCACCCTGCAGGTGCACCAGGTGCTCTGGCCGCAGCTGGAGCAGGATGCAGAGCTGCGCGCCATCTACGAGCTGGAAATCGCCACCAGCGAAGTGCTGTTCCGCATGGAGCGCGAAGGCGTGCTGGTGGATGCGCAGCAGCTGGCGCGCCAGGGCAATGAGCTCGGCATGCGCCTGCTGGAGCTGGAAAAACAGGCCCACGAGGCGGCCGAACAGAGCTTCAACCTGGGATCACCCAAGCAGATTGGCGAGATTTTTTTTGGCAAGCTCGGCCTGCCGGTGATCAAGAAGACTTCGACTGGCGCGCCCAGCACCGATGAAGAGGTGCTGGAAAAGCTGGCCGAGGACTTCCCGCTGCCGCGCATCATCCTGGAATACCGCGGCCTGTCCAAGCTGAAGAACACCTATACCGACAAGCTGGCCGGCCTGGCCGATCCGGTGACCGGGCGCGTGCATACGAACTACGCGCAGGCAGTGGCCGTGACGGGGCGACTGTCCAGCAACGATCCCAACCTGCAGAACATTCCGGTGCGCACGCCGGAAGGCCGCCGTATCCGCGAGGCCTTTGTCGCGCCCGAAGGCAAGGTGATTGCCAGCGCCGACTACAGCCAGATCGAACTGCGCATCATGGCGCATATCAGCGAGGATCCGGCGCTGATCCATGCCTTCGAGACCGGCGCCGACGTGCACCGCGCCACTGCCGCCGAGGTGTTTGGCGTGGCGCCGGACCAGGTCAGCAGCGAGCAGCGCCGCTACGCCAAGGTGATCAACTTTGGCCTGATCTACGGCATGAGCAGCTTTGGCCTGGCCAAGTCGCTCGGCATCGACAACACGGCAGCGCGCAACTATATCCAGCGCTATTTCGAGCGCTACCCGGGCGTGCAAGCCTATATGGAGCGCACGCGCGAACTGGCGCGCGACCAGGGCTATGTCGAGACCGTGTTTGGCCGCCGCCTGTATTTGCCGGATATCCGCAGCGGCAATGGCCAGCGCCGTGCCGGCGCCGAACGCGCCGCGATCAACGCGCCGATGCAGGGCACGGCCGCCGACCTGATCAAGAAGAGCATGGTCGAGGTGCTGCGTGTGCTGGATTCTGGCGATTACGCCACGCGCATGATCATGCAGGTGCACGACGAACTGGTGTTCGAGGTGCCCGAAGCCGAGATCGATTGGGTACGCAGCGAAGTGCCGCGCATCATGGCCGAGGTGGCGCAGCTGCGCGTGCCGCTGCTGGCCGAAATCGGCTTTGGGCCGAATTGGGAACAGGCGCACTGACTTTTTTACGACCACGGGAGACAAGCCATGCCGAACCGCGACCAGATCCACGATGCCATGGCGCTGCTGCCCGCAGGCCAGACGGGCACCAGCCGCCGCACCGTATTGCAGGCCGCCATGGCCAGTGGCCTCTTTGCTGCGGCGGTGCAACCGGTCAGCGCCCAGACCATGATCGTGACTTCCACCGACGGGCTGGAAGCCGGCGATGTCAGCATCGACGTGAACGGCTTTGCCATGCCGGCGTACCGCGCCGCGCCCAAGGGCGGAAAAAATCTGCCGGTGGTGCTGGTGCTGTCGGAAATCTTTGGCGTGCATGCGCATATTGCCGATGTGGCACGCCGGCTGGCGCACCAGGGCTATCTGGCGATTGCGCCGCAGCTGTTTGTGCGCCAGGGCGATGCCGCCAGCTACACCGATATTCCCACGCTGATGCGCGAGGTGATCGCCAAGGTGCCGGATGCGCAGGTGCTGGCAGATCTGGATGCCACGGTGCGCTGGGCTGGCCAGCAAGGCGGCGATACCAGTCGTCTGGGCGTGACCGGCTTCTGCTGGGGTGGTCGCATGACCTGGCTGTATGCGGCGCACAACCCGCAGGTCAAGGCCGGCGTGGCCTGGTATGGCCGTCTGATCGGCGACAAGACCGCGCTGACGCCGCAACAGCCGGTGGATCTGGCAGCACAACTGAAGGCGCCGGTGCTGGGCCTGTATGGGGAAGCTGATACCGGTATCCCGATGGACACGGTGGATCGCATGTCAGCCGCGCTGAAGGCGGCGGGAGAGCAGGGCAACGCGGCGGCACGCAAGAGCCTGATCGGTGTCTACAAGAATGCGCCGCACGCCTTCCATGCCGATTACCGCCCGAGTTATCGCGAGCAGGATGCGAAGCATGGCTGGAAGGCGATGCTGGACTGGTTCAAGAATAACGGCGTGCGCTGACTCCGTTTGTCAGTTCTCTTCGCAATCGTCATGCGAGCATGTGGAAACTGGTGCACGCCAGACAGGTCCAGATGTCTCAGCGGCTTGCTCTAATCCTGCCTTGTTGCGATGCTTGTGCCATGCATCTCCCAGCATGGCAGCGCCCAGAGAGCCGCCAGCAGCCCATCCTAGCAAGGTGCTGCCAGTGGCGGCACTGACAGCAGCTGACAGCAGCGGGTTCGTATCTGCACTCTTGCGGGCCGGCGCATGTAAAGCAGAGGGTGCCGATGGCGGTGTATAGTCCGGTTCCGGCATACTAGGGCTTTTCCACTTGGCGATTTCACGTTGTCTTTGCAGCTCAGCGGCGCGGACGGCCTTCTTCCTGCGGGCTCGTCTGACGCGCGTTTGCAGGTTGGCGCGCTGAGTGTCAATGGCAAAAGAAAGAGTGTGCAGCCAATTTTTCTTGCTGGTACGGGGTTGCTCAATCTTTGCCTTTTTCTGAGGAGCAGGGGAGCGCTCTGTCAGCAACGCCTCAGGACGTGACTTGTTCCAGCGTTGCCATGTACGGCCTGCCAGATCAAGCACTACAGCCCAGAACGCGCCCAGCATCAGGCCGACAAAGGCACCAAACAGCCAGGCCCAAGGATCATCCGGTATGGCCAAGCCAAACAGCACGCACAAGGTGAAAGCATGGCTGGCAGGCAGTATCCAGTGCCTGCGCCAGAACCGTCTACCAAGGCGGTCAGTAGTCTGTGTGCGCTGAGTCTTCATGTCCTGAGTGTGCGACAAAATTCGGTTTGCTGCACTACTGCGTGGTTTGGCGACGTTTTCGTGCAGCAGGCTGCGTTGCCAAAGGGGCGGCCAGTTGCTGATACAGCGCAAACAGGAAGGCGACCCGGCTGGCATCATCCTTGCCTCCCTTGTAGCCGTAAGCATTGTCAACAGCCTTGTCGAGCGCTGCGTGTGCCTTGACCAGATCTACGGGCATGGTGCTCTGGTTATAGAGCTGGGCTAGCGTGCTATCCGAAAACAGGCTACGTGCATCCAGCACAGATTGCGCTGCGGATTCGATGGCTGCTTGCTGCTTGTCACTGAGCACTGGCGGCCACGGATAGTTGTTGTAGACGATGCTGACGGAGTATCGATAGTCGCTTTTCAAGCGTCCCGCAACGGTGCGCATCCAGGCATTGTGCAGACTGCTGCTCAAGATGCCGAAATGGTACAGTGTTGCGTTTGGAAGGATCAAGGCTGCATCGCCTGTCAAAGTATCTGGCTCAACAAATCCAATGGGAATAAATTGTCTTTTTTCTGAAGATACTTTCGGTATGACTAAATAGCTATTTTTAGGCATGAACTCCACATGGAAGCGTCTGGGAATGGTAGCAATAGCTCTGGTTGGCGCACTCTTGCTCTTTTCCCGAAATCGGCGGACAGCATCCACACGTTTCATGCATTCAGGCAGTTTGGCAAGTTCAGCGGGACTGGCATCGCCCAACCACAAGCACCAACGTTCAATCCCATTCAGGAATTCATTGGCTCCCAGCCATCTGCGGAAGTAGGACGTGCTGGCTGGCTCATTCTGAATGAACTCTGCTTTTTCAGCGGGGGTGAACAGGTAGTTGCCGTCATCAATCGGCTTGTTGCCAATGCCCATTTCAGGCACTTCGCACAGCGGTGTATTCCGGCGGCTCAAGACGACATCCGGCCCATTCACCAGGTAAGGGTTGATGTGGCTGACCAGCTGGCGACTACCTTCGGCAGCCTTGATGTCTTCGCTGTAATCGAACAACACGGGTTGTGCTGCTTTTTCACCACCATATCCCACAATAATGCAGTGTACCGCTGCCACCCCCTTGCCCTCATTGCTCCACTGGAACGTGCGGTGGGCAAAGCGCAAATGCAATCCTTGAGCCAGCATATACGGCCAGAGCACACCAACCTGTTCACCCTGACAAATGCTGTTGGTAGATACCAGTGCAGTACACAGGCGCGGGTTGCCCTGCATATAAGCAGCAGCCTTGACATGCCAGCACGCCACATAATCCAGCAAGCCATAGTTGGGAATGTGCCCCATTACGGCTTTTGTATCGGCACGCTGTTCTTCATTCTGGAACTTGGCTCCCACAAACGGTGGGTTGCCCACGATATAGCTGCAATTTTCAGGTGCCAGCAACTCGCTCCAGTCCGCATGCAAGGCATTGGCGTGCAGGATTTGCGGGCTGTCTACCAACGGCACACTCGGTCGTGTCGTGCCAAAGCGTAGTGCTGCCAGCTGGTTCATCTGGTGGTCGGTAATCCACATGGCCACCTGGGCAATATGTGCGGCACTCGCATCAATCTCTATGCCATGGAACTGCTGCACACTGACACGCGCCAGGGTGCTGATATCAAACAGCCCCTTGCTTTGCCCGCCCTTGCTGAACAGGCGCTCAATCACATCCATTTCCAGCAGACGGAGTTCGCGGTAGGCCACGACCAGGAAGTTGCCGCAACCGCAGGCAGGGTCGAGCACGCGAATAGTTGGTAGGCGGTCATACAGCGCGGTCAGTTTGGCGCGATTGGTCGCCGCCTGCTGCAGCTCCTTGCGCAAATCATCCATGAACAGGGGATTAATGGCGCGCAGGATATTCCGTTCACTGGTGTAATGCGCGCCCAGCTCTCGCCGACTAGCCTGGCGACTCAGATCAGGTTGATGCTGGTCTAGCACCCCTTGGAACATGGAGCCAAAGATTGCAGGTGAGATGGTCTTCCAGTCATAACGGGCGCAATCCAGCAACAAGTTGCGGAGGTCTGCATCAAAAGACGGAATACGTGTCCGCTCGGCAAACAGCTTGCCGTTGACATAGCAGAAGGCCTGCAAGGCATCGTCCAGATGGTGGCTGCGCTCCTCAACCGGGGTATTGAGAACCTCGAACAACTCCGTCAATTGGGCACCAGTATCCTTGCCATCGGCTCTGGTGTCTTCCAGCAGGCGCAAAAACATGCTGTTATCACCAAAGATTTCGGTGTCATCGGCAAACAGGCAGAACAACAGGCGCGTCAGGAAAACTTCCAGATCACGGCCCTTGAAATTGCTGCGCAGCAGGGCTTCGTGCAGTCGGGCCATCAGTTCCGTGGCCTTGCGATCTGCTTCTGTTTCCTCCTTGATGACCGGACGCTCGTCTTCAATCAGGAATCGGAACCAGTCAGCGTGCTTGGGCAAGTCGGCCAAGGTGCAGAAATGTTCCGTGTCCTGCTTCAGATCACACAGCACAAAGTTCTGAAAGTCGCACAGCAGGATATAGCGTGGCTGCTCATGTACCGGACACGACCAGCGGTAAGCTTCAGCCTGCTGGCGCGCATTTTTCAGGTTCTTGCCCAGACTCTTGAATTCAATGATGAATTTGCCCGGAATGAAACCATCCATGTAACCCGTCGAGCCATTGGCCTTTGGAACCTTGCCTTCACGCACGTAATGGTGCTCAGAAAGTCCGTAGCACTCCAGGAAACGCAGCGTAAAAATCTGCGCATCTGCTTCTTCGCGAAAGGCCTCCCGCCAGGGTTGGATAAAAGCACTCAGGCGGCTACGAATGGCGTTGGTGGTCAGTTTCATGCGGCCATTTTGCCCGAGTTGACAGGCAAAAATAGCTAGTGATCTGCCGGGTTCATGCTCCCAAGAGCAGAGTACTCAGCCACGCTCCACCGGCAGCGCCGGCTCGGTGGTGCACCATTCGCTCCAGCTACCCGCATAAAGGGCAGGGCGCGGCAGGCCGGCCAGTTCCATCGCCACGATATTCGGCACCGCGCTGACGCCACTGCCGCAGTGAATCGTCACGCTGGCAGCATCGCGTCCTTGCAGCAGCTGCCCAAACTCCTGGCGTAGTTGCGCAGCCGGCTTGAAACGGCCATCAGCCTCCATGTTCAGGGTGAACGGGCGGTTCAGCGCGCCAGGAATATGACCAGCGACTGGATCCATCGGCTCTTCGGCGCCGCTGTAACGGGCCGGACCACGGGAATCGATCAGGGTCTGGTGTGGCTGCTTAAGTCCTGCCGCCACACTGGCAGTATCAACCAGACGAACACACGATTCACTGATGGCAAACGGCGCACTGGCGGACGCCGTTGCTACCGTACCGCTTTCTACCGGGAGGCCAGCAACTTGCCAGGCTTCCAAACCGCCATCCAGAATCGCCACAGCCTCATGGCCGAGCCACTTCAGCATCCACCACAGGCGGCCGCAGTAGTTATTGCCATTGCGGTCGTAGACCACCGCTTGCATGTCGTTGCGGAAACCGATCGTCTGCAGTGCAGCGGCAAAATCCTCGCGCAACGGCAACGGATGCCGACCACCGCTCGCGCGGCGATCAGTTTGCTGGCTGCTCAGGAAGTGATCGAGATCGGCATGCACGGCACCCGGTACATGTGCCTGGGCAAACAACTCGGCACCCAGTGCCGGATTGGACAAGTCAAATGTGCAATCGAACACCATCAGGGGCTGGCCCGATGCCTGCAGGGCCTGGAGTTGTACAGCGCTGATCAAGTGGGTAAACATAACTGACTCGGTAAAGGGTGCAGGTGGTGGGGCCCCCCAGCCCTCAACTCAATGAGGCAACCCCACATGGCGCTCCGACTGACGTCATTGCTGACTGCGTGCTACGGCCGGGAGAATATTACCGTGTCACACCTGCGTACTCATTTTAGGAGGCTGCGCCTTGTACTGCAATGAGGTATCAGGCTGCGTTGGCCGGAATGGGTGCAGGTGGTGGGGCCCCCCATCTACCATCGAATGGTAGCAACCCCATATGACGCTCCGACTGACGTCATTGCTGACTGCGTGCTACGGCCGGGAGTGTATTGCCGTGTCACACCTGCATGCTCATTCTAGGCGCTCTCTACGCCGGAGCACTACTTATTCTGCCGCAGCCAGCGCCGCCTTGCGCACCTGATGACCACGCACGGCTGTCGCCGCCACGCCGCTCAGGATGATGATCGCCATGCCGAGCCAGGCCAGCGGTTGTGGCATTTCATGGAACAGCCACAAGCCGAACAGCGTGCCGTAGACGATATTCAGGTACTGCAGCGTGGCCGCCAGCATGGTGGCGCCGCGCGAGTAGGCGCGCGTCAGGCACCACTGGCCCATGGAGGCAAACACGCCGCTGCCCAGCAGCCAGAGCGCGTTCATGCCTTCGATTCGATGGAATTCGCCAAATGCCAGCACGCCCAGAAAGCCCAGCAGCAGGGTGCCGACAGAGAAATAGAACACCACGCGCGATTCCGGTTCGCCCGCCTTGCCCAGCGCGCCGACCTGCATATAGGCCAGCGCCGCCATCATGCCGGCACCCAGGCCAATCATGCCGGCCACTGGCGGCAGCCGGTCAAAGCGCGGATTCAGCAGCATCAGCACGCCGGCAAAACCGACCAGCACGATCACGAACAGCCAGGGATGGCTGATGCGGCGCAGTCGCCACCAGTTGCCAGCCAGCACGATGGTGCCGACCCAGACGCTGCTCATGCTGTTGAGCGACATGGCGGTGGACATCGGCAGGTGCGCAATCGTGTAGAACCACATCGACATCGACAGTACGCCGACAATGCTGCGGCGCACGTGCAGCACCGGTACCGGCGTGGCAATCGGGACGTTCTGCAAGCGCATCAGCAGTGCAAACAGCACGATGCC
Organism: Allobrachymonas wangyanguii; assembly: GCF_045055315.1. GTDB lineage: Bacteria > Pseudomonadota > Gammaproteobacteria > Burkholderiales > Burkholderiaceae_C > Brachymonas > Brachymonas wangyanguii. The sequence goes on from NZ_CP173677.1 coordinate 1,393,132, forward strand.
GACCAGACCCCGGTAGACCAGGATTTCCATGATGCCGTGCGCCTCGGAGGCCAGTCGGATGCACAAGGCCATCAGGGTGAAGAACAGGGCACCCAGGGCCATCCAGAGGGCTTGCATAAATCGTCAGGGGGAGGTGTAAAGACAAAAAAAGAGATGGCGTCATGGGAAACGCCATCTCATATTGTAGGAAATCAGACCGGATCGTGCTTAACGCAGGGCATCCACCGCCAGCTCCTCGGGATTGCCGACCTTGCGGCGATACCACTCGTGGAAGTGCTGCATGCCGTCTTCCATCGGGCTCTGGTAGGGGCCAACCTCGTTGTCGCCACGCTCCAGCAGCGCCTTGCGGCCGGCGTCCATGCGCTCGGCGATCTCGTCGTCCTCGATGCAGGTTTCCATGTAGGCCGCCTTTTGCGCCTCGATGAATTCCGGCTCGAAAGCGGCGATTTCCTCGGGGTAGAAGAACTCGACCAGGTTGAGCGTCTTGTCCACTGCCAGCGGGTGCAGCGTGGACACTGTCAGCACGTTCGGGTACCACTCGACCATGATGTGCGGGTAGTAGGTCAGCCAGATCGCACCTTGTTCGGGCAGCTCGCCGTTGCGGTACTGCATCAGCACCTCGTGCCACTTCTGGTAGATCGGGCTGCCGGGCTTCTGCAGCTGATTGGCGATGCCAACCGTCTGCACCGAGTACTCGGGCTTGAACTCCCAGGCCAGATCGTCACAGGTGACGAAGTTGCCCAGTCCCGGATGGAACGGACCCACGTGGTAATCTTCCAGATAGACCTCGATAAAGGTCTTCCAGTTGTAGTTGCAGATATGTGCTTCGACATGGTCGAGCACAAAACCGTCAAAGTTGAGCGCAGAGGCCGGGCCCATGTCGGCCAGGTCAGCGTGGATGTCGCGGCCGTTATCCTCGAACAGAAGGCCGTTCCAGTTGTGCAGCTTGTACTTGTTCAGGTTGAGGCAGGGATCCTCGGGGAAATGCGGGGCGCCCAGCAGCGTGCCTTCGCTGCTGTAGGTCCAGCGGTGCAGCGGGCAGACGATGTTGTTGCCCTGCGGCAGCGTGCCGCGACCTTTCAGCATCACGGCCTGGCGATGGCGGCAGACGTTGGAAATCAGCTGGATGCCGTTGGGCGTGTGTACCAGCGCACGGCCTTCGTTTTCCTGGGGCAGGGCGTAGTAGTCGCCCACGTTGGGCACGGCAGCAGCATGGCCGACATAACGCGGACCATGGGCAAAGATGGTGTCCAGTTCACGCTGGAACAGGGCCTCGCTGAAATAGCTGCTGACGGGGAATTGGCTTGTGGCCTGCTGTAATTGAAGACTCAAATCAGACATTGTGTCCTGACCTAAAGACTCCCCCTATGAAGGGGCAGGGTGCGCGTAGCGCGAAAAGGTGAAGCATGAGAGATACATGCGAAGGAAGCACATGCCACCATGCCTCCACCGGCGAACAGGGATTTTACCCGCTCGGGCTGTCTTGTGGGGGAATCTGTCGTTTTTATGCCTGATTTCGACGGTAATCATCTGTTTATTGCAGAAAAAGCCGGCTATTTTCATACAACTTGCATATTTCTGTCAGTTTCATCCGGCAACGTCGCGGCTCCGGGGGCACCGGTACAATGCCCGCATTCCCCCTTTGCCAGATAACGCATGAGCACGCCAACCGATTCCCCTGACCAACTCCCCGAGACTTACGAGGCCGCCCTGGCCGAACTGGAAGCCCTGGTGCAAGCCCTGGAAACCGGCCAGACACCACTGGACCAGCTGCTGGCCGGCTACCAGCGCGGTGCCACCTTGCTGGCTTTTTGCCGCAGCAAGCTGCAGGCGGTAGAAGACCAGATCCGTGTCCTCGATGCCGGCAATGGCCAGCTGCGTCCCTGGGAGGAGGCATGATGGCTAATAACTCCGCATTTGATGCCTGGACTACAGACCAGCTGCAGCGCGTTGAACAGGCGCTGCAGGGCTGGGTCGGCGAAGGCGCACCGGATGGCCTGCGCGAGGCCATGCGCTATGCGGTACTGGACGGCGGCAAGCGCCTGCGCCCGCTGCTGGTGCTGGCTGCCAGCGAAGCGGTACAGGGCCTGCCCGAAGCAGCCCTGCGCGGCGCCTGCGCTATCGAGTTGATCCATGCCTATTCGCTGGTGCATGACGACATGCCCTGCATGGACAACGATGTGCTGCGCCGTGGCAAACCAACCGTGCACGTGCAGTTTGGCGAATCGGCAGCGTTGCTGGCCGGTGATTCGCTGCAGACCCAGGCTTTCGAGCTGCTGACGCCGGCTGCCGATCTGGTACCGCCAGCCATGCAGGCAGATCAGTGCCGCATCCTGGCGCGCGCCTCGGGCGGGCAGGGCATGGCTGGCGGCCAGGCGATCGATCTCGCCAGCGTCGGGCTGCAGCTGACGCAGGACGAGCTGCAGCACATGCACGCACTCAAGACAGGCGCATTGCTGCAGGCCAGCGTGATGCTGGGCGTGGCCACTGGCCAGTGCAGTGCCGAAGCCGCACAACAGCTGCAGCAGTACGCTTCCGCCATCGGGCTGGCGTTCCAGGTGGTGGATGACATCCTCGACGTCACGGCCGACTCCCAGACCCTGGGCAAGACCGCCGGCAAGGATGCCGCCAACGACAAGCCCACCTATGTCTCGCTGATGGGCCTGGACGCATCGCGCCAGTATGCACAGCAGCTGCACCAGCAGGCACAGGCCGCGCTGGCAGCCAGTGGCCTGGCCGAAACGGACAAATTGCACGCGATTGCCGATTGGGTGATCAATCGCGCCTACTGATGCACAGCCGTCAGAAGCTACAATGAACTTTTGGCCGCCACCGGGGCCGGCGTCAGCCTGCCCTGTTGCTGCCTGACAGGCCCGGCGGCCTGTTGCCTGCCTTCCCTTCCTTCAGGATCCTCTTGCGATGTCCGATTTGCTAGCCAGCATCCAATCCCCCCATGACCTGCGCAAGCTGCCGCGTGAGCAGCTCAAGCCCCTGGCCAAAGAGTTGCGGGAGTTTCTGCTGGACAGCGTTTCCCGTACCGGTGGCCACCTGAGTTCCAACCTGGGCACGGTCGAGCTGACGGTCGCGCTGCATTACGTGTTCAACACGCCCGAAGACCGCATTGTCTGGGACGTGGGCCACCAGACCTATCCGCACAAGATCCTGACGGGTCGCCGCGACCGCATGCCGACTCTGCGCCAGCTGGACGGCCTGAGCGGTTTCCCGCGCCGCGACGAAAGCGATTACGACACTTTCGGCACCGCCCATTCCTCCACCAGCATTTCCGCTGCACTCGGCATGGCCACGGCCGCGCGCCAGAAGGGCGAGCAGCGCCACAGCATTGCCGTGATCGGTGATGGCGCCATGACGGCCGGCATGGCCTTCGAGGCCTTGAACAACGCCGGCGTGGAAGAGAACATCCGCCTGCTGGTGATCCTGAACGACAACGACATGAGCATCAGCCCGCCGGTGGGCGCGCTGAACCGCTACCTGGCACAGCTGATGAGCGGCCAGTTCTATGCCGCGGCCAAGAACGTCGGCCGCAACGTGCTCAAGAATGCGCCGCCGCTGCTGAACCTGGCGCGCCGCATCGAGCAGGGCGCCAAGGGCATGGTGGTGCCGGGCACGCTGTTCGAGAAATTCGGTTTCAACTACGTCGGCCCGATTGACGGCCACGACCTGGAGTCGCTGATCCCGACGCTGGAAAACCTGCGTCACCTGGAGGGCCCGCAGTTCCTGCACGTGGTCACGCGCAAGGGGCAGGGCTATGGCCTGGCCGAGGCGGACCCGATCGCCTACCATGGCCCCGGCAAGTTCGATCCCGCCGTTGGCCTGCAGAAGCCGGCCACCCCGCCCAAGACCACCTTTACTCAGATTTTCGGCAGCTGGCTGTGCGACATGGCGGAACAGGACAAGCGCCTGGTCGGCATCACGCCGGCGATGCGCGAAGGCTCCGGCATGGTCGAATTCCACAAGCGCTTCCCGGACCGCTACTACGATGTCGGCATTGCCGAACAGCACGCCGTGACCTTTGCTGCCGGCATGGCCTGCGAGGGCCTGAAGCCGGTGGTGGCGATTTATTCCACCTTCCTGCAGCGTGCCTATGACCAGTTGATCCACGACGTGGCACTGCAAAACCTGCCGGTGGTGTTTGCGCTGGACCGTGCCGGCCTGGTCGGCGCCGACGGCGCCACCCATGCCGGCAACTACGACATCGCCTTTACGCGCTGCATTCCCAACATGAGCGTAGCCTGCCCGGCAGACGAGGCCGAGTGCCGCCAGCTGCTGACCACCGCCTACGAGCAGGATCACCCCGTCACGGTGCGCTACCCGCGTGGTGCCGGCGCTGGCGTGACGCCGCCTGCTTCGCTGGAAGGCCTGCCATTTGGCAAGGGCGAAATCCGCCGCCAGGGGCAGGGCGGGGTGGCCATGCTGGTGTTTGGCTCGCTGCTGTACCCGGCACTCGAGGCGGCTGAACAGCTGGACGCCACGGTGGTCAACATGCGCTGGGCCAAGCCGCTCGACGAGGAACTGCTACTCCAAGTGGCCGGCACACATGCGCACCTGGTGACCATCGAGGATGGCTGCATCATGGGTGGCGCCGGCAGCGCCGTGCTGGAAGCGCTGGAAGCGCACCAGATCGAGCGTCCGGTGCTGCAGCTTGGCCTGCCGGACAGCTTTATCGAGCATGGCGATCCGGTCAAGCTGTACCAGATGCAGGGCCTGGATGCCGATGGCATTGCCGCTTCCGTACGCAAGCGTTTTGCGTCCTGAAGCCCGTCAGCCCCGAAAACATATTTACAAATTCCTGAATGCCGGGTAAAACCGGTCTGTCAGGCAGCCACCGGGATCCTATAATTTTCCGGTTAGGCTCAATCCTTTTCAAACTACTATCTGGAGAAATACATGGATCGTCGTTCCATCGTCAAGAGCATCGGTATTGCCGGTGCAACCGTTGCCGCAGGCGCACTGGCTGCGTGCGGCAAGAAAGAAGACGCCGCTGCAGCACCGGCTGCATCTGGCGCGGCACCGGCTCCTGGCGGTGCTCCGGCGGTTCATACGTCCGATTCCGTGCGCTGGCGCCTGGCTTCCAGCTTCCCCAAGTCGCTGGACACCATCTTCGGTAGCGGCGAGCGCTTTGCCCAGACCGTGAAAGAGCTGTCTGGCGGCAAGTTTGAAGTCACCGTGCACGCGGCTGGCGAGCTGATGCCCGCTTTTGGCGTGGTGGATGCGATCCAGAACGACACCGTGGAAATGGCCCAGTCTGCTTCCTACTACTTCACCGGCAAGGACCCGATCTTCGCCTTCGGCTGCGCCGTACCGTTCGGCCTGACCGCACGCCAGATGGACGCCTGGATGGAAGTCGGCAACGGTCGCAAGCTGCTGGACGAGTTCTACGCCAACTACAACATCAAGAGCGCCAGCGCCGGCAACACTGGTACGCAGATGGGTGGCTGGTATCGCCGCGAAATCAACACCGCAGCCGACCTGAACGGTCTGAAGATGCGCATGGGTGGCGGCCTGTTCGGCGAAGCCATGCAGAAGCTGGGCGTGGTGCCGCAGAACATGCCGGCCGGTGACGTCTACCAGTCGCTGGAAAAGGGCACGCTGGACGCAACCGAATTCGTCGGTCCCCACGACGATGAAAAGCTGGGCTTCAACAAGGTGGCTCCGTACTACTACTACCCGGGCTGGTGGGAAGGTGGTGCAGAACTGGAGTTCTTCATCAACAAGAAGGCCTACGAAGCCCTGTCCGCCACCAACAAGGCGATCGTGGACGCTGCTACCCGCGTGGCAGCCCGCGAAATGACCAACAAGTACGATGCCTTCAACCCGGTTGCCCTGAAGAAGCTGGTGGCTGCCGGTACGCAGCTGAAGCCGTTCTCCAAGGAGATCCTGGACGCCGGTTTCAAGGCTTCCATGGAAGTGTTTGCCGAGCACGAGGCACGTTCGCCGGAGTTCAAGAAGATCCACCAGGACATGCGCGCCTTCCAGCGCGACCAGCTGCTGTGGAGCCGCTTCTCGCAGTTCCGCTACGACAGCTACATGGCTACCGTGACCAACCTGTAATTGCCACAGGATCCGGCCAGTTCATACTGGCCGGTACGCTGCCAAAAACAAAACCCGGATCGCGCAAGCGTCCGGGTTTTTTGCTGGCTGCCTGCCACACGCGGTGGCAGGCGGGGCAGGGGCTTACTGGGCCTTCTTGTCCTGCTCCATCATGCGCTGCAGATCCTGCATCGGATCGTCAGCCAGACCATCGCTGCCGATGGGAGCCGGAGCCAGACCGCCGCCGGCTGCAGCCGGAGCAGCAGGCGTTTTGGCTGCGTCCGTTGCAGGAGCGGCAGGGGTAGCCGGAGCGGCCGGCTGTTCATCAGCGAAGGGATTACCCAGATCATGGTTCAGCGTGGAGCCGACCGAGGGCATGCCCGGGGCGACCGGCTGTTGCAGGTCGCTTTCCAGCTTCTCATCCTGCAGGCTCTGGAACATCTGCTCCGTGACCTTGTCCATATCGACCTCAACCTGCTTGTCCAGGCTGCCAGTGACCAGCTGCGGGAAGGCAATCAGGATACCGACCATGGTGATCTGGATGATCAGGAAGGGGATCGCGCCCTTGTAGATCTGCATGGTGGTGATCGGCTCGATGGTCTTCTTCGTGACGCGATCGACATAGGCCTTGGCCGGTGCCACCGAGCGCAGGAAGAACAGCGCGAAACCGAACGGCGGGTGCAGGAAGGACGTCTGCATGTTGACCGCCAGCAGCACGCCGAACCAGATCAGGTCGATACCGAGCTTTTCCGCCACCGGTGCCAGCAGCGGCACGATGATGAAGGACAGCTCGAAGTAGTCCAGGAAGAACGCCAGGAAGAAGATCAGCACGTTCACGAAGATCAGGAAGCCGATCGGTCCGCCCGGCAGGTTGGCCAGCAGGCCTTCCACCCACAGCGAGCCGTCCACGCCCTGGAACACCAGGCTGAACATGGTGGCACCGATCAGGATGAACATCACGAAGGCGGACAGCTTGGTGGTGGATTCCAGTGCCTGCTTCAGCTGCACGAAGGACAGGCGGCGCTTGACCCAGCCCATGATCAGGGCACCGACGGCACCCATGGCACCGCCTTCGGTCGGCGTGGCCACGCCCAGGAAGATCGTGCCCAGCACCAGGAAGATCAGCAGCAGCGGCGGGATCAGCACAAAGGTGACGCGCTCGGCCAGCTTGGACAGCAGGTTGAGCTTGAGCAGCTTGTTCAGGCTGGCAATCACGAACGCCAGGAAGGTGCCGGCGCACAGGGCCACCACGACTTTTTCGTCGGTAGCCACGGCAGTGACCTCATGGCCAAACCAGGCATAGACGTCAATGATGTGGCGGGCCAGGAAGATGGCGACCAGTGCCGAAATGACGGTCAGCACGATCAGTGACGGGTAGCCGCTGCTGCCATTCGGCTGGCGATAGGCACGCGCCTCAGGGGGCAGGGCAGGGACCATCTTGGGGCGGAAGACGGCCAGGATCAGCACGTACAGGATGTAGAAGCCCATCAGCATGAAGCCGGGGATGAAGGCACCCTTGTACATGTCGGCGACGCTGCGGCCCAGCTGGTCGGCCATGATGATCAGCACCAGCGAGGGAGGGATGATCTGTGCCAGCGTACCCGAGGCGGCAATCACGCCCGAGGCGACGCGCCGGTCATAGCCGTAGCGCAGCATGATCGGCAGCGAAATCAGGCCCATGGAGATGACGGAAGCGGCAACCACGCCGGTGGTGGCGGCGAGCAAGGCTCCCACCAAGACCACGGCCAGCGCCAGGCCGCCACGCATCGGTCCGAAGACCTGGCCGATGGTATCGAGCAGATCCTCGGCCATGCCACTGCGCTCCAGCACCAGACCCATCAGGGTAAAGAACGGAATCGCCAGCATGGTGTCGTTGGTGATGATGCCGAAAATGCGCAGCGGCAGCGCCTGCATCAGCGCTGGCGGCAGAATACCGAGCTCGATGCCGAGGAAACCGAAGAACAGGCCGCAGGCACCCAGGCTGAATGCCACCGGGAAGCCCATCAGCAGGAAGGCGATCAGGCCGCCGAACATGATCGGCGCGAAATTGTGAAGAATAAAGTCCATGGTGTCAGGCTCCGGAATCAGGCTTTCTGGTTGCCGGGAGCCGGCGTGTCATGCTCGTTGGCGCGCAGGGCGTTGATCAGCTCCTGCTCGGGCGGGGTTTCATCGGGCTTGTCAGCCGGATCGGCAATGCGGCCCTGCAGGAAGGCAAAGCGCTTGATCAGCTCGGACCAGCCTTGCAGCATCAGCAGCGCCACGCCAA